>DATKLM010000066.1:0-14879 GCA_035542415.1 Spirochaetia bacterium
TGGCTCGTCTCGGCAGGGAGGTTCAAGGCAATCGATGCCATGCGCCGCCGGGCCCGGTTCGACGCTTCCGTGGAAAAGATCGCGCGGCAGCTCGAGGTCGAGGCGGCTGCGGATGCCACGGACTCTGTCGTGAGTGACCGGGAAGCGGCCGGGGCCGGAGGTCCGGGCGTGGAGGATGACAGGCTGAGACTGATCTTTACCTGCTGTCATCCCGCGCTCTCCCCCGATGCCCGCGTGGCGCTGACGCTCCGCGAGGTCTGTGGTCTGACCACGGAAGAGATCGCCCGGGCCTTTCTGACCACCGCGCCTACCCTTGCCCAGAGGATCGTCCGTGCGAAGCTCAAGATCCGTGATGCGCACATTCCCTACGAGGTGCCATCACGGGAGGACCTGCCGGATCGGCTGGATGCCGTCCTTCGCGTGATCTACCTCGTTTTCAATGAGGGGTACGCCGCGTCGTCAGGCGCTTCCCTCACCCGGAGCGACCTGTCAGAGGAAGCCATCCGCCTGGGACGGCTGCTCGTGGAGCTCCTTCCGGAGCCGGAGGCAACGGGCCTCCTGGGGCTCATGCTGCTCCAGGAGTCCCGGCGCGCGGCACGCGCCTCCCGGGACGGGGAGATCATCCTCCTGCCGGACCAGGACCGCGCGCTCTGGAACAAGACGCAGATCGCGGAGGGCACGACCCTCGTGGAGAAGGCACTGGCATCCCGCAGGTTCGGTCCGTACACCCTGCAGGCCGCAATTGCAGCGCTTCACGCCGAGGCGCCCGGCCCGGAGCAGACGGACTGGCCCCAGATCGTGGGGATCTACGACCTTCTGGCCCGGGCGGACCCGTCGCCCGTCATCGAGCTGAACCGCGCGGTGGCCGTCGCGATGCGTGACGGCCCGCAGGCGGGCCTCACCCTGGTGGACGCCATCCTGGCCCAGGGCGACCTGGAAGAATACCACCTGGCGCACTCGGTGCGGGCGGATCTCTGCCGGAGGCTGGGACGGAACGACGAGGCGCGGCGTTCCTACGAGCGCGCGCTGTCGCTCACGCAGCAGGAGCCGGAGCAGAGGTTCCTGAAGCGGCGGCTTGCGGAGCTGCCGGGCTAGGATGTCCGGGTGGGATGTCGATTTGACGCTGATTGATCGACTACATGTCGAGGAGGGTTCAAAGATGAGGTTCATGGTTCTGGTCAAGGCTTCAAGGGAGTCCGAGGCCGGCGTCATGCCGGACACCAAGGCTCTGGCGGAAATGACGACGTTCAACGAGCAGCTCGTGAAGGCCGGCGTCATGCTGGCCGGGGAGGGGCTTCAACCCAGCTCCCGGGGCGCGCGGGTACGCTTCTCCGGAGCAGCGCGAACGGTGATCGACGGGCCGTTCGCGGAGACGAAGGAGCTCGTGGCCGGGTACTGGATCTGGAAAGCGAAGTCCCTGGAGGAGGCCGTGGAGTGGCTCAAGCGCGCGCCGTTCGACGGCGGAACCGAGGTGGAGATCCGGCAGATCTTCGAGGAGGAGGACTTCGGAGAGCAGTTGACCCCTGAGCTGAGAGCGAGGGAAGCGACCCTGCGAAGGGCCGCGGAGAGGAGATAGGTCCGTGCAGTTCCTGATGACGATCAAGATGGAAGCGGACAAGGCCTTCGCCTCAACGCCGGAGCTCACGGAGGCAATCGACAGCCTCACGAAGGAGAACGCGGCGGCGGGAGTGCTGATCGAGACCGGCGGCATGGCGTCCAGCACAAAGATCACGCATATCACCGCGTCCGGCGGGAGGCTGAGCGTGACCGACGGACCACACACGGAGTCCAAGGAGATCGTGGGCGGCTACGCCATCGTGCAGGTCACGTCACGGGAAGAGGCGCTGGAGCTCGGCAGGCGCTTCATGGAACTCCATACCCGGATTCTCGGCCCGGGGTTCACGGCGGATTCCGAGATCCAGGAGATGTTCCCCATACCGCTGACCGCGGCCCCGGGAAAGCGGGCATGAGGTACCTGTGCCTCGTGTACCAGGACGAGGCGGAGGTGGGCGCGCTGTCGCGCCGGGAATACGAGACGCTGATGGACGATTCCCGGGCCCGCGACGAGGCGCGGCGCAGGAGCGGCCGCTATCTTTCGTGGGCCGCCCTGCAGCCCGTGCGCACCGCAACAACGCTGAGGATGGAGAACGGCAGGGTCACCACGACGGACGGCCCCTTTGCCGAGACGAGAGAGCAGCTCGGAGGTTTCGTCCTCATCGAGGCGAGGGACCTGGATCAGGCCATCCGCCTTGCCTCCCGGATCCCGCCCCTGCGCGCCGGATGCATCGAAGTGCGCCCGGTTCGTCCGTGACAATTGTCCATACCTTGCATCAGCGGCGGCACTTTTCTATCATGCACCCGTGGAACGCACCATGCTCGGCGCCTACGGCGCGTGGGCTGCCGAACTGCTGGGAGACCGACCGGGAGAGCTTTCATTCCGCGCCGGAAGCCGGCAGGACCTGTCTCTCTGGAAGGAAGAAGCTCGCGCCGCGCTCCTCGGCCTTCTGCATTGTCCCCGTGCCGGCGCGGCGGACGTGCAGGTCCACGGATCCCGCGTGCACGACGGCGTGCAGGTGGAAGAGCTTTCCTGGCAGCTTCCGTGGGGACCCCGCACCCGGGCGTTTTTCCTGAAGCCGCGCGACGCCCGGGGGAAACTCCCCGGGGTCCTGGCGTTTCACGACCACGGGGGAGACAAGCATTTCGGCAGAAGAAAGATCGTGCGGACCGGCCCGGCAGACCATGCGCTGGCCATCGCGCACATGGAGGAGTACTACGGCGGAGTCGGGTGGGCGAACGAGCTGGCCCGGCGCGGTTTCGGCGTCCTGGTCCACGACGTTTTCCCGTTCGACAGTCGGAGGATCCTTGCATCCGATCTCCCGTCTCATGTCGTGCAGAGGCTCATGAGCCCGCCACTTGAGATCCGCGAGCTCACCCCGGATGACCTTGCCGCAGCCGTGCCGGCCGCGAGCCTGGACGTGACGGCCGACGAGTCTTCAGAGAAGATCGCAGCCTATAACGCATTTGCCGCACAGCACGAGGCAGTCGTGGCCAAGTCCCTTTTCTGCGCCGGCCTCACGTGGCCGGGCGTGATGGTGGCGGAGGATCGCGCTGCCCTGGATTACCTGGTCTCCCGCCCGGACGTGGACCCCGGCCGGCTGGGGTGCGGCGGCCTCTCCGGCGGCGGGCTTCGCACGGTTTTCCTGGGAGGCCTGGACGACAGGATCCGCTGCGCCGTGTGCGCCGGCATGATGACGACCTGGCGTGACTATCTCCTGTCCACCAGCTACACCCATACCTGGATGATCTACGTGCCCGGGCTTCCCCCGCTCCTGGACTTTCCGGAGATCCTGGGCCTCCGGGCTCCCCTGCCGTCCCTCGTTCTGGCCACCACGGACGACCCGCTGTTCACCTTCGCGGAAACCGAGCGCGCCAGCGGGATGCTCACCGAGATCTACCGCAAGGCCCGCGCGGAAGATCGCTTCCGCTTCCGGGTGCATCACGGGCCGCACAAGCTGGATCTCCCGATGCAGGCGGAGGCATTCGACTGGCTCGAGAAATGGCTTTCATGAAGGAAGGAGGAATTGTCGTGAATCGATTCTCTCAGAGCGCCTCTGCATCACTGCTTCTGGTGTTCCTGCTCGTGTTCAGCGCGTCCTTCGTGTCCGCCCAGGACCAGGCGCCCGCCACCGTGAAGGACCTGAACGAGCAGACCGTCATGGCCCTGGTGTGGATGCAGGCCTCCGCGGAGTACCGCGAGCTGTGCTACCAGGCGTACAACCTGGCCGAGATGATCGTGGACAAGGCGGCGGCCGCGGCGAAACCGGGGGACAAGCCGCTTGCCATCATTGCCGACATGGACGAGACGCTTTTCGACAACTCGGCATACGACGCGGGTTTGATCGGGACGAACGACTCGTTCTCCCCCAAGACGTGGACGCTGTGGGAGCAGGCGGCGCAGGCCGCGGCGATGCCCGGTGCCGTGGAGTTCCTCAACGACGTGCGCTCGAAGCGCGTCGAGGTCTTCTACGTGACCAACCGTGACCAGGCCGGCCTCGCGGGTACCATCAAGAACATGCAGGACCTCGGGTTCCCCTTTGCGGACACGAGGCACGTCCTGGTCTCCACGGGATCCAGCGACAAGCAGCCGCGGTTCGACCAGGTGGCAAAGGACTACTCCGTGGCTGTCTACATGGGCGACAATGCGAATGACCTTCCCATCGGAACGTGGCACAAGAGCATGAAGGACCGGAACGCCATCGTTGACCAGAACAAGGCCCGGTTCGGGACGCAGTTCGTCGTCCTGCCCAATCCGAGCTACGGAGACTGGGAAGGTGCGCTGGCCAACGGCTATTTCGGCCTTCCGCCCCAGGGGAAGAGGGATGCCCGAGAATCCGTCCTCAAGGGCTGGACGCCGCCGAAGTAACGGCAGCGCACGGCATGCACAACGCCGTCATCGATCAGGCCGACGCGCGCCGGCACCTTGGTGAGGACGACTGGGTCCTCATCGACTGCCGGTTCGTCATCCGGGAGCCCGCACAGGGGGAGAGGGATTTCGAGCGGTCGCACGTCCGGGGCGCCCTCTATGCTCATCTGGATCGCGATCTTTCCGGTCCCATCGTACCGGGACGAACGGGACGGCACCCCCTCCCGGCCCCCGACGCATTCACGGACAGCGTGCGTCAATGGGGGATCGGCGATGGGACACAGGTGGTCGTCTATGACGATTCGTCGGGAAGCATGGCCGCTGCGCGCCTGTGGTGGCTTCTCAGGTGGGCCGGGCACGAGGCCGTGGCCGTCCTGGACGGCGGCTTTCAACGCTGGGTCGCGGCGGGATTCCCCGTTGAAGCGGGACCTGCTGGCGGGCACGCTGGCCGGTCGCCGTTCGTCCCCCGGTTCCGCGCCGAGATGGCCGTGGATGCGGACGACGTTCTTGCTGTCCTCCATGATCCGGACTGGGTCGTGCTGGATGCGCGTGCAGCGGACCGCTACCGCGGGGAGAACGAGACGCTGGATCCGGTTGCCGGACACATTCCTGGTGCCGTGTCCGCGCCCTGGCAGGACAACCTGGCGGCGGACGGCTCGTTCAGATCCTCCGCTGAGCTGCAGGAAAGGCTGGAGAGGCTGACCGGCGGCAGGAGTCCTTCCCGCACAGTGCTCTACTGCGGGTCCGGCGTGACGGCTGCTCACCAGGCCCTGGCATTCGTGCAGGCAGGGAAGGGGATGCCGCGCCTGTATGCCGGCTCCTGGAGCCACTGGATCACGGATCCCGCACGGCCGGTGGCGAGGTAGAGATGCAGGCGGATCTCGCTCAGAAAGTTAAAACTGCCCTGCTTGCCATGCAGCGCTACTCCTGGGAGCAGGGGGTCGCTGCACAGGCGCTCCTGGAATCCGGGGACACGGACCTCGTGATTCTCATGGCAAAGGAAGCACTGGTCCGGCAGCTCGCGGACGGCAGGCTCGCTGTCATGGGGGGCCTCCCTGCGGTGACAGACCCGGCTGCTATCGGGGAGGCGATGCTGTTCGCGGCGCGCACGACAGGCGACCCATCCCTGCAGGAAGCCGCAGACCGGATGGCGGACTGGCTGCTGAGGCGCGCGCCTCGGACCCGGGACGGCATCCTGTACCACCTCCATGACAGGCCGCAGGTCTGGGTGGACTCTTTCTACATGGCACCGCCGTTTCTGTCCGCGGCCGGCCATCACGAAGAAGCACTGAAGCAGATCCACGGTTTTCGCCGGATTCTCCTTGATCCAAAGAAGAAGCTCCTCTCCCATATCTGGGACGACGGCATGGGGGCTTTTGCCCGCAAAGCATTCTGGGGTGTTGGAAACGGCTGGGCGCTTGCCGGCATGACGCGCGTCATCCGCACTCTTCCGCACGAGAGGCGGGCAGAGAGGGAGGAGCTGATCCGCTTCGTCCAGGAGGGGGTTGAGGCCTGCCTTTCCTGGATCCGTCCGGACGGCCTCTTTCACGATGTCATCGATGATCCCGGCACATTCGTGGAGACGAACTTCTCCCAGATGCTGAGCTACGTTCTCTACCGGGGGATGGCCGGGGGCTGGCTCGAGTCGAGCTGCAGGAAACCGGCGGAAGCCATGCGGAATGCAGCCCGTTCCAAAGTAGACCGCTGGGGTCTTGTCCAGGGCGTGTGTGCGTCTCCCCACTTCGACCGGCCGGGAACGGCGGCGGAGGGACAGGCTTTTTTCCTTCTCATGGAGACTGCAGCGCGCGACTATTCCGCCCTGTGATATTGTCGGAATGTGAGAAAGCAGTACCGGGGCACCGTCATTCTGGAGACGCGGCGCGGGATCCTCGTGAACGCAACAAGAAACGGGAAGTTCATCCTCCCTGGCGGCCGCACGAGCTTCCAGGAGGGCCGGCTCCAGGCCGCGGTCCGCGAGCTGCGGGAGGAGACCGGCCTTCGCGCGTTCGCCGCGATTGAGCTCTTCTGCCATGAGGCTCCCCCGCACGCCACGCGGGGGTTCCAGGATTTCCACAAGGTCTTCTACGTTCGGGCCCCGGGCGAGCCGGTCCCCATGAGCGAAGTGAAGCTCGTGGCCTTCGTCGGCGTCGGCCAGACAGAGGTGGACGGCCGCCCCGTGTCCCCCGTTTCCGTGGAGATCATCAGGCGATACGCGGAGATGCGGCGCGCCGCTCCCCTCCTTTTCGAGGCATTGGACAACTTCACACCCCTGGGGTGACACTCTCCTTCACTCCGGCCCCGGCTCTGGTTATTTTACATCCCGTCATGGTGAAGATCGTTGCCATCTCGGGGAGCCTCCGCAAGGCTTCCGTGAATACCGCCGTACTGAAGGCCGCGTCTGCGCTGGCACCGGCGGACGTGAGGATCCACCTCTTCGGCGGCCTCGGCCGCATCCCGCCGTTCAATCCGGACATCGACATCGACGGCGCGGCGCCGGAGAGCGTGTCGACGTTCCGGGAAGCCGTCGACATGGCCCACGGGGTCATCATCGCCAGCCCCGAGTACGCGAGCGGCGTCTCGGGCGTGCTCAAGAACGCGCTGGACTGGCTCGTGAGCTGCAACCTGGCTTTCTACGGAAAGCCGGTGGCCCTCCTCAACACGTCCCCCCGCACGTCGGTTGCCTACAACGCCCTGAAGCAGACAATCAGAACCATGGCAGGCAACGTCATCGAGGAGGCGTCGGTCCTGATTCCCCTCCCGTCCATGTCCATCACGTACGACCAGATCATGGCCCACCAGCTCCTCTGCGCAAAGATCCGCTCCTGCACGCAGGCGTTCCGTGACGCGCTCGTGGCCATGCACCCCGAGCTGGCCCACGCGGCGGATGCCGGAGACGGTGAACGCGGAGCGGTGGGAATGCCGGCGGCAAGCTGAAGACCTGCGTTCCACAAGGGCCTGCTTTCCAAGCTGACGACGGGCTTTCCATTGACTATTTTTGCGTGGTGGATGATCAAATGTCGAAAAGCGGAAGCGCGGGAGAGCGCTTCCGCCGGGCCCTGGATGAAGAGAAACCCCTCCAGATAGCAGGCACGCCGAACGCGCTGGTGGCTCTGATGGCGCAGAACGTCGGCTACCGGGCAATCTACCTTTCCGGCGCCGGCGTCGCGAATCTCTCTTTTGGCCTTCCTGATCTCGGCGTGACTACCCTGGACAACGTCCTGGAGGACGCCCGCCGCATCACCGGCGCCGTGGACCTGCCCCTGCTCGTGGACATTGACACGGGCTTCGGCGCGGAGCTCATGATCGGTCGCTCCATCCGGGAAATGATCCGCGCCGGCGTGGCCGCGGTGCACATGGAAGACCAGGTGAGCGACAAGCGCTGCGGCCACCGGCCCGGCAAGGCGCTCGTGAGCGCGCAGGAGATGGTGGACCGGATCAAGGCGGCCGTGGACGCGCGGAGCGACCCCGGGTTCGTGCTCATGGCGCGTACGGACGCCGTGGCCGTGGAGGGACTGGATCGGGCGCTGGAGCGGGCAGCGGCGTACGCCGATGGCGGTGCGGACATGATCTTCCCCGAGGCGCTTGCAGCCCTGGATGACTACAAGGCGTTCAGGAAAGCGGCCGGCAGGCCGATCCTCGCCAACCTGACGGAGTTCGGACTCACCCCGTCATTCACGACGACCCAGCTGGCCGCTGCCGGGGTGGACATGGCGCTGTATCCGCTGTCCGCGAGCAGGGCGATGAACCGCGCCGCCCTCCGCGTTCTGAAGGAGATCCGGGAGCGCGGCACCCAGGCAGGCATTGTGCCTGAGATGATGAGCCGGGCGGAGCTGTATGGCCTGCTCGGCTACGAGGCGCAGGAGCGCAGGCAGAAACGTGGCTGAATACGATCGCAAGTTTGCAGACGTGAAGAAGGTCGGCGGGCTCGCCGGAATCGTCGCGGCGGACTCCGCCATCAGCACCGTGGGGATCCAGGGCCGGGGCCTGAGCTACCGCGGCTATTCCATCGAGGACCTCGCCGCCCACGCCGGCTTCGAGGAAGTTGCCTGGCTGCTCCTGAGAGGGGACCTTCCCTCGCCGGCGCAGCTTCGCGATTACAAAGCCAGGCTGCGGGGCCTGCGCCAGCTGCCCCCGGCGCTGGCGCGCGTGCTGGACGACATTCCCGCGGGGGACGGCATGATGGGCATTCTTCGCACCGGCGTCTCCGTCCTGGGAAACGTCGAGCCCGAGCGCGCGGGAGTCGATCCTTTTGACCTCGCGGACAGGCTGCTTGCCGTCATGCCCTCCATTGTTCTGCATCGCGAAGGCAAGAGGCTGCCGGAATCCGAGGACTCCATCGCCGGCTGCCTTCTCCACGGGCTGCGGGGCAAACCCGCGCCGGAAGAGCTCCGCCGGTGCCTGGACGTCTCCCTGATCCTGTACGCCGAGCACGAGTTCAATGCCTCCACGTTCGCTGCGCGCGTGATCACGAGCACCCTGTCGGACGTTCACTCGGCGATTGCCGGAGCAATCGGCGCGCTCGCCGGCCCGCTGCACGGCGGGGCCAACGAGGAGGCCATGAAGCTGATCGAGGCCTACACGGACCCCGAGGAAGCCGAGGGCGGAGTTCTCGTGCGGCTGGGGCTCAAGGAGAAAATCATGGGCTTCGGTCACCGCATCTACACGGTGTCCGACCCGCGCTCCGGGGTCATCAAGGAGTGGGCGGCGAAGCTCGCGGTGGACCCCGAGCAGAAGCGCATGTTCGCCGTCGCCGAGCGCATCGAAAAGGTGATGTGGGACGAGAAGAAGCTTTTCCCCAACCTCGACTTCTACAGCGCGCTGGCATACCGGTTCTGCGGCATCCCGACGGAGCTGTACACGCCGCTGTTCGTCCTTGCGCGCATCAGCGGCTGGATGGCGCACGTCATCGAGCAGAGGTCGAACAACAAGCTCATACGGCCCATCAGCCGCTACACCGGCCCGGATCCTCGGGTGTACGTGCCGCTCGTCCGGGAAGGGGAATGAACGCGGACGCGCTCCTGTCCGAGATCGCCGCCTACGTGGTATCCCCGCTCGACGGGGAAGCAGCTTTCGAGGCGGCCTCCTGGAGCCTCGCGGATGCGCTGGGCTGTGCAATCCTCTCCCTGCAGTTCGCCGAATGCCGGCGGAGACTGGGTCCCGTGGTGGACGGCGCCGTCCTGTCCCCCGGGTGCCGGGTGCCGGGCACGTCCTTCGAGCTGGATCCGGTGCAGGGCGCGTTCAACATCGGCAGCATGATCCGCTGGCTGGACTACAACGACACGTGGCTCGCGGCAGAGTGGGGGCATCCGTCGGACAACATCGGCGGCCTTCTCGCCGTGTCGGACTGGCTGGCCCGCAGGGGCACACCCGTCACGGTGCGGCGCCTTCTGGAGGCGCAGATCAAAGCGTATGAGATCCAGGGAGTTCTCGCCCTGGAAAACTCTTTCAATCGCATCGGCCTGGATCACGTGATCCTCGTGAAGATCGCTTCCGCGGCCGCCGCCGCCTGGCTCATGGGCGCCAGCGGCAGCCAGCTCACGGACATTCTGTCCAACGCCTGGATCGACCTGGGTCCGCTCCGCACCTACCGACACGCGCCGAACACCGGGGCGCGGAAGTCCTGGGCCGCCGGTGACGCCACCGCGCGCGGCGTGCGGCTCGCGCTCATGGGCATGGCGGGAGAGCCCGGATACGCCTCCGCGCTCTCCGCGCCGCGCTGGGGCTTCCAGGATGCGATGTTCGGGGGAAGGACGATCCGCCTGGGCCGGCCGCTTGGCTCGTATGTGGCGGAGAACATTCTGTTCAAGATTTCGTTCCCTGTTGAGTTCCACGCCCAGACGGCCGTTGAGGCGGCTCTGTCGCTGCACCCGCGCGTGAAGGACCGCCTGGAGAGCATCCGTGCCATCCGAATCAAAACGCAGGAATCCGCACTGCGGATCATCGACAAGAAGGGCCCGCTGGCAAACCCGGCGGACCGGGACCACTGCCTGCAGTACGCCGTGGCCGTGGCCCTGATCACCGGCGGTCTTCGCGCTGAGGACTACGAGGATGAGGCGGCCCGCGACCCCCGGATCGACCGGCTTCGCGCGGTCATGACGATGGAGGAAGATCCGCGGTACTCCGCGGACTACCTCGACCCGTCAAAGCGTTCGATCGCCAATTCCATTCAGATCATGTTCCAGGACGGGACGTCCACGGACGATCTCGCCGTGGAGTACCCCATCGGCCACCGGCGAAGGCGGGCAGAGGGAGTGCCGCTTCTGTTCAGGAAGCTGCGGGAGAACCTGGCAAGCCGTCTTCAGCCAGACCGGGTCGAACAGATCGTGGCGCTCTTCCAGGACCGCCCGCGCCTGGAGCGCACGAGTGTTCCCGCGCTCGTGGACCTGCTCCTGGAGACCGCGGAGGTCAGCTCGAGTGGTCGGGCCGGCACGCCGGGATGATGTACTTCTTCAGCAGTTCCGCTTCGGTGTCCGTGGAATCGATGTGGGCCGTGAAGACGACCACGAGGTCGAGGCCGGGCACAACGAAGATCCCCTGGCCGTAGCGCCCGACCGCGGCAAAGAAAGCCCCGTCGGGGTCCACCCACCACTGGTAGCCGTACTCCCATGTGTCGCTTGCTTTGATCTGCGGCTGCGTGGAGGTGGAGACCCAGTACGCGGGCACGACCTGCTTCCCGTCCCAGGCCCCGTCATGGAGGTAGAGGTATCCCAGCTTCGCCATGTCCCGCGGGGTAAGGCTCAGGCCCCATCCGCCAACGGGAATCCCCGCCGGGTCTCGTTCCCAGGAAGGATCCTTGATCCCCAGGGGACCGAAGAGGTTTTCCCTGGCGAAATCGTAGCCGTTCACCCCGCTTGTTTCCTGGATGATCGCCGAGATCAGGTGGGAGCTGCCGGAGCTGTAGTCGAAATGGCGGCCCGGCGTCGAGACCATGGGGAGATCGAGAATGAACTTCACCCAGTCGCCGGAGTCCGTGTACATCTTCTGGTACGTCTCGTCCTCTTCCCGCCAGCCCAGCCCCGTGCTCATCGTCAGCAGGTTCTCCACGGTCATGGCCCGCTTGCGGCTGTCGAATTCTTCGAAACTCTGCCCGGCGAAGAAGCTCAGAACGGGGCTATCGAGACCCGGGATCAGCCCCTTGTCCAGGGCGATCCCGGCGAGCGCGGAGACGAAGCTCTTGGTGCAGGAGAAAAGGGAGTGGGCGGCCGCGGCGTCCCACGAGCCGAAGTACTTTTCCATGACGATGGAGCCGTGACGGATGACGAGAACGCTGTGAAGGCTCAGGTTCTGCATGCGCGCGGAATCCAGAAGCGACTGAAGCTTGTCCGCGTCCATGCCCTGCGCCATCGGCGTCGAGGTCTTCCATCCCCTGGTCGGCCAGGGGACGACAGCGCCTCCCACGGAGGGCGACTCGGGCGCCTTCACGAGCGTCGCGGGTGCGGGGTCCTGGGGAATCGGGGTTTTCGGGGAGCAGGCCGCCATCAGAGCGACGGCAGCGCAGAGGAGAAGCCGGGCGCCCTGCATGCGGTGATTATACAGGAATTTCGGACGGCCGGGCCGCTTTTTTTCTCCGCCGCGCGGCCCTCCACTCCAGCGTCCGCCGGATGGTGATTCCGACGAAAGCGGGAATGATCGGCCTCACGGAAATGGTCTCACGGCCGCCGGCAGCCTCGCCCAGGATGTCCGCAGCTATCCGCGACAGCGCGCTCGTCAGGGCCCGTCGTATCACGGGTATTCGGGAGGTCATCACCACAACGGCTCCGCAGCCGATGGAGATGGCAAACCTCCAGCGCTGCCCCGTCCGCCCGCAGAAGTTCTGCAGCACGCGGATGGCTTCCCGGTTGGTTTCCGGCCGCGCGAACGCGCAATTGACGATTGCATAGACCCTGGCTCCCTCAGGGTCCGACCCGGCGCCTTTGGCCTGCTCCGCGTCCGCAAAAGATGCCTGCCAGTCCTCGAGGAGCCTGGTCAGGGCTCCCGGGAGCGAATAGACAAAAAGGGGAAAGGCGATGACAACGGCGTCCGCGGACCTGATCGCAGCGATGTCTTCCTTCGAATGACGGCCCCTGGTTCTGCATCCAACGGTGACGATGTCGGGCCTGGCAGGATCGCGATCCAGGAGGCTCTGCAGCGCGCGCAGGAAGAAGAGAGAGGAGGCTTTCTCTCCCTGCAGACTGCCGTTGATGAAGCAGACCTTCACAGCATGTCTCCCAGCCTCCGGCAGATGAAGTCATTGTCCCGCGCCGAGCGTGTGGCGAATACCGAGACGTCTTCCTTGTTCTCGGGATGAACGACATCCTTTGCGCCGCGGTGCAACCGGATAAGGTCCAGGAACGTGCTTCTCTCCTCGTTGTCCATGTCCTCGGAGTACCCGATGACGACCGCGGCCCTTTTGGGATTCAACCACAGCAGATCGCCGCGGTCCATGGCGTTCTTGACCGCTGAGCTCGCTGTCCCGAAGACGACCGGCGCCAGCCAGACGGCGAGGTCGGCATCGAGCTTTGCTCTCGTGAGATTCCCGATGGGATCCCGGGAGACGCATTCGCGGCTTGCCGTCTTCCAGCACAGGAAGCAGCCCGTGCACGACGATACTTCATCACGGTCCAGCTCGATCCTCTGGAGCGCATGCCCCCGGGCCTCCGCGAGCACGCGCAGCTTGCGCCAGAGGTCTTCGGACAGCGCGGACCGGCCGCCCTTGTCCGAGATGCAGGCGATCTTCATGTCGCCTTCACGAGCGCCTTTCCGGCTTCCCGCAGGAACCGCACGAGCTGCACGATGAACCCGATCAGGCTTCCCGCCATGCCGAGCATGCACAGGATCTTGACCAGCGTGTTCAGCCACGGACCGACCACCTTCGAGAAGTCGAGCGGGAACACGATGAAGAAGACGACGACGGAGAGAAAGCCGGTTGCGGCGAACACGGCGCCGAGGAGCTCTGACAGCCACCGGGGCCGGTAGAAGAGCAGGAACAGGTTCCCGGCGATCTGCGATCCGATGGAGATGTTCATTGCCCAGAGGACGCTGCTCCAGGTGTCCAGAATCACTCCCCGCGTGGATTGCTGCCAGAGGGGGATCGTGTTCACGAACACCAGGAAGATCACGTTGAAGACCGCGGACGTCACCAGGTCGCTCGTCTTTTTCTCTTTCATGATGAGTTTCAACACCGGCACGCCACGAGCCGGTCACTTCCTTATTATACTCTGGGCATGAAGATACTGTTCATCGGAGGGACCGGGGTCATCAGCTCCGGCGTATCTCCGCTGGTTGTCCAGAACGGCATGGAGCTGCACCTCCTGAACCGCGGCCGCAGAGGGGAGCTGGTCCCGCCGGGAGCGCAGGTGATCACGGCGGACGCCGCGGACCGGGCGTCCGTTCGGACCGCGCTCAAGGGGAGGAGCTTTGACGCGGTCGTGGACTGGCTCGTATTCACGCAGGAGCAGGCGGAGGCCGACATCGAGCTGTTCCGGGGAATGACGGCGCACTACATCTTCATCAGCTCGGCGAGCGCCTACCAGAAGCCGCCCACCCACTCTCCCATCACGGAGTCCACCCCGCTTGCCAACCCGTACTGGGAGTACAGCCGCAACAAGATCGCGTGTGAGGAGCGGCTCCTGCGCGAGTACCGGCAGACCGGGTTCCCCGTCACGATTGTCCGGCCGTCCTTCACGTACGGCCTCACCATGATCCCGGCCGGGTACCAGAGCTGGACCCACCCCTGGACGCTCGTGGACAGGATGCGCCGGGGAAAGAGGATCATCGTGCACGGGGACGGCGCGTCGCTGTGGACCATGACGCACAACACGGACTTCGCGAAGGGTTTCGTCGGGCTCCTCGGCAATCCCGCGGCCATCGGCCATGCGTTTCACATCACCTCTGATGAGGCGCTGACATGGAACCAGATCACGCTCGCCATCGGTGCGGCCGCGGGGGCGGAGCCGCGGATCGTTCACGTGTCCTCCGACTTCATCGCTGCCTTCGACCCGGAGGCGCGCGGGGGGCTGACCGGTGACAAGGCGCAGTGCGCCATCTTCGACAACTCCAAGATCAAGAGCTTCGTGCCCGGCTTCTCCGCAACCGTGCCGTTCTCCCAGGGGATCAGGTGGTCGGTGGAGTGGTATGAGAAGCACCCGGCGCTCTGCACCGTGGACGAGGAGTTCAACAGGAAGGTGGACCTCATCATCGAGGCCCAGGAGGCGGGGCTTCGCCTCGCGGCCCGTTGATCAGCGGCCCAGCCCGGCGCGTCCCGGGCTCAACGCGCCCCTGAGTCGCGGAACATCTTCTCGTAGCGGCTGAAGTCTTTCTGGCGGCTGACGATGAACCAGCCGGCATCTTCCGTCTTCTTCACGTCAGCGGTGAGCTTCTCCAGCTTCTGCCTTTCCGCCGGCGACGCCTTGCCAAGAGCCACCCGCCGCTCTCCGTCCAGGATGAACTTCATGAACGTCGCGCGGACTTCGCGGGC
>DATKLM010000067.1:0-5286 GCA_035542415.1 Spirochaetia bacterium
GTGGTATCTGGTGATAAGGGAGTTTTGTTGGATGATTTTTTTTCGCAGGACCGCGAAAAGAACAACCCCATCCCACTCAAACAAAACGGCCTGGACTACGATTCGTTCCTGGCCACGTACCCTCGTTCGTTCACGCACACCACGCAGATGAAATCCCTGGTGGAGATCTCCCGAAGGGTATCCGCGGTTGGCGCCGGGCTGCTCATGAAGAAGGCCACGGGATACCTTCCGGACCTCACCGTGGGGCTTGGCGAGAGGTCGGTGCAGGCTTTCCACTTCGACCTGCGGGAGCCGGTTTCCTCCGAGATCCTGGGTCCCCGGAAAGCCGCTGCCGTGAACCGAAACCTTTCAGAGATCGGGCTTTTCAGCTCGCGCTTCGACGCGGAGGACATCCGCTACATGAAACGGCTCATGCTGATCCCGGCGATTTTCCGCGGCCAGGAAGCGTTCCTCTTTCTTTCGTTTACCAGCGAAACGGAGATCGTTCCCGCCTCGATTCTTTCGAAGCTTATCGTAAGATAGCGGTCGCTTCCGTCACTTCAGGGCAACTCTCCTTCGACTTTCGGCGAACCGTTTCCCTTGACAAAGGCCGGCATCTCATCTAAGCTTGTGAATGAATATACAACCCTAGTGGAGGAAGGAAATGAGCACACTGTTGTACTTCATTCTTCCTCTCGCGGGTGTTTTTCTAGGTTGGCTAATTCGATGGCTTATTGCACGATTCCAGCTTTCGTCTGCCGAGCAGAAGGCCTCTCACATCGTGGGAGAGGCACTTCGAGAGGCGGAAGCTAAGAAGAAAGAGGCGATTCTTGAAAACAAGGACCGGCTGTTGCGGGAACGCAATGAGCTGGAAAAGGAGACACGTGAGCGCCGGATGGAGCTCCAGCGCGTGGAGAGACGCCTCCTTCAGAAGGAAGAGAACCTAGAAAAGCGCGTTGAATCGCTTGAGAGAACAGAAAAAGCGGTCAGCAACCGGGAGAGGACAGCGGTAGAACGCGAAGCGGCGCTGCAGCAGGAAAGCGAGCGGATTGCCGCGGAACTGGAACGGGTTTCGGGACTGAGCAGGGCGGAAGCCAAGAAGCTCTTGGTGCAGAGCCTGGAGAACGAGGCGCGGCACGATGCCCAGGTCACCATCAATCTCATCGAGCAGGAAGCCAAGCTCGCCTCGGACAAGAAGGCGCGCGACATCCTGATCACCACCATCCAGCGGCTGGCCACGGACGTGGCCTCCGAGGTGACGGTGACCACGGTGAGCCTGCCCAACGACGAGATGAAGGGGCGGATCATCGGGCGCGAGGGCCGCAACATCCGGACCCTGGAAACGCTCACCGGCGTGGACATCATCATCGACGACACGCCCGAGGCGGTGGTCATCTCGTGCTTCGACCCCATCCGGCGGGAGATCGCCAAGACGGCGCTGAGCCGCCTGATCTCCGACGGCCGGATCCACCCCGCCCGCATCGAGGAGATCGTCCAGAAGGTCACCAAGGAAATCACGCAGACCATCTACGAGGAAGGCGAGCGCGTGCTCTTCGAGGTGGGTATCCACACGATGAGCCCGGAGGCAATCCGGACACTGGGTCGGCTGCATTTCCGCACCAGTTACGGCCAGAACGTCCTGGCGCACTCCAAGGAGGTGGCCTTCATCGCCGGCATGATCGCCTCCGAGGTCGGGGCCAACGTGGAGCTCGCCAAGCGCGCGGCGCTCCTGCACGACATCGGCAAGGGCGTGGAGGCGGACGGGGACGGGAGCCACATCGAGGTGGGCATCGACCTGGCGCGGCGCCTGGGGGAGGACCCCAAGGTGCTCAACGCCATCGGGGCGCACCACGGCGACGTGGAGCCGGAGACGGTGGAGGCCGTGATCGTGCAGATCGCGGATGCCATTTCCGCGGCCCGGCCCGGCGCGCGCAAGGAGACGCTGGACAACTACCTCAAGCGGCTGGAGAACCTGGAATCCATCGCGGAGGACTTCGAGGGCGTGGACAAGGCCTACGCCATCCAGGCGGGGCGCGAGCTTCGCATCCTGGTGAACAATGAGAAGATCACCGACGAGCAGGCCAAGGACCTCGCCAAGTCCATTGCAAAGCGGATCGAGAGCGAGCTGAAGTACCCGGGGCGGATCAAGGTGACGATCATCCGCGAGATGCGCGTCATCGAGTACGCGCGGTAGCGGCAGGTCCCGCGAGTGGCGAAAAACCTGAGGGCCCTCATCATCGGCGACATCGTGGGACAGCCGGGGTGCAGGGCCCTTTTCGTGGGGCTGCCGGAGATGATCCGCCACGAGGCGGCGGACCTGGTGATCGCCAACGCGGAGAACGCCGCGGACGGGTTCGGGCTCACCCCCGATATCGCGGAGCGCATCCGCGCCAGCGGCGTGCAGGTCATCACTTCGGGCAACCATATCTGGCAGAAGCGCGAGATCTACCCGATGCTCGCCACCAGCGACACGCTGCTTCGGCCCGAGAACTACCCGGTCATCAGCGGCGCCGGGGCCATCCCCGGCAAGGGACACTGCATCGTGACGGTGCGGGACGTGGCGGTGCTGGTCATGAACCTGGAGGGAAGGGTCAATCTCTCCCCGCTTCGGGATCCCATCCAGGTGGGCAAGGCCCTGCTGAAACAGTTCCGCTCGCGGGTGAAGGCGGCGATCGTGGATTTCCACGCGGAGGCGGTGGAGGAGAAGGAAGCCCTCGCCCTCTCTCTGGACGGCGAGGTGTCCGCGGTGGTCGGGACGCACACGCACGTACAGACCGCGGACGAGCGGGTCCTGCCGCGCGGCGCGGCCTACATCACCGACATCGGGATGACCGGGCCGTCGGACAGCGTCATCGGCATGAAGAAGGAGACCGCGGTCAGCCGCAGCCTGACCCAGATGCCGCTGAAGATGGAAGTGCAGAACTCTCCCGCGGAGATCCAGGGCGTGCTGATCGAGATCGACCTGGACACGGGGAAAGCGCTCAAGATCGAACGGGTCCGGCAGCGTTCCTCGGTCTGAGGACGCGGCGGGACACCGGCCGCGGGTAGTGGCTGCACGGCACATGGCGGGCCGAAAGGCTTCCCTCATCGAGCTGCTCCTCCAGCGTCACCCCGACAAGCCCGAGAAAGAGCTTCGGGCCGCCATCCTGCGCGGCCACGTCACGGTTGACGGGCAGGTGGTCCTGAAGCCCGGTGTCCCGGTGCCCGGTGGTGCGGAGCTCCTCCTGCGGCCCTCGTCGGCCTACGTGTCCCGTGGCGGGGAGAAGCTCGCTGCCGCCCTGGACGCGTGGGGCGTCGACTGCACGGGAAGCCCCTGGATCGACGCGGGCTGCTCCACCGGAGGGTTCACCGACTGCCTCCTGCGGCACGGCGCTCCGCTGGTGTACGCGGTGGACGTGGGGGAGGGTCAGCTCGATTGGAGCCTGCGCACGGATCCACGCGTGCGGACAATGGAAGGGACCAACATCATGGCCCTTGGCGCCGCCGCGTTCGATCCCCCCGCGGGACGCGCGGTAGCCGACCTGTCGTTCCGGTCCCTGCGGGGCGCGGCCCGGCACATCCTGGGGCTGACGCGAGAGGGCCGCGGGATCTTCCTGGTGAAGCCCCAGTTCGAGCTGGGCGCCGCGGCCCCCGCCGATTTCCGCGGAGTGGTGAGGGACCCGGCGATAGCGCGGGAAGCGGTCGCGGGCCTGCTGGAGCGCCTGGCCGCGGAGGGCGTGGCGGTCCGGCGCGGGACCCCGTCGCCGGTCGCGGGGAGGCGGGGCAACCGCGAGTTTCTCCTGCTGCTCGAGACGGGGCGGACGGAGCCCGCGGAGACGGCCGCGGTGCTGTCAGGACTGTTTGCCGAATGAATCCCGCGTGAGCGGCTGGTCGAGGCGCATGCCTTCGGTCCCGAGGTAGCGCACGGTCTGTCCCTCGATGCGGATCTGCACCCGGCGGACGGTGGGAAACTCGGTGGCGGCGTAGACCACCTGGCGCAGCTGCGCGTTCATGGCGTCCAGCCCCTGCGAGTTGAACCGGAATCCTTCGCTGAAGTCGATGATCGCGGTGTCGTCCTTCACCGCGACGCTTCGAAGCCGCGCGTCCGTCGGGATCATGGACACCAGGCCCAGGTTCATCTCCTGCGCGGTCGGGCCCTTCAGGAGGCTCTCCAGCGTGTCGTGAAGCGGCGAGTCGCTCGCCGGGATGCTCCGGATGACGCTCTTGAGCTCGAGGGCGCCGGCGGGGTCCTCGACGGTGAAGAACAGCCGTGCCTTGCGGGCGATTGGTCGCGGGACCGAGGCCACGCGGTCGGAGGCGGCCGGCGCCGCGGTGCCAGCGGCCGCGGCCGTGCCGGCGTTGGCGCCGCGTTCCGTGCTGCTGAGGGGCGCTACCGAAACGCGGGGTGCATCACCAGCGGCGCCTGCCGCGGACGCCGCCGGGTGCGACGGTGCTCCCTGGGCCGAGGCTGCCGGGGAGCCGCCCGGGGAAGCAACCGGGGAAGATGGCGCCGCCGGTGCCGGGCTCGGCTTCTTCTGAACCTGCGTGAACGCGGCCTTGATCGGCTCGCGGGCGGCGACGGCAACGGCCACCACCACGGCGGCGAGGCAGATCCAGAACAGGATGCCCAGGCCGCGGTGCCGTGACGGGGCGCCCCCGCGGCGGGACCCGGATGCCCCTCCGCGGGACGCGCGCGAGCGTGAGTCGGTGTTTCGTGATGCCGCCATCCCTGCATCAATGATCGGTCAATTTGACAGACCCATTGAATCCCGCTATACTCACGCCGCATGATGGAGTTCACGGGAATCAGCGCGTCTCCCGGCGTCGCCCGGGGGAAGGCATTCCTGTTCCTGGAAGAAAAGGTTTCCGTTCCCCGCTACGACATTCCCGAATCGCAGGTCGAGTCCGAGTTCGCGAGGTTCCTCGCGGCGCTGGACAAGGCCTCGACCGAGGTCAAGGCGCTGATCGCCGGGCAGGACGGGTCCGTGGTGGAAGCGCAGCTTCTCATGTTCGAAGATCCCGAGCTCCGCAAGAGGGTCCGCTCCACGCTGGAGGAGAGCCGCCGCAACGTGGAATGGGTCTTCCTCCAGATCGTGGAAGAGATGCGCGAAAAGCTCGAGCAGGCCGACAGCGCGTACCTGCGCGAGCGCACCGTGGACTTCTCCGACGCGGGAAACCGCGTCCTGGATCAGCTGCTGTTCACCGCCCGGCCGCGCCTTACCGACATCCGCGAACCCTCCATCCTGGTGACGAACAATCTCATGCCGTCCGACACCCTCGGGCTGGATCGCACCCTTGTCCTGGGCATCGCGGCGGACGCGGGCGGCA
>DATKLM010000068.1:0-5892 GCA_035542415.1 Spirochaetia bacterium
CCGACCTCCTCGGCGGGGATACGATGGGGATGGTTTCCGACATCGCGGCGAGCATCAGGGACATGGTCGGGCTCCTCAAGAGAAATCAGGGCGCGCTGGAGAGCTCCATCCGGGACATCCAGAAGACCGCGGAGAACGTGCGGATCGTCACGGGCCGGGCGGTAGAGCTGACAGACTCGGTCCCCAGGATGGCGAACGATATTTCCGCTTCGGTGGATCAGCTCCAGGCAACGGTCAACGACGTGGCAGCCACCACGCACCGGCTCGTGGCCAAGATGGAAACGAACCTCACCACGAGCTCCGACGACCTCGCCGCGTCCATGAAGAGCATCCGTCAGACATCGGCGGCCATCCAGACCGCTGTCACGGCGCTCACCGCGCAGAAGTCGGTCATCTCCACGCTCAGCTCGCCGCAGGTGTCGCAGAACCTGGACTCCACGGTAAAGAACCTGGAGGAGATATCCCGCACCCTGCTTGCCGTCTCGAAAGACACGGAGAAAATCGTCGAAGGCGTGCGGGGGATCTTCGAGCAGAAGTAGCGCCTCCCCGTGCGGTTTGAAGCCCCTGCCTTCCGGCGGGGCTTTTTCACGTCCCGGCTTCCTCTCTTGACAAATCATACGTATACGTATATGTTGGTCTTAACATAATCCTATTCGAATACATAACCCGGGGAGGGTGAGCCATGATCAAGAGGATCAGCCTCATTGAGCCTAAAAACGACCACCTGCACATCTATTCCCGCTACCAGCTGCCGCGGCTCGGCGGGATCCTTCTCGCGACGATCATGAAGGAGCGCGGCTTCGAGGCGGAAGCTCTTTTCATGGACGTAAAGTCGGTCCAGGCGCGGCGCATGAAGCCCGACCTGGTAGGAATCTCCACGATCACGCCGACCGCGCGCGGCGCCTACGCGCTGGGAGACTGGTTCCGCTCCCAGGGAGTCCCCGTGGTGTACGGCGGCCCCCACGCGAGCTTCCTCCCCGAGGAAGCGCTCGAGCACGGGGACTACTGCATCGTCGGAGAGGGAGAGGCAGGGTTCCCCCTTCTCGTGGACGCGCTGAACCGCAACGGGTCCCTCAGCGACGTCCCCGGCCTCGTCTGGAAGGAAAACCGCGCCATCCGCCGCAATCCGCCCTCCGCCCCGGTCGAAGACCTCGACACCCTCCCCTTCCCCGACTTCTCGCTGCTCGACATGGGCAGCCGCACGAAGATGGGAATCCAGGGTCCCGGCAGGTCCACGATCCCCATGCAGACCTCCCGCGGATGTCCGTTCGACTGCACGTTCTGCTCCGTGACGGGAATGTTCGGCAAGCGATATCGTCACCGCTCCACGCAGAACATCATCGCCGAGCTCTCGCAGTACGATCCGAGGGAGCAGATCATCTTCTTCTACGACGACAACTTCGCCGCAAATCGCCGCAAGACGAAGGAGCTGCTACGGGAGATGATCCGCTTGAACCTCGGCTTCGAGTGGTCGACTCAGGTGCGTTCCGACATCGCGAAGGATCCGGAGCTTCTCGATCTGATGGCGCAGGCCGGTTGCACGTCCCTGTACATCGGATTCGAGTCCGTCGATCCGGAGGCCCTGCGCGAAATGAAGAAAAGCCAGTCCGTGGAGGACATCCGCCATGCCATCCGGGAAGTCCGGAGACGCAACATTCACGTCCACGGCATGTTCGTCTTCGGATTCGATTCGGATACTCCTCGGAGCGCGCGGGCGACGGTGAGCTTCGCAATCGCTGAGAAGGTCGATTCCACCCAGTTCATGATTCTGACGCCGCTGCCGGGCTCAGGATTCTACTCCCGCATGCTCGCGGAGGGAAGGCTCTTCGACACCGCCTGGGACACATACGACGCCCATCACGTGAAGTTCATGCCCCGTGGTTTCACGCCCTGGGAGCTGCAGTGGGCACAGATCGAGGCGCACACGCGCTTCTACTCGACACCGCGCGTTTTCGGCCGGCTCCTGCGCGGGCACATCGGCGGGTTCCTGGTCGGGTTGTACGCCCACGCGCTCAACAGGCGCTGGCAGCGGGAGGAGCGCCAGTACCTGCGCTGGCTGCGCATGCTGCGCCCGGCGCCGTCGCCTGCCTGAGCCTCGACAGGGATGCCTACCGCGGCGAATGACGCGCAGGCGCGTCGGGCGCGGTAGGAGCCGCGCCGAGTACGGGGGTGCCCATTCGGCGCGAACGCCGTGCCGGGATGCACGAAAGGCGCCGCTGGCCCGCGGTTGGAGTTCCCGCCCGACCGGTATATGCTGGGGAAGGAATACCGGGAACCCATCCATGAAGCATCTCTTTCACGCCATCTCCCGATTCTTCCCGTGGCTGGTCCGCACGCCCCTCACGTTCGCGCTCGTGGGGAAGAGCGGAACGGGCAAGAGCTTCAAGGCCCGGCAGGTGGCGCGGCGCTTCCACATCGACCTGATCATCGACGACGGCCTGCTCATCCGCGGTCAGAAGATCGTCGCCGGGAGGTCGGCCAAGCGGGAAAAGGGAATCTTGAGCGCGATCAAGACCGCCGTGTTCGCTCACGCGGACCAGATCTCGGACGTGAAGAACGGCATCGCGTCGCAGAGCTACCGCCGCATCCTCATCATCGGGACCTCGCTCAAGATGATTTCGCGGATCGCCACAACGCTCGGGATCGCGCCCATTGCGCGCGTGATCACGATTGAGGAGGTGTCCACGCGGGAGGAGATTGCCCGCGCGCTCACCATCCGGGCCGAGCAGGGGAAGCACATCATTCCGGTGCCCGCGGTTGAGATCAAGCGCAGCTATCCGCACATCTTCTTCGAATCCGTGAAGATACTGTTGAAGAACAGGAAGGGACTGCGGAAGACGGAAGCCGAGATCGTCGAGAAGACGATCGTGAGGCCGGAATACGGCACGCGCAGCACCGTTCCTCCTCGTCCGCCCGCCCAGCGGTAGAGCGCGCACACTCCGGCCAAATTGTGTTTGACAGCGGGAGAGGCCGCAACTATGATCTTTTTCAGGGAGGCCGTATGCGGAAATCCCTGTCGCTCGCGCTCCTCGTGGGCATCTCCGTCCTTGTCCACGCCCAGCAGGCCGGTCCGTTCGCCGCCGAATCCGATCACTATCGCGTGATCTCAGAAACGAGCCAGTCGCAGGCGGACGACGTCTCGCGCATGATGGAGGCAGCGCTCTCCCTGTACAACGGGGTCTTCCATTTCGATCTCTCCACCCTGCCGGCGCGATATACTGTCAAGGTCTTCAAGGACGCGGACAGCTTCAATGATTACGTGCAGAAGGTCCTGTCCCAGAAGCGCACGGACTTCGTCTTCATCGCCTGGTCCGACCCCGCGAAGTCCGAGCTCCTCTGCTATCCCAAGGAACAACGCGCCTTCACCTCCTCCCTTCTGCACCAGGGAACCATCCAGTTTCTCAAGGGCTTCGTTGAGAACCCCCCGCTGTGGCTTCGGGAGGGGGTGGCGACATACCTGGACAATGCGACCTGGGACCCCGCGGCAGGCACGTTCCGCTACCGGCCCAATCTCCTCTGGCTGGAGAGTCTGAAGGCCCAGCTTCGGGGCGAGACGCCCGTGAAGTTCGTCCCGTTCACCGACCTGATCAACTTCACCCGGGAGGCCGCACAGGCGCAGCAGGAGATCTTTACGCCGGAGTCCTGGGGGCTCGTGCAGTTTCTCCTGAGCTCGCCGGACAGCTCGCACGGAAGGCTCATCTGGGACTCTATCAGCTCCCTCGACCCCAAGGCGACGCTGGAATCAAACAGCGCGAAGGTGCGGAAGCGCGTTTTCTCCTGGATCACCGAGCAGAAGCTCCGCCAGGATTTCGAGGCCTATATCCTCTCCCTGAAGACCGGCAACGACTTCGTGCGGGAAGGCATCGACTTCTATTCCAAAGGGGACCTGGCCAGGTCGGAGGCCGCCCTGAACAGCGCCGTGGACGTGCAGCCGGACACGAGCGCCGCGTGGTACTACCTCGGACTCATTTCCTACACGCGCAAGGACTACGCGAAAGCGGATGAGATGTACATGAAGGCCTTCCAGCTCGGAGCGAACGCGGCAATCATCAATTATGCACTAGGCGTGAACGCATTCGCCGCGGGAAAAAACGCCGATGCTGCGAAGTACCTCAAGTTCGCGCGGGACGCCAATCCATCCGCGTATGCCGACAAAGTGGACGCCCTGCTGAAGAGAATGGAGGCGAAGTCTCCATAGCCAAGGACGGCGAGGGAGGCCGAGGCCAGGGACGGCGGAAAGGCCGACCTCAGAGCCAATCCCGCCAAGCGCGATCTCCCGTAGACGCAGGCCGCAGCATCAGGCGACCCACTGCTCGAATTGCTCTTATGCCGGAGTACGGGGCGCCCTGCCTCGGCCTCGACCTCCCCGCCGCCTGCGCCGCCCCCGGGTACGCCCTTCACCCCCGGTCTCCGCCGCCCCGTGCCCCTTCCCGCCGCGAGCGGCGTGCAGATGACGTGTACGCGCTTCCGGCAGGACCGAGTGGGCCGCCTCCGCGAGGTCTTTCTTCGATGGGAACAGCGGCTCGGAGATCGTCCGCAGGTACTGCTGAATCAGGAAGAAAGGATCATGGTCCTCCAGAAGGTCCTTCCGCTCCAGCAGGAGGTCCCGGAAGATGACGGCAAACATTGCAGTCCGCTCGAGGAACTTCCCGGAGCGCGCCTCGGCGTCCAGCCGTGCGAGCCGCGCCGCGAGCGCCGACTCCGCAAGGCGCGACCGCTCCTCCCGGAACCTCTGGGCGAGCGCGGGAAAGATCGTCTCAAACAGCTTCAGCCGGAAGCCGAGCTCGAAGATGTCCGCGGAGGCCCCTGAGGTGAGGATCTTGAACACCTCCTCCGTCACCCGCTCGCGGGAACACGAGAGGATAGACTCCCGGTGCCGCCGGATGAGCCCCGCCAGGGGAGGCGGAACGGGAATGCCCATGAGACTGGCATACTTGGCGGCCCGGATCATCCGCACCGGGTCTTCCGTGAACGACGCCTCGGCGGGGATAAGGGTCCGCAGGCGCCTCTGCATCACGTCCTGGTACCCGCCAACGTAGTCGATCACCTGCCGATCGATGGGGCAGTAGTAGAGGGCATTGATCGTGAAGTCCCGCCGCTCCGCGTCCTCTTCCATC
The DNA here is from genome assembly GCA_035542415.1 of Spirochaetia bacterium. Classification (GTDB taxonomy): domain Bacteria; phylum Spirochaetota; class Spirochaetia; order SZUA-6; family Fen-1364; genus Fen-1364. The sequence goes on from DATKLM010000068.1 coordinate 5,118, forward strand.
GTCCCGAAATGGGCCCCGCTGTCCGCCCGATCGTCGTCCCGGGACCCGTCCGCGGCGCTGCGCGAGCGGAAGGTGGTCACCTCGACGAACTTCTCGGGGCCGCTGTACACGTGCACGATCTGGAACCGGCGGCCGATGATCCGCGCGGAGCGAAACATTCTGCGGATCTTCGGCGGGTGGGCATCGGTGGCCACGTCGAAGTCGTTCGGCGTGCGGCCCACCAGGAGATCCCGGACCGCGCCTCCGACGATGTAGGCGTGGAAGCCGTCGCGGCGCAGCCGCTTCACCACCCAGACCGCATCCGGGTCCACAAGCGCCGGGTCGATCCGGTGCTCATCCTGCGTGTAGATGTGCGCCTTCTTCCTGAGTGTGCCGTCTGGCGTTGATCCGTATCTGAAAAGCAATTCTGCAATCCCGGCTTCCGCGCTGTCGGGCCATGGTAGCGCGTACCGAGGCGCGGCGCAAGACAGAGGCCAACCGCGCGAAGCGCGGTATCCGCTAGACGCAATCAGCCGCGTCAAACGCCACGCTCGCCCGACCGCTCTGTATGCAGACCGGCCGCAAGCGCGCTTTGCCATTGACACCGGACGGCGGCTGAAGGATAACTAGATCTCATCCGCGGCCAAGGAGGCCTCATGCTGCCCGTCGAGATCCGACGAGTGAGTACGAGCAAGGACAGGACCGTATTCGTCACCATGCCCTGGAAGCTCTACCGCAATGATCCTCACTGGGTGCCGCCGCTGATCGGCGACCAGAAAGCCTTCATCGACCCGGG
>DATKLM010000069.1:0-5884 GCA_035542415.1 Spirochaetia bacterium
CGCGCCGTGCTGGAGGGAGTGGCCCTGGAATACGGGATCTACCTGAGGTGCCTGGAAGCGCTGTACGGCCGCGGCAAGGTGACCGAGGTCCGCGTCACCGGCGGCGGGGAGAAGAGCGCCGTCTGGAACAGGATCAAGGCAGACGTGCTGGGCGTCCCCATCGTCCAGATCCCCGGCGCCGGAGGAGCGCCGCTTGGCTCGGCGCTCCTGGCCGCCCGCGGCGTGGGCGCGGTGGAGGACCTGGATGAAGCTGCGGCGGAGTGGATCACGACGGGCGCCATCACGGAGCCCGATCCGTCCCGCGCGCCGGCGGGCCGGGCCCGGGTGGAGCGCTACGCGGCGCTGCTGGACAGCCTCAACACGTGGAGTGAAAGGAAGGATTGAACGAGATGAAGGATCGAGCGGAAACCGTGATGAAGCCCTTCGGCCTGGACTTCGACCTCGTCTGGGGGATCATGAAGGAGCCGGAGAACCACATCGTGCGGCTTGCCTCCAGCATGCGGGGCCACTACAAGGACAACACCGCGCTGGAGAACCTGGTGGCGCTGGGAGACCCCGTGCACTATGAAGTCTTCGAGAAGAAGCTTCCGGAGGAATCCGGCCACCTGCAGCTGTGCATTTCCAAGACGTGGCCCGGCACGGTCGGCGGGGAGTGCTTCATGACGAAGGGTCACTACCATGCCGTTCCCGCCACGGCGGAGGTCTACCTCTGCCTCCGCGGGGAGGGATACATGCTCATGAAGCTCTCCAACGGTGAAAGCGCGTGCGAGCGCTTCCTCCCCGGGCGCATGGTGTATGTGCCCCCGTTCTGGGCTCACCGCACGGTGAACACGGGAGAGGAGCCTCTCATCTCGTTCTGCGTGTATCCCGGAGACGCCGGGCACAACTACGGCGACATCGAGAAGGAAGGCTTCCCGATCCGCGTGTTCAAGAAGGCCGGCAAGGTCGAGATCGTGAAGGGGCGGTAGCGATGCCCAAGATCCTGATCACCCCGCGGTCACTGACGCGGGAAGGGGACCCGGCGCTCGATCTGCTGAAGAAGGCAGGCTACGAGCTGGTCCTGTGCACGCCGGGGAAGTCTCCTGACGAGGAGGAGTTGATGCGGCTCCTGCCCGGCTGCGCAGGGTGGCTCGCCGGGGTGGAAAGAATCAGCGCGCAGGTGCTGGAAAAGGCGGCCGGCCTGAAGGCGATCAGCAGGAACGGCACCGGTGTCGATTCCATCGACCTGGACGCCTGCAGAAGGCTGGGAATCGCCGTGCTCAAGGCGGACGGGGCCAACGCGCGCGGTGTGGCCGAGCTGACCATCGCGCTCCTCCTTTCGCTCCTGCGCTCGCTGCCGCTCAGCGACTCGCGCATGAAGTCCGGCGGCTGGGAGCGGCGGCAGGGCTCGGAGCTGGAAGGCCGCTGCCTCGGGGTGATCGGGTGCGGAAAGATCGGAAAGATGGTTGCGCGCTTCGCGCTGGCCATGGACATGCGCGTCCTTGCCTTTGACGCCTTTCCCGACCACTCCTTCTCCCCCGCGCCCGGCTTCCGCTGGGTTTCCCGGGATGAAGTGCTGCGGGAGGCGGACGCCCTGACCCTGCATTGTCCCCACACGCCGGGGGAGCCGCCCCTCATCGACCGCGCGGCCGTCGCCTCTTTGAAAAAGGGCGCGTTCCTCGTCAACACGGCGCGCGCCGGCCTCGTGGACAAGGACGCGGTCCTGGAAGGGATCCGGCAGGGGAAGATCGGCGGGTATGCCGTGGATGCATATGACCGCGAGCCGCCCGAGCCGCATCCCCTGTTCTCGAATGAGAAGGTCATCACGACGCCTCACATCGGCGCCTTTACCGCGGAAAGTGTTTCCCGCGCCACGAAGGCGGCTGTTGACAACCTGCTGAACGCCTTGCGCGCCTGAAAGGAACGGTATGCTGAAGGGTTATTGTGGAAAGATTCTCAGGGTGGACCTCGGGAAACGAACCTCCCGAGTGGAGCCCCTGCCGGAAGAGCTGATCCGGCTCCTCCTGGGCGGCCGCGGGATTGCGGCCAAGTACTACTGGGACGAGATCCCCGCGGGCATCGACGAGCTCGGGCCGAAGAACAAGATCTTCTTCTTCACCGGTCCTCTGACCGGCACTCCACTGGTCTCCACGACCAAGTTCCAGCTTGCCACGAAGTCTCCCGAGACACGGATGTACCTCTGCTCGAACTGCGGCGGGGACTTCGGACCCCAGCTCAAGCAGGCCGGCTACGACGGCGTGATCATCGAGGGCGTGGCCTCGGACTGGACCTACCTGACGATCAAGGATGACGTGGTGCAGTTCGGCGACGCCCGGCCGTGGAAGGGGCTCAACTCCCGGCGCGCGCTGGAGGTGCTGCGGGAGGCGTTCGGGGAGAAGAAATGCGGCGCCATGTCCATCGGGCCGGCCGGGGAGAACCTCGTCCGCCTGTCCTACATCAACGTGGATGATCGCGCGTTCGGCCGGGGCGGACCCGGGGCCGTCATGGGGTCGAAGAAGCTCAAGGGCATGGCGGTCCGCGGAACAGGAGACATCACGCTTGCGGACGCGGCGCGCGTCGCGGAGATCCGCAAGGCCGCCGCCATCGACCTGAAAACCTCGCGCGCGAACCACACGAAGTTCGGCACGCCGCAGTACATCGAGCCGCTGAACACGCTGGGCTGCATGCCCACGCGCAACTTCCAGACCGCCTTCTTCGAGGACTGCGACAAGGTGGACGCCCACGCGATGCGGGAGCAGTACCTGGAAAAGAACTACGCCTGCTACCGCTGCACCGTGGCGTGCGGAAAGATGTGCGTCGTGAAGGAAGGGCCGTTTGCCGGGGCCCGGGCGCGCACGGAGTTCGAGACGGTCGGCCTTCTCGGGCCCGACTGCGGCATCTCCGACTTCGGGGCAATCGTGAAGGCGAACGAGGAGTGTGACGAGCTGGGTCTGGACACAATGTCCGCCGGCAACGCCGTTGCGCTCACCATGGAGCTGTTCGAAAAAGGCCTGATCTCGAAAGTGGACACGGACGGGATCGAGGCGCGCTTCGGGAATCCTGACGCGCTCATCGGAATCATCCGCCTGATCGCGGAGCGCCGGGGGATCGGGGACCTGCTCGCGGAAGGAATGTACGGCGTCAAGAGAGCCAAGCCGGAGTGGAGGCGCTTCATTCTGGACGTGAAGGGCATGCCGTTCGCCGCGTATGACCCGCGGGGGTTCACCGGCAACGGCCTGACGAACGGGACATCCAACCGCGGCGCCTGCCATAACGTTGGAGGCTGGACCATCAGGGCGGAGCTGCAAAGCGGGAAGTACGACCGCTACGCCCTGGAGGGAAAGGGCGCGCTCGTGAAGGCCGCCCAGGACAGCCGGGCCTACGTGGACAGCATCGGGATGTGCACCGTGGTGCGCGGCGCTTTCGGGTTCTCGGAGAGTCCCACGGGTGACGTCCTGGAGGCCGTGACCGGGTATCCCTTCACGCCGCAGCTGATGGAGATCGCCCAGCGGATCTACAGCCTGGAGCGGATGATCCTCAACCGGGAAGGCATCCGGCGCAAGGACGACCTCCTGCCGGACCGCATCACCAAGGAGACCATCCCCAGCGGTCCCACCCAGGGCCGCATTCTCACCGCTGAGATGTATGACGTGATGCTGGATGACTACTACGGCCTGCGCGGCTGGGACCGTGACGGCGTCGTCATGGAAGAAACCAAGAAGAAGTTCCGGCTGCTGGAGCTGGCGACATGACCGTCCGTATCCGTTACCTCTCCGCGCTGAGGGACACCACTCACGTGCGCATGGAGGAAGCGAGCTTCGCGGACGGGGCCACGCTCACGGAGGTCTCGGCGTTCCTGGCCGGGAAGTACGGGATCCGGGTCCCGGGCCCGTCCATCATGGGCACGGTCAACGGACGGGGCTGGAGCCAGACGCCCCAGGGCGCCGCAACCGAGCTTCGCGAGGGCGACGAGATCGCCCTCTTTCCGCTTCTGTCAGGAGGATGAGAGTGAGCAGACAGGATGTCTTCGAAACAGTCAGGAAACGCGTCGTTGTCCCCGTGATCGCCATTGACGATGCGGATTCGGCCCTTGCCCTTGCGGATGCCCTCATCGAGGGCGGGCTGCCGGTCGCGGAGATCACGTTCCGCACGGAGGCCGCCGCAAAGGTCATTGCGCGCATCGCGAAGGAAAGGCCCGCCATGGTCCTTGGCGCGGGGACGGTCCTCAGCGTGGAGAACCTCAAGCGCGCGCGCGACGCCGGCGCTTCATTCGGCGTTGCCCCGGGAGTGAATCCCCAGGTGGTGGAAGAAGCCGCAAAGATCGGCCTCCCCTTCGTGCCGGGCGTCGTGACTCCCTCCGAGGTGGAACAGGCCCTGGGGCTGGGAGCGAGCCTCCTGAAGTTCTTCCCCTCGGAGGCCTTCGGCGGCATCAAGGTCATCAAGGCCCTGGCGGCGCCGTACGGTCACACCGGCGTGAAGTTCATGCCCACCGGCGGCGTCACCACGGCGAACCTTGCGGACTACCTCGCCGTGGAGGTCGTGGCCTGCGTCGGCGGCACGTGGATCGCCTCCCGGGAGGCCATCGCAGAGAAGAAGTGGCCGCAGATCAAGGACGCCTGCGCGGCGGCCGTGGAGGCCGTGCGCCGGATCCGGGGGTGAGCCCCGGGGCCGTTCCATGAGTGACGGCATCCTGTTCGTGGAGGAACGCAAGCTCCTCATCCGCGCCTTCATCGAGGAGCACGGGAAGGCAACGGTGATGGAGCTGTGCGCCCGGTTCGGCGTCTCAAGCGCGACAATCCGCAACGACCTCCGTGACCTGGAGAGCGCCGGCGTGCTCCTGCGCACCCATGGCGGCGCCATGGTCAGGAGCAAGACCGGCCTGGAGCCGGACATGGGCCAGCGCGCGGCCCAGATGCCGGAGAGCAAACGGCGCATCGCGGAGGCGGCCCTCGGGCTCATCGAGGACGGGGACATCATCATCCTGGACACCGGCTCCACGCTCTTCGAGCTGGCCCGGCTTCTTCCCCGCCGGCGGGACGTCACCGTCGTCACGAACGACCTCTCCATCGCCCTTCAGCTGGAGGAGTGCGATACGGTGCGCGTGCTCGTGCTCGGCGGGATCGTGCGCCGCGGCTTTCACTGCACGCTCTTTCACGACCTTGCCAGCCGGACCGTGCTCGCCGGGCTTGCCGTGGACAAGGCGTTCATGGGCGTGAACAGCTTCTCCCTGGACAAGGGCGCGAGCACCCCGGACATCAGCCACGCGGAGACCAAGAAGCTGATGATGTCCATTGCCGCACACGTCGTGCTCCTCTTTGAGGGGCGGAAGATGGGCAGGAACTCGTTCGCCCAGTTCGCGCCCATCGGGGAGATCGACACCATCGTGACGGATGCGCTGCCGGAGTCCGATGTCCGGGCCCTCGAGGAGCGCGACATCAGGGTGGTCGTGGCCGGGGCGGCGCCGGACAGCCCGGGGTAGCGCAGCGGCAGTTTTCGCGGATTCGCAATGCCCGGGCCGCCCCGAACTGGAAATCCCGCACCCGTGCCCTGGCAGCGTCGACCGGCTTGACAGACAATCAGTTGTAGTATACAATCGTTTCGTTCTACACCTTTTATGAGAGAGAAGAACGATAGCGAGGTCCGCCGTTTGCGCCGGAACCTCCGCGTCCTGGAGCGAGAGATCGAACTGAGCCTCGCGTCCCAGACCGGTTGCTGCGGCGTAACCGTGGCCCAGTGCCACCTCCTCCTGGAAGTGGAGGACCGGAGGGAAACGAGCGTCACGGCGCTCGCCTCCGCGCTGGAGCTCGACAAGAGCACGCTGAGCCGAAACGTGGACGGGCTGTGCCGGGCCGGGCTCCTCCGCCGGGAGACCGATCCGCGGAGCCGGCGCCAGCAGGTGATCAGC
>DATKLM010000070.1:0-2230 GCA_035542415.1 Spirochaetia bacterium
GCGCGCCCGGCGCGGGCATTCCGCCGCACATCCACATGAACGTCGCCGCGGACGGCTTCCTGCCCATCCAGACGGAGTGCTTCCCGACGCGCGGCGCGGTGGTCGGAACCTTCGACATCGTGCTGGAGCCGGGCGGATAACCGGGCGGACAACCGCCAGGCCCGGGGGCCCCGCGGCTTGCGCGCCGATCCGGCCCGAGGCTACTTCACCTTCCCCAGGTCGATCGTCCACACGCCCCGGCGCCACGAGCCGAGGCTCTCCAGAGTCCCTTCTCTGATTGTCTGCAGATCCCTGACCGAGATCCTGATGGTTTCCCTTCCCTTCATCATGATGTTCTTATCGTTATATTCCAGGCTCATGCCCTTGTTCTTGTCCTCTCCCTCCCGGGGCTCGAAACTCCACGGCTCGTCTCCGAAGAGGTTGCGGCCGTCGGAGCCCACGAGCCACAGGTCGAACGGGACGTCGAGGTGGTTCTTCACGTACAGCCAGCCGGAGCCCGCGCTGAGCTCCGGGGCAATCTGGAACATCCAGGAACCCGAGGGCCGCCACCTCGCCGCCTCCGTGACGGGAATGATCCGTGAGGCGCCGTTGGTCACCGTGACTTCAAGCTTTGCGTCTTCCGACACGAGGTACGGGCCTTTGCCGGTGAGCTCCAACCACGAGCCCTGCGGATCCCCGGCGTAGGCGAGGGCGCCGAAGCTCCAGGACGTGTCGACAAGAGGAGAGCCATCCGCCCCGAGAATCCTGATGGTCAGGGCGGAGTTCGTGAGGTTGCGCACGTAGAGGCGCCCCGTCCTGCGGGGGGCGCTTGAGGCCGGGGCCGGAGCCGAGGCCGGAGAAGCAGTCCCGGAGGCGGCCGTCGTCGAAGAACGCACCTCCATCACCCAGGAAGAGCCGTCCCACCGCGGGTAGCCTTCTTCGCCGTTCTTGATAGTCCGCGCGATGGAGCTTGCGCTCTGAATCATGACGGGCGTGGACCGAGACGACTCGAAATCCGCCCCTCCGTCCTTGAGCGCGAAGCCCCGGGTTCTGTTCCCCTCAGCGATGTCCCAGTGCGCCGTGCCAATGGTGACCCGCACCGCGCGGCCGTCCAGGTCCAGCCTGACCTTCCCGGTGCGCGTTGCATCGAAGAGGCCGCCCGGCTTGAAAAGGCCGGCAACCACCGTCGTGCCGGCAAGCAGGCCGAGCGCCCCGAGGGAGCACACGGTGATGAAGGCGGACAGGATGGTGGCGATGGTCCGTCGCGGCAGCTTGGTGCTTGCCGGAGATACGGCCGCGCGGACAAGGAGGCTCTCCGGATCGTCCAGCGTATCGTTCCCCTGGACCCGGAGGCTCCCGGTGGACCGGTCAGCCTTTCCGTAGACGCGGACTTTGTCCGAGGGGAAGAGGGCAATCTCCCTCAGGCTGATCCGCGTTGCCTTCCCTTCCTTGCTCTCCGCGATCCCCAGGCCGTCCTGCACCCGGGAAGCCACCTCCGGCATCTCATCCTGAAGGTTCCCCAGGGAGATCACGCGCTCCTTGAAGCTGGAGCCATCGAGCACCCCGGGGCCTGCCAGGTGCACGGCTCCCGTCTCATCCCGCAGCGTCATGTCCCCCCAGAACGTGTCCACGAGCAGGACCTGGCCGCCCACCTTGCCCATGGTTTCCAGCGGCTCGGCCACGAGCCGGTAGGCAAGGGCCTCCCGGTTGGCAAGCGGCGCCTTCCGCACCGTCTTGCCGCTGATTGTGCCGGAAAGAATGACGGGGATTGTCACACCGCTGAGGAGCGCATCGGAGGACAGCGAGGAGTCGAGGTCCTTCACCTCGAACTGCTTGTGCTCCTTGTATTCGGAAAGAGAGGAGAGGCGCCGTCGGAAGCTCCCGCGCTTGAGGAGAACCACCGTTTCTATGAGGAAGTGCAGGCAGATGGCCGCAAGGATGACGATGCCGATCCAGGCATAGTCCTTGTCCTTGCCGATGATGAGGATGGCCACGGCAAGCGCCGCGGCTCCCCACGTGATGGCCTTCAGCGTGTGTCTCAGGCGCATGAGAGAAAGATAGCGCTTATTCCTTGAGGATGAGCACTCCCCTGGCGGGGATTTCCACGGACCCCTTCAGCGTCTTCCCCGTGGCCAGCTCCGTGACCCCGCCGGGCCCCAGGTCCACGCGCGCCGCGGCGGCATTGTGGTTCAGGAGGAAGAGAAACGAGTCGCTGCCCTTGCGCCGGCGCGTGGCCTCCACTCCCTGCGGG
>DATKLM010000071.1:0-14524 GCA_035542415.1 Spirochaetia bacterium
CCGCGGTTTGATCCGCGATGGGAAACTCAGATTCCTGCATGAACTTTCTGGCTTCGTCCTCACCCTTCTCTTTGAAGATCCTGACGCGCTCCTCCTGAATGACCTTCAGTCTCTCATTGGATGCCCGGTAGCTTGTGTCATAGCCGGCAATGCTCTTGATATACTCATCAAGTGTCGATTCCAGCGTTCCAATGGCTGCGACGGGATCCGCCAGCATCGCCTTCAGCTTGTCGTCGTTCCACTTGCTGTAGTCGATCTGGTCGCTGTGCACCGTGAACTTGTCCCCGGGAGCCCCGCCCAGCGGGACTTCCACGCCCTCCGCGGCGGCAAGCTCTACCGACTTGCCCTCCGCCTCCACGGTTACCTGTCCCGAGTCCACGGCGATGAGGGTGGACCCGTCAGCGCCGGAGAACACGGTGAAGTCCGTTCCCCGCACTCCAAGGACCGCGCTGTTCGTACGGACAATCGGCTCCTGGCCGGTGAGCTTGTTGTAGCGGAACTTGATGGAGCCCAGCGCAACGGAGACAACGGGAGACTTCTGCCCCTTCTGCTCCCTTTCCATGAGCGTGAAGACGGTTCCGTGGTTCACCCGGATGGTCACGCCTTTCTGGTTCATCTCCACCTCGCCGTCCGCCCCGGTCTTGATGGAGTCCCCCGTGTTCAGCACGTCCCCGATGACCGTGTCGTGCTGCTTGCCGGAGGTCAGGCGCGTGGTGGCGTCCCCGTCCGTGTACGTGACGTCGGTGGGCACGGCGTAGCCCGCTCCCGCGATGGCGAGAGAGATTACTGCTGGAAGAAGTGCGTGCTTCATGCTCAGAACGGTCCTTTGAAGCCGTTGATGGTCTTCGAATAGCTGTCGCGGAAGATCAGGAGGATCCTGTCACCCGAGACGGCGGTCCGCAGCTCCAGGATCCGGGCGTCTTTTTTCACGTACTGAGCGAAAAACGATTTCACTTCCATCGTGTCGGCAAACCGCTTGTAGCTCTCCGCCGTGACGGGCGCGCCCTGCGTCAGCGTTGGGCCCTCCACCCGGAAACCCGCCTTCATGATTCCCTTCCAGAATGCGGCGACGTCGGGCTTGAGTGAAACAATCTCTCCGTCGACCAGGAAGGGAGTGCTGCTCATCGCGGCAAGCTTGTCTGCCTGCCCGGTATTGATGAGCCGCGCCACGGTCTCAACGTTCCCCTGGTCCCACCCGCGCTGCAGGGACGCGCAGGAGGTGAGGGCCAGCAGCGCTGCCGCGGCGGCGGCAGCGACGAAGGTGCGCCATCCAGAGCCCATGGTCATAGTGTAGCCCTTCCGCCCGCTGCCTACCAGCGGGCGTGCACCTCATCCCGGATGTGCTTGTCGTAGATCTCCTGGATCTGGCGCATGGTGCCCCGGGACAGGCGGGGCGCGGAGGAGGCGTTCGTGTTGTCCTCCACCTGGGCCGTCGTCTTTGCTCCCGGGATGACGCAGGTGACCGCGTCATGCATGAGGATCCAGCGAAGGGCCAGCTGGGTCAGGGTCATCCCCTTCGGCAGGATCTGCTTCAGCTCCTCAACGGCCTGGAGGCCCTTGGCGTAGTCCACGCCGGAGAACGTCTCCCCGCGATCGAAAGCCTGCCCCTTGCGGTTGAAGGTGCGGTGGTCGTCGGGGCGGAACTTCGTCGTTCGCGTCATGCGTCCGGTGAGCAGGCCGCTTGCCAGCGGGACCCGGGCAAGGATTCCGATCCAGCGGGACTTCGCCTCGCGGAAGAACAGCTCGGCAGGCCGCTGGCGGAAGATATTGAAGATGATCTGCACGGTCTTCACGCCGGGGTACTCGATGGCCTTGAGCGCCTCCTCCACCTTCTCCACGCTCACCCCGTAGTTCTTGAGCTTTCCCGCTCTGACAAGGTCATCCAGGCTGGCGAACAGCTCGGGGGTGTAGTAGACCTGCCACGGAGGGCAGTGGAGCTGGAGCAGGTCCAGGGCGTCCACCCGCAGCCTCTTGATGCTGTCCTCGATGAACTTCCTGATTGCCTGGGGAGTGTATTTCTCCGGCGTGTGCGGCTGCAGCCGGCGCCCCGCCTTGGTGGCGACGTAGATGGTCGTGTCCTTGCGGTCCCGCAGGAGCTGCCCCAGAAGCTTCTCGCTCTTGCCGTCACCGTACACGTCGGCCGTGTCGAAGAAATTGACGCCGAGGTCGACGGCCTTGTTGAGCGCCGCCATGGATTCCTTGTCGTCAACCGGGCCCCAGGCCGAGCCCATGGCCCAGGTGCCAATGCTCACCTCGGAAACCTTCATGCCGGTCTTTCCGAGAAGTCTGTAGTTCATGAGAGCTCCCTCCGTTTCATTGCAGCAGGACCATGTTCGCGACCCCGGATCCGATGATGACCAGCGGAATCGTGATGCCGATGGCCGCATGGGCGGCGCCCAGACCGATCATGAGGTCATGCTGGCCGGTCTGCATGGCCCAGGTGCTGAAGAAGCCCAGCGTCACCTGCGCCACCATGAGCGTTACGTGCGTGATGAATGCGATCTTGTGGATCTTCTGCGGCGTCAATCCCGGGGTGTCCTTGCTCCACATGCTGATGCCCGTGAAGACGTTCGCCAGGTAGAACACCTCACCGGTGGACAGCAGCCCGATGTGCCACCGCCGCAGGTTCTGCTGGTCACCCCACACGGTAGAGATCTCTCCTGACCGTATGGACTCCGGCATGCCCTCCGTCCATCCGTATGCGTCCCGCCAGGCATGCCCTTCGTTCATCATGTCCACGAAGTGCACGACGCCGATGATTCCCGCGGCCAGGAACAGCGCGCCGGAGGTGAATCCCGATACTTCGTGAAACACCACTTTGTTCGGGAAGCCCAGGAACCCGCCGGAGGCCGCCGCAGATGCCTCCGGAATGGGAGCGTCCGACTCCGGGGCGCCCGCGGCGATCCACGACTTGATGAGGGCCTTTTCCAGGGACGTCAGCTTGGGCCCTTTCATGGGCATCGTGTCGTCCGAGATCTTGATGTAGATCGCACTCTTCTCTGGCGCGCCGGGAACCACGCGCGCGGGGTCCACGATGTCCTGGTACGTTTCCGTCCAGTCGTGACAGGCGGAGCAGCTCCTGCTGAGGATCTCGTGCACCGTCGTGAACCCCCGGTTGCCCGCCCCCTCCTGCGCAAGGAGGGCGCCGAGGGGCATCAGGAACAGGGCGGCGACAACGACGGCGAACCGCATACGATTCTGCATCGCCGAACAATACCATGGGCCGGCGGATTTTCACAGGCCCATGATGTTTGCCGGGACCGCTGTTTCCTCGCTATGTTTCCCGTCGATATGGAAAAGAAGTCTCGCCCGCAGGCCAGCGGCAACCGGCGGGCCATGCGGATTGCAACCATTGCCACGCTTTCAGTGGCCGTCGTGGCAATCGGGATCGCCTTTGCGGTGACCATCGCCAACAATTCTTCCCGCCCCGTCGCTTCCTCGCAGAGCTCTTCGGCGCCCGGGACCGACGCTCCGGCGGCCGGCGGGATCAACTTTCAGCCCACGCACGAGCTCGGGGCAGGACAGGTCGAAGGTCTGCCCGCGGGAGCGGTCAAGGAAGGAGACAACCCCAATCTCCTCGCTGCCGGCACTCTGGCGCCTGACTTTACTCTGTCCACCGCCACGGGCGCGCGGATCAGCCTCTCGAGGCTCCGGGGAAAAACGGTTCTCCTGGAGTTCTCCGCGACCTGGTGCCCGCACTGCCAGGCAGAGGCTCCGCACCTGAAACAGATCATGGCGTCTCTGCCGGTGGAGAGCTTCACCATGATCTCCGTGAACGCGGACGGGGAGGACGCCGCGAGCCTTGCGGCTTTCGACCGCTACTTCGGAATCACCACTCCGACGCTCCTCGATCCAGGCAGCCGGCCGGGGAACTACTATCATCAGGGCGCCTCGGGTCCCGTCACGCAGACGTACAAGGTCGCCATCTTTCCTACCTTCTATATCATCGATCCGAAAGGCCTCATCGCCTGGCGGGCTGATCACGAACAGCCCGACGCGCTCCTCCTCCAGAAGCTGAAGAATGCTTCAGGGTCGTAGCACCTTGCCCTGGCTGGGGCTCGCCATCCGCGTGGCCGCGGCCGCCGTGTGGCTCGTTGCCGGCCTCACGAAGCTGCCCGACCTCGCGGCCTTTCCGGCCCTCGTCGAGCGCTACGACATTCTTCCCCGGTTCCTCGCAGAAGCCTTCGCGTACGCGCTGCCGTTCTTCGAGATCGGCCTCGGCCTCTACCTGGCAGCAGGACTTTTTGTCCGCGCGTCCGCGCTCATCGGCACGGCGCTCTTCGCCCTTTTCCTCGCCGCGCAGGCGCAGGCCTGGCTCCGCGGGCTCCCTCTCGACTGCGGGTGTTTCGGGACGATTTCCCGGTCCACGGTCGGCCCTGGCACCATCGCCCGTGACTTTCTCCTCGGCATTCCGACGTTTCTGATGCTCGCCTTTCCCGCGCGAAAGCTGTCTCTCGACCGCCGGCTGTTCGGTGCCCGGGATTCGTTCGGCGCGCCTTAAACCTGACTGATTTAGTAGACTATTCTCCAGGCGCTCATTAAATTCTCCCCCGAGATTCCAAAGGCTAGGATCCGCTGCGCAAGGAGGAGTTTTCATGACAGGAACAGCAAAGAGACTTCTGCTGCTCTTTCTCGTTCTCGGTGCCTCGGCGGGTTTTGTTTCAGCTCAGGCCATCCAGGTTCAGACGACAAGCGACGGCACGAAATACCTCACGGACGACAAAGGCATGACCCTCTACTACTTCACGCTCGACACCGACGGCCAGAGCGCATGCTATGGCGACTGCGAGAAGCATTGGCCCATCTTCTATGCCAAGGACCTGACCGTTTCCTCCGACCTCAACGCCGCGGACTTCGGGACCGTGACGCGCAAGGACGGAACCAAGGAAACCACGTACAAGGGATGGCCCCTGTACTACTGGTTCAAGGACATGAAGGCCGGTGACATGAGCGGCGAGGGTGTGGGCGGCGTCTGGTACATCGAAAAGGTGCCGGCCTACACGGTCATGATCGGCACGGAAAAGCCGGTGGGGAACTATCTCACCGACGGCGAAGGCAGGACCCTGTACTACTTCACCAAGGACTCTTCCGGCCAGAGCGCCTGCTCCGGTGACTGCCTCAAGAACTGGCCCGCGTTCACCACGGATTCTTTCAGCGTCCCCTCCGCACTGAACGCTTCGGACTTCGGGACGATCACGCGGGACGACGGCACCATGCAGGTCACCTACAAGGGCTATCCCCTGTACTACTTCATCCGCGACCGCGCGCGGGGGCAGGTGGCCGGACAGGCGGTGGGCAAGGTCTGGTACGTCATCGATCCGGCAAAGTTCAATCCGGGCCAGTCCTGACAGACGGTCCGTCCAGGAGGGGGGCAGCACCATGGCGCAGGAGACGCGCACCGTTTTCGACGATCTGCTTCGGGAGGAGCGGGAGTTTCCACCGCCCCCCTCTTTTGCCGGACGGGCCCTTGTCCGGGACCGCAGCCTGTACTCGCAGGCTGAGAAGGATCCTGAAAAGTACTGGGAGAACGAGGCGAAGCTCCTTCAGTGGGTCACGCCGTGGAAGAAGACCCTGGAGTGGACGCCGCCGCACGCCCGGTGGTTCATCGGCGGACAGCTCAACCTCAGCTACAACTGCCTGGACCGGCATCTCGACGGGCCCCGGAGGAACAAGGCCGCGCTGATCTGGGAAGGAGAGAACGGGGACACGAAGACCCTGACGTATCTCCAGCTCCACCGGGAAGTCTGCAAGTTCGCCAACTGCCTCAAGGACCTCGGCGTCACCAAGGGTGACCGCGTGGCCATCTATATGCCCCTGCTCACGGAAACGGCGGTTGCCATGCTGGCATGTGCGCGCATCGGGGCCATCCACAACGTCGTGTTCGGAGGCTTCTCCCCGGATGCGCTTTCCGACAGGATCAACGACTCCAAGGCCAAGGTCCTCATCACCGCGGACGGGGGCTGGCGCCGGGGCGGCGTGGTTCCCCTGAAGCACAACTCCGACCGTGCCTTGGAGAACTGCCCGACCATCGAGCATGTGATCATCGTGAAGAACCTCCCCGGCGAGCCGCACCTCCTGCACATCCACGAGGGCCGGGACCACTGGTACCACCGGCTCATGGACCACCAGCGCGCCGAGTGCCCGGCGGTCCCCATGGATTCCGAGGACACGCTGTTTATTCTCTACACCTCGGGAACGACGGGAAAGCCCAAGGGGATCGCGCACACGACGGGCGGATACGCAGTGGGAGTCCAGACGACCTCCCGCTACGTGTTCGACCTTCGGGACGAGGACACGTTCTGGTGCTCGGCGGACGTGGGGTGGGTCACGGGCCACAGTTACGTCATCTACGGGCCGCTCCTCAACGGCGCCACGGTGTTCATCTTCGAGGGCGCACCTGACTTTCCCGAGAAGGACCGGTTCTGGCAGCTCATCGAGAGCCACCGCGTGAGCGTGTTCTACACGGCTCCTACCTCAATCCGCTCCTTCATGAAGTGGGGCGATGATCTGCCGGCGAGGCACGACCTGTCGAGCCTGCGCCTCCTGGGGTCCGTCGGAGAGCCGATCAACCCCGAGGCGTGGATGTGGTACCACGAGAGGATCGGCGGCGGCCGGTGTCCCATCGTGGACACGTGGTGGCAGACTGAGACCGGCGCCATCATGATCAGCGGCCTGCCGGGCGTTTCCACCATGAAGCCCGGCTTTGCCGGGACTCCACTCCCCGGCATCTCCGCTACGGTCCTCGACGAGGCCGGGAAGGAAGTCACGGAGGGAAGCGGGTTGCTCGCCATCACGCATCCCTGGCCGTCCATGCTGCGCACCATCTGGGGAGACGACGAACGCTACGTGAAGACCTACTTCTCCAAGTGGGACACCAAGACCTACTTCCCCGGCGATGGCGCCAAGCGCGACAAGAAAGGCAACTTCATGATCCTGGGCCGCGTGGATGACGTGCTCAATGTGTCCGCGCACCGCATCGGCACAATGGAAGTGGAGTCCGCGCTGGTGGATCATCCGGCCGTGGCGGAGGCGGCCGTGGTCGGGCGCAACCACGACCTCAAGGGCCAGGCTATCGTCGCGTTCGTCAGCCTGAAGAACGGGCTTGCAACCACGAACGCTCTCGTGGACGAGCTGAAACAGCACGTGGTGAAGAAGATCGGCGCCCTTGCGCGGCCGGAGGAGATCCTGTTCACGCGGGATCTGCCCAAGACGCGGTCCGGCAAGATCATGCGGCGGCTCCTGCGCGATATTGCGGAGGGCAGGACCCTGGGCGATGTCACGACGCTCGCGGACCCCGCGGTGGTGGCCGCTCTTCGTGACCAGTACGAAGAAACGTACGGCGGCTGAGTCACGGTGGCTGCTGGAGAGACCGCCCGCAAGCGCGAGGCGCTCGAGCTGTTCGCGCCGCTGCCCCGTCACTACGACCGCGTGGCGGCCGGGCTGAGCTTCGGCCAGGATCCGCGCTGGCGTCGGGCCATGGTGGACGCCGTGGCTGCCCGGCCTGGTGAGCGCGTGCTGGACGTGGCGACCGGCACGGGGCTCGTGGCTGCCGAGCTGGTGAGGCGCTACGGCTGCGCCGTGGTCGGCCTGGACCAGAGCCCGCAGATGCTCGCCGGAGCGCGCCTCCGTCTGGAGCGTGACCCCGGGCTCGCGTCCCGCGTGACGTTGGTAGCCGGCGAGGCCGAGCACCTGCCCTTTTCAGACGGAGAGTTTGATCACCTTACCTTCACCTACCTCCTGCGATACGTGGACGATCCGCCGGCCGCAATGCGCGAGCTGGCCCGAGTAGTCCGGCCCGGCGGGCGGGTAGCGTCCCTGGAGTTTGCCGTCCCCGCAGCGCCGTGGCCGCGCGCGCTGTGGCGCGCATACACTCGTATGGGGCTGCCGGCGCTCGGCAGGCTCGTGTCGCGAGAGTGGGCGTCCACGGCGCGCTTCCTGGCGCGGAGCATTCCTGACTTCTATGAGCGCCATCCCCTGGAGCAGATCGTGGAGATGTGGAAAGGCGCGGGCGTCGGAGATGTCCACGTGAGGGTGATGAGCCTGGGCGGCGGCGTCGTGATGTGGGGGACGAAGACCCCTACGGCCTGATGGCCTGCACTCCGGTGAGCTCGCAGAATGCCTCAAGCGCCGGCACGAGATCCGCTCCGTAGCCGAGACACGCATATTCGTTCGTCCAGCTCTCAAGCAGAGCATCCATGTCCGCCTGCGCGGTGACGAATCCGTGCGGCCAGAACGGGATCCCGGCCTCCTCCAGGCGCGCCTGGACCTTGTCCGCCGGCGGCTCGAAGATGGAGCAGGGGACGATGACCATCTGCAGCTCTCCGCTGACCCTTCCCAGCCGGGCGAGAGCCCCCTCACCGACCTTGCAGATCAGGCGCACGGACAGTCCTCCGGCCTCGCCTTCGGTGGGGATTCCGTGCTCGGCGAATCCGGCCGGGCCGAGCTTGCCCGCCAGTGACGGCGGGATGGCTCCGTCACCGATGATCTTGATCTCCCGGGACTTCTTGTCGATGTGCTGAAGATCTCCGTAGTACACGGGGTCCTTGCTCAGCTTCGTGAGGAGGAACACCGAGAGTGCGGTGTTGAAGTCTCCCAGCGTGGAGGTGCCCCAGCCGTCTTCCAGCATCATGCTCTGGGCAAAGCACGTTGCCGACCAGCTGTCCGCGAGACCAGGGAAGGATTGGATTGTGTAGAAGTCAAAAGCTTCCTTTTCCACGATCTGCTTCAGCGCAAGGTACAGGCGGATGGAGCGCTCGTTTACCACGCTTTTTTCCGGCGCCTTGCCGAAGAGCTTCACGAGCCGGGGCTCGAGCGCCGCGATCTCCTTCTGACTGATCTCTCCCGCCCGCTTGATCAGCTCCGTCGTGTCGCGGGAATCGATGTCCACTCCGAACACGCGCATCCACTGGGACGGGTCGGCGACGCCGCAGGTCTGGCCCATGCCCCGGCCTCCGAACGTGCCGATGGTCGCCATGTTGAGAAGGCGCTTGAGGTGGGCAGCGCGGCACCAGCTTTCGATACGGGAGATTTCCGCCGGGTCCTCCGCGGCGCCGTACACGAACCGGTGCCGGACGCCGATCTCCAGGAGCCCCCCGTGAAGCACGAGCCCTCCCACGGGCCGCCATCCCTGCGAACCGGGATGCGTCCAGATCAGGACAGCCTTTCCGCTCATGGCGAAGTCCCGGATGGCGGCAACGAGATGCGCGGCCCACACCCACGTGCCGGAGAACAGGACGACGCAGTCCACCTGGTCGTCCTTCTTCATGGCATCCAGGGCGGCGCGCGCCTCTGCCTTGCTGGCAATCACCACGGGATGCTGCTTCAGCGTGATGCCGCGCGCCTCCAGTGCCTTGCGCGAGCCGGCGACGATCGACTCATCGATGAACGGCGTTCCCATGGGATCGGCAAGGCCGTCCTTGTGCACTCCGTAGACGATGAATCCCGCGGTGGGCCTGATCATAGGATCCCCCTTGCAAACGCATCGATCTCCGCCCCGCCTTCCAGCACCCCGATCTCCAGCTCCATGTCCCGTGACTCTCCGGGGGCGAGCATCGGCAGGCGCCCGGCTGCGCGCAGTTCAGCGCGGTTGGCGATCTTCGTATTCACCGGCTCGATGCCCACGACGTAGTCCACGTCCGCGAGCATTTTCCATTCGCTGAGATAGGGGAGGCTCGCCGTCGTGTAGCTCACACTGAGACCGAGGCCGCCCGCGAGGTCCCGATTCACCAGAGCCGCCCGGGTGATCCCATGCTCGTCGGAGGCCATGGTGTGCAGGAAGTTCATTTCGGAGAACTCTGCCTGGGGCGCCGCGAATCTGGCAGCGTCCTTCAGTCCGGAGGCGGATCTCTCGTCGTAGGGCTCGATGCTCTTCGAAGCTGCAATCAGCTCGCTGGAATCGTCCAGGAGCGGGAAGCCGGCGTTCACGTGATACAGGATGAGGAACGGGGACGGCCGGGAGCCGAAGTTTTCAACCCGGTCGTTGACGCGAAGGCTTCGCGACCCGAGGGAGGTGGAAATGGTGCGGGTCAGCCGCAGCTTGTCCCCGAAGAGGACCGCCTCCTCGATGGTGCCGGTGACCTCGAGGACGTAGGTATCACCGTCCCAGCGGGACAGGTCCGAGATGCGCACCGCGGGGAGGGAAGAGTAGCGGCCGTGGAGCCCGAGATCTTCCGCGCCGTCTCGGCCCGCCGCTCCGAAATACGTGAGGCCGCACGTCGTGAGAAGCCCGGCAAAGAACACCCGAAGCCACTCCGAGCCGGCAGGATCGTAGTAGGCGGGATGGGCGATCCCGTTGGAGGTATGGTAGACAAGGTTGACGCCCTTGTATGTGAAATCCGCGATATCCATTCCCCGGTCGGGGAGGATGGTGAACGCGAGCCCGCTGCCGGTGGTGACTTCAAGCGCACGCACGCCGCGAGCCCGGCCGTCCGAAAGCTCGCAGGACCGTATCCCCCCGAGCTGGCGCAGGCTGCCGATCCTTCGCTCCGCCTCACGGCGCGTGTACTCCTTACCCGCGATGATCATGCCGGTAGTCTTTCAGAGCTCACGATCTCGCGCAAGAGATCACGCGCTTCCGCGAAGCTTCCGCAGGCCAGCCAATGGTCCAGCCGGTCAGGGAACCTCCCCACGGGGAGCGCTCTGCGCTTCTCCTAGATTGGTCGAAAACCACGGGGTCGGGGGGTGCGGCGCCGGAAAAACACGGGTCTGGCAGGGCGCCGAGGTTACGGAAGCGCCCGCAATAGCTCCTCCGCGGCGGCGCCGCGGCCTGCCGCCCAGGCGCGCAGCTTCGCCGGGTCGGTGATGCCTTCCGTCCGATATGCTTCGTAAGCGCTGATGATCGCCTTCACGCCGGCCGATGGCCCGTCGGGATGGCTGTACACGGAGGTACCGGCAAGGAACATGCGGCCCTCCTTGCCGAGCACCTCCATGTTGCGCCCGATGTTCGCCGGGCCCAGCCCGCCGGCAATGGCAAGCGTCATGCCGGAGGCGCCTTCCAGTCCGTGGCTCCTGAGGGTCTGGAGAATCGGCCCTTTCTCCGTGTCGTCCGGCTTCAGGTAGCCGTGCGTCGTCGTCAGCTGCATGAACGCGGCGCCATACAGCGCTGTCAGTAGATACGTCACACGCGGATCCAGGCCCCAGGTAGCGGAGCCGGTGGCCACGTTCATGCCGGCCGTGTGGGCATAGACCGGAACGTCGTGCCGCTCGATGATCTCCGCCATGAGCGGGAAGCCGCCGCCGTAGTGCGGGGAGAACATGAGCGCGTTGGCGCCCGCCTCCACGGCCGCCTTCGCGTAGTCCGCAATCAGGTCCGCGTCCGTCGTGATGTGAGGCGCGAAGATGAAGCGTTTTCCCCGCGGCTTGTCGGACCGGCCCAGGTCGAAACCCGCCGCCTCCAGGTCCTTCACCACCCTGCTCACGTAGCGGGGCACGTCCGCCAGGGTGAGGTGCATGTTCTCATCCGCCTTGGTGAACCGCGCGCCGGCCCGTGCCGCTTCCACGACGGATCGGGAGAAGAGTTCCGGCGTGAGACCCGTTTTGGGCTTCACAATGGTGCCGATGATCGGCTCCGCCGATCCGATGCCTAGATACTCCCGGACCCGGGAATGCGGCCACCGCCGCGCCGGGAAGCGATCCAGCAGCTCCCGGGGGATCTTCACGTCCACGAGACGGGCCCCCTGGCAGAAGGAAAACGCTGAAAACGGCTCGCTGGCCATGGCCATGAACAGCGTTGCCAGCGGGACCCTGCCGTCATCCCGCTTGTCGAAAAATGCCAGTGGGTAGGCGATGCGGACAATGCCGGCCTCGACACCTTCTGAAGGATTGTGGCCGAGCAGCTGCACATCCGTTGCCCAGCTCATGAACTCATCGTAGCCGGCAGGCTTCTTCACCGCCGCGTCGCCTTCCTGGTGCCAGGGCTTCAAGGTGCCGTGCTCCAGCACCATCTTCGCAGCCTCCCGGAGCCCTTCCATGGGCTTGCCGTCATGGACGACCTCGAACCAGTAGGTGACCTCAACGGCGGGACCGCGGCTGTTGTCCCGGCCCTTGTTCAACTTTTCCACCGCCTGCGCCGACTCTGTCGGCCCCGAGACCGGGGACGCCCCGATGTACGGATGCGACATTCGTTTCCTGAGAGTGTCCATGATGTCTCCTATGTGATCTCCGTCAGGATTGCCGTTGCCGCCTGCGGACCCGCGCACACCAGCCGCGCCTCAGTCCACGCGGGAACAACGAAGCTGTCCCCACGGCGAAGCTCCAGCCGTGCGCCTTCGGAAACGAGCTCCGCGGTCTCTTTGATGATCGTGCCGGTTGAGCATGACGGCCGCGCGGGAAGACTGCATTCCTTCGAAACGCGCAGCTCGTCGATGGTGAAAAGGCTGCAGGAGAGGATGCGGCCGGGGGCATCCTGCAGGGGCGCCGCCCGGCAGATCCTGGGCCGCGCGGAGAAGTCGATCACCTCCACGGCCTTGTCCACATGCAGCTCGCGCGGTTTCCCGTTCTTGTCCCGGCGGTCCCAGTCGTAGACCCGGTAGGTGATGTCCGAGCTCTGCTGGATTTCCAGGAGAAACACGCCATCCCCGACAGCGTGCACCGTGCCGGGCGGCACGAGCAGACAGTCCCCGGGCATGACCTCCGGCGATGCGAGGAGCGACGCCGCGGTTCCGGATGCAAGCGCGGCCCGCAGTTTCGCGGGGTCAGTCCCCGGCGTGAAGCCGATGAAAAAACGGGCCGTCGGAGAGCGGTCGATGATGTACCAGGCCTCGGTCTTCCCCCAGGGATACGCCTCCAGGCGCCGCGCCTGCTCATCATTCGGATGCACCTGGACCGACGCGATCGAGTTCACCTCGATGAGCTTGACGAGGAGGGGAAACATCCCGCCGTACTTCTCGTGAACGTGAGCGCCCACGAGATCAGGACCGGCTTTCCGCACGAGCTCGTCCAGGAGCGTTCCCTCAAGGGGCCCGCCGCTGACCCGGCACACGCCGTTCGGGTGCGCGGAGACTGACCACGTCTCGCTTCCCCAGGGACGGGGCTGAAAGACCGGCTCCGTCTTGAACACGGGGACTCTCATGCGCGCCCGCCGAACTTTTCTCGGACCACCGGCAGAAGGGAGTGCACCCGGGAGAGGATTTCCGCAGGCACCGGGCCGCCTGCAATCTCCGGCAAGCTCAGGGAAGCAATGCGCGCTGACTGCTCATCCCCGGGGATGCGGGAGAGGAGCGCGGCGCACATTCCATACAGGAGGAATTCCGGGGCGCGGCCGTGCTTCAGCATGAGCGCCGCCGGCCCCAGGAATCGCTCCTCAGGTCCGAGCTTGCGCGCCGGCTCCCGGACCACGCGGAGGATTTCATCCGGCAGCTCAGGGCTTGTGCACTTTTCTGTGAGAGCGGTGCGGTATTTCGCGATGACATCCGCCGGGAACCCGTATTCCCTTTCGATGGCCCAGCCGGACTCCTCAATCGCCTTTTCGCATATCCCCATGATCTCGGGGTCCTGCGCGGCCTCGTGGATGTATGTGTATCCCCTCAGGAAACCGAGATAGCCGATGGTGGCATGCCCCGTGTTGTGGATGTAGAGCTTTCGCTGGAGGTAGCGGGTCTGGTCATCCACGAAGTCCAGGGTCTTCACGGACGGAACGTCCGGCCCTCGCAGCGCCGTGCGGTCCGCGGTCCATTCGCTGTATTCCTCCCCGAGGAGCTCGAGAGGATTGGACGGCTTGGCGACAACCCGCGCAACCATCGTGTCCGGGAAGCCGATACGGGCGTCCATGCACTCCACGAGCCGCGCCGGCAGTCCCTCCGTGAGGAAGGTCCGGAACGCGGTCGAGCTGTGGTTCATGTTTTCGCAGCACAGGACATTCTTGAAGCCGTTTCCGCGCTCGCCGAGCCACCGGAGGAACGGCCCGCGCATTTCAGCCGCAGCTTCCTTGAGGTTCCCGGGGCACACCGCGGTGAAGACGACCGGAGCGTCTCGAAAAGCGCCGTAGAATGCTTCCTGATCAGAGGTGTGGAATACCTGGAAGCCGCTCACGGTGACTGTTCGCGGGTGAGCGCTCACCAGGCGTACCGAGTAGGAGCCTGCCCCGCGGAGGGCATCGCAAAGCGCCCTGTCCTTGTCCAGGAAGACGAGGTTGTAGCCCGATTCAGCGGCAAGCTGGGCCACGTGACCGCGGCCCGTAGCTCCCGCTCCGACAACCACCGCCCGTTTTTGCATTGCCGTATTGTAAGCAGAATGTTCTTAAGAGTGCAATCATCGTCCAGAAATTCACAGAATCTGCTCAGAAAGTGACGGCGTGGTCTCAATCAATCGGATCTTTTCCCACTTCCCCCGGCGATGCCGGAGGAACATCGAAACGCATAGTGAGAAGACAAAGGCGACGAAAAATAGCCACACCAGCACCGGTGGAAGCACCAGGATCTTGATGAAGACAAACGCTCCTGTCGCCATGACCCAGTGCAGGATCCCGGAGACGATCATGACCCACCGCGTGTCGCCGGCGCCGCGCAGCGCTCCGCTGAAGACGACG
>DATKLM010000072.1:0-27280 GCA_035542415.1 Spirochaetia bacterium
GAGGGGGACCCGGGCGCGTTCATGGACCGCTCGATCCTCGAGGGAGACGCGTACTCCGTCCTGGAAGGAATGATGATCGCCGGCTACGCCATCGGCGCGGACGAGGGCATTGTCTACTGCCGCGCCGAGTACCCCCTGGCCATCGAGCGGATCAACAAGGCCATCAATGTGCTCAAAGCAGAGAAGCTCCTTGAGGCGCCTGTCGGGCCCAACAAGTTCCAGTTCACGCTGCGGGTGAAGAAGGGGGCCGGCGCGTTCGTGTGCGGAGAGGAAACGGCTCTCATGGCCTCCGTGGAAGGGCGGCGCGGAATGCCGCGGCCCCGGCCGCCGTTCCCCTCCGTTGCCGGCCTGTTCCTGAAGCCCACCATCGTGAACAACGTGGAGACCATGGCGAACGTCTCCCACATCATGCGCGAGGGGGCGGAGTCTTTCGCCTCCATGGGGACGGCGACGTCCAAGGGAACGAAGGTCTTTGCGCTGACGGGCAAGGTCGTGAACACGGGGCTCGTCGAGGTGCCCATGGGCATCACGCTGCGAGAGATCGTCTTCGACGTCGGCGGCGGCATCCCCGACGGCAAGGCGTTCAAGGCCGTGCAGATCGGCGGTCCCTCCGGGGGATGCATCCCCGCCGAGCACCTGGACACCCAGATCGACTACGAATCCCTGAAGACCCTGGGAACGATCATGGGATCCGGCGGCCTTGTCGTCATGGACGAAGAGACGTGCATGGTGGACATGGCGCGCTACTTCCTGTCCTTCATCACCTCGGAATCCTGCGGCAAGTGCATCCCGTGCCGCGAGGGCACGCAGAGGCTCTACGAGGCCCTGGATGGCATCGTGTCGCCCTACTCCAAGATGAAGGGCGAGGAGGAGAACCTCCTGAGGTTCAACCAGGTCCTCAACATGGAGAGCCTCGCGCAGGTGATCAAGGACACGTCCCTGTGCGGACTGGGCCAGTCGGCTCCCAACCCGGTGCTCTCCACGCTGCGTTTCTTCAAGAGCGAGTACGACGCTCACATCTACGACCGCAAGTGCCCCGCGCACCAGTGCAAGGGCCTGCTCACGTTCAGTATCGACACGAACGCCTGCACCGGATGCACGCTGTGCGCGAAGAAGTGCCCCACGAACGCCATCGTCGGGGAGAAGAAGAAGGCCCACTACATCGTCGACGAGAAATGCATCCGCTGCGGCACCTGCCGCGACGTGTGCCGATTCGACTCGGTTCTGGTCAGTTAGGAGACGCAGCGATGATCAATCTGACGCTGAACAACAGGAAGATCCAGGCCAAGCCAGGCTGCTCGATTCTCGAAGTGTGCCAGGAAGCCGGAGAGAAGCTCCCCACCCTCTGCCACATCAAGGAGCTGTTTCCCAGCGGGGCCTGCCGCATGTGCGTCGTGGAAGTGAAGGGAAAGCCGAACCTCACCCCCTCCTGCGCCTTCCCCGCGGAGGAAGGGATGGAGATCCAGACGCGCAGCCCGCGCGTCATCACGGCCCGGCGGACCATCATCGAGCTGCTCCTGGCGAGCCATCCGTTCGACTGCCTGACCTGCCCCAAGAACGGCTACTGCGAGCTGCAGTCCCTGGCCTCGGAGTACGGGATCGACCGCGTGCCCTTCAAGGGCAAGACCCGGCACCACTACACGGACTTCTCCTCTCCCTCCATCATCCGCGAGCCGGACAAGTGCATCCTCTGCGGCCGCTGCGTGCGCATCTGCGAGGAGATCCAGGGAGTTGCCGCCATCGACTTCACGCGCCGCGGCTTCGACTCCATGGTTCTTCCGCCATTCGAGACGGACCTGTCGGAGACCACGTGCGTGAACTGCGGCCAGTGCACGCTGGCCTGTCCCACCGGCGCCCTTCACGAGGTGCGCGCCGTGGAGAGGGTCATGCAGACGCTCCAGGAGGGAAAGAAGTACCTGGTGGCCCAGGTGGCGCCCGCCATCCGTGTCTCCCTGGGCGACTTCTTCGGCCTGGCCGCCGGCACGAACGTGACCGGAAAGGTGGCGGCGGCCCTGCGGCGCATGGGGTTCCGCCAGGTCTTCGACACGGACTTTGCCGCCGACCTCACCATCATGGAAGAGGGCACGGAGCTCGTGAAGAAGATCAAGAACGGGGACAAGCTTCCCATGTTCACCTCCTGCTGCCCGGCCTGGATCAAGTACGCCGAGCACTACTACCCCGAGCTCCTGCCCCGGATCTCCACGTGCAAGAGCCCCCAGGAGATGATGGGAGCGACGATCAAGAGCTACCTTGCCCAGAAGCAGAACATCGACCCCAAGGACATCTTCGTCGTGTCGGTGATGCCGTGCACGGCCAAGAAGTTCGAGGCGCAGAGGCCCGAGCTCTCCTCCTCCCGCGGCGTTGCGGACGTGGACGCCGTGCTCACCACGCGGCAGTTCCACCGCATGATGCAGATCTTCGGCATCCATTTCGCGAGCCTTCCCGACGAGGAATACGACCGGCCCTTCGGCGCGCCCACCGGTTCGGGGGACATCTTCGCCGCGTCCGGCGGCGTCATGGAGTCCGCCCTGCGCACCGCCTACCACCTTCTCACCGGCAAGGACCTCACGAACCTCGACTTCGAGGACGTCCGCGGCATGGCCGGAGTGAAAGAGGCCCGCGTGACGGTGGGAGACAAGACGCTGAAGATCGCCATTGCCAACCGCCTCTCCAATGCGCGCCAGATCGCCGACCGGGTGAGGGCGGGAGATGCGCCCTGGGATTTCATCGAAATCATGGCCTGCCCGGGCGGGTGCGCCGGCGGGGGCGGCCAGATGTTCGGCTACGATCCCGAGAGGATTGAAAAGCGGATCAAGTCCATCTACGCTCTGGACAAGAGCCGGACGGTCCGCATGTCCTACAAGAACCCTGCCATCACGCAGGTGTACAAGGAGTTCTTCGAGGAACCGGGGTCCCACAAGGCCCACGAGCTCCTGCACACGGAGTACGTCAGTAGACGTTCCACGAGTACGCCGTACGCGACTACGCGTTCGGCGAATACGCCGTACGCGCCTGGAGCGGCGCACCGGTAAGGAGGAAGAAGGGCCGCGCCCTTTCCCGCCATGGTCTCGGTCTACACTGTCGGAGAGATCTGCAAGAAGTGCTACTCGTGCGTCCGCTCCTGCCCGACCAAGGCCCTGCAGGTCCGGGGAGGGCAGGCAGAGATCATCGAGGACACCTGTATCTCATGCGGGTATTGCGTAAACGTGTGCTCCCAGGGCGCCAAGCGCGTCACCTCCTCCATCGGCGGGGTCAAGGCCATCCTTGGCGCCGCGGGCCGCACATACGCGCTCCTGGCGCCGTCGTTCCCCGCCGCGTTCCTCGACCTGCCGCCGGAGCGCCTCGTAGGAGCGCTGCATGCCCTGGGCTTTGACGGCGTGTACGAGGTTGCCTTCGGCGCGGACCTCGTCTCCTACGAGTATTACAAGCGGTTCCGCCTCCTGTTGGAAAGGGATCCCGACAACTTCCTCATCTCCACGCCCTGCCCCGCCGTGGTCATGTACGTGGAGAAGATGCTGCCCGAGCTGACGCCGCACCTCGCCCCCGTCGTCTCCCCCATGGAGGCCACCGCGCGCGTGGTGAAGCAGAAGCTGGACCCCGGCGCAAAGGTCGTGTTCATCGGCCCGTGCGTGGCGAAGAAGGTGGAGGCGTGGCGCGCGGGAGACGTGGACGCCGTGCTGACGTTCTCCGAGCTCGTGGACATGCTCGCGGACGCCACCATCGACCCTCGCTCCTCCGCGCCCGCGGAGTTCCGTCCTCCGCACGCGAACCTCGGGCGGATCTACCCGGTGACCGGCGGGCTGCTGAAGGCAGCCGCCATCGATGCCGACATCCTGGAGAGTCCCGTGTACGTCGTGGAGGGGCAGGACCGGGTCATGGAGATGCTGCGCGTGCTCTCCGACCGGGTGAAAAGCGGCGAGCGCGTGCACTACCGCCTGTTCGACCTCTTGTTCTGCGAAGGCTGCATCGGCGGCCCGGTCATGGTGAACGATCTCACGTTCTACGAGCGCAAGAAGTACGTCGTCGGCTACCTGGAAAAGCGGCCCCACGTCCTGGACATCGAGGAATGGGCGGAAAGCCACCGGGACTACCTGGACATCGACCTGGGCCAGGAGTTCCACCCCGTGGTGCGGGAGGAGCTTCCTGCCCCCGAGGAGGAGATCCGGCGGATCCTGGCGCTCACGGGAAAGCTTTCCCCGACGGACGAGCTGAACTGCGGTGCCTGCGGATACGCGTCCTGCCGGCAGAAGGCCATCGCGGTCTACCGGGGAAAGGCAGAGGTGGAGATGTGCCTTCCGTACCTGATCTCGCGGATCGAGAAAGCCATGAAGGACCTCACGGAGAACCAGGCGCGCCTCATCCAGGCGGAGAAGCTTGCCTCCATGGGGCAGATGGCGGCCGGCATCGCCCACGAGATCAACAATCCCCTCGGCGTCGTGCTCATGTACTCCCACCTGCTCAAGGAGGAGCTCTCCGACGCGGGAAAGGGCAAGGACGACGTGGAGCGCATCATCGCGGAAGCGGAGCGCACGCGGGGGATCGTGCGGGGAATCCTGAACTTCGCGCGGGAAGAGAAAGTGGAGCGCACGCCCACCGACATCAACGCGCTCGTGCAGAGCGCGGCCAGCGGGATCCTGGGAACTTCACCAAACGGAAAAATCCGTGTAGAGTTCTCACTCGATCCGTCCCTCGGTCCGCAGAACGTGGACGGGGGACAGCTTCGCCAGGTCTTCGACAACCTGTTGAAGAACGCCGTTGAGGCGATGCCCGGCGGCGGGCTCATCAGGGTCACCACCGAGGACGGGGACGAAGAGTTCGTCGTCACAATCTCGGACACCGGTCCGGGAATCCCGGAGGAAAACCTGCCGAAGCTGTTCTCTCCCTTTTTCACGACGAAGAAGGTGGGCAAAGGCACGGGCCTGGGGCTCTCGGTCTGCTACGGCATCGTGAAGATGCACGGCGGCGCCATCCAGGCGTCGAACAACGCCGGCGGCGGCGCGTGCTTCACCGTGAAGATCAAGCATCATGTGGCCGGGACGCCGGCGGCGCTGGCATAGGAGGAATGGACGTGGCTCGGATACTGATCGTCGACGATGATACCGACCTCATCGAAGGACAGAGGGTCTTTCTCGAGAAGAACGGCTACCAGATCGAGACCGCTCTCACCGTGGAGGAAGGGCTCCAGAAGGCGAAGGAGTCCGCTCCCGACATCATCATCGCGGATCTCATGATGGAGCACTACGACTCGGGCTTCGTGTTCTGCAAGAAGGTGCGGGACCTGCCCGGCCTGGCGAAGGTTCCCATCATCATGCAGACCGCCGCGCCCCGCAAGGTCGGCTTCACCTTCGACGCGGGACCGGGCCGGGGCCGGGACTGGATGAAGGTGGACGAAGTGCTGACGAAACCCGTGCCCCTGGAGCACCTGCTCGGAAAGATCGAGCAGTACCTGTCCAGCGCGGGGTCCCATGGCTGAGAAGCGGCCCGCCGCTGCCCCCGCCGGATCCCCCGATTCTTCCGCCGAGCGTGAGGGGATCCGGATCCTTGTCATTGACGACGAGGAAGGTATGCGGGAGGGCATGAGGCGGGTCCTCGAGCGCCGCGGCTATCTCGTGCGCACGGCGCGTGACGGAGAGTCGGCCCTGTCCCTCCTGGAGGTCGAGCCGGCGGACGTCGCCCTGGTGGACCTGAAGATGCCGGGCATTGACGGCTTCAAGGTCACGGAATCCATCACCCGCCGCTTTGCGGGACGCACCGTGGTGGTGATCGTCTCCGCTCTCGCCACCGTGGAAGCGGCGGTGGAAGTCACCCAGCATGGCGCCTTCGACTTCCTGGTGAAGCCGTTCACGCCGGACGACCTGGTGCAGGTCGTCAACCGGGCCGTGCAGCAGTGGCGGCTGATCCGCGAACGGGAAAAGTACCTCTCCGAGCTCGCCTCCGAGCGCAACCTCTCCCACCAGATGATCGCCTCCATGCACGAAGGCGTCGTGGTCCTCAACATCCGCAAGGAGCCCGTTCTCATGAACCCGCGCGCCGAGCACTTCCTGGGCACGCACTTCCGGGACGGGATCACCCTGGCGGACCTCTTCCCGGACCTGGAGGTCCAGGCGGCCATCGAGGGCGTGGTGGAAGCGGCCTCCGTGAAGCCGGAGACCCGGATCCTGCAGCACGCCGTCGGGGACGCGGAGGCGGGGCTCGCGTCGTTCGGCCCCGGGAACCCTCCAACGTACGGGGCACCGGCCAGGACCTCCGGAGCGTGGCAGGGCATGCTCTCCCTCAGCGTCTCCCCGCTCATGCTCGACGGGGAGGCCGGCGGCGCCATCGTCATCCTCACCGACGTGACGGAGAGCTGGAAGGCGGAGCAGGACAAGAACCGCTTCGTGTCCATGGTGGCCCACGAGCTGAAGAGCCCGCTGTCCGCCATCATCAACTACATCAACGTGATCCTCACCGGCATGTTCGACGACAACCCGGCCAAGATCAAGGAGATGCTGGACCGGTGCAAGGTGCGGGGGGAGGCTCTTCTCGATCTGGTGCGCGACCTCCTTTACATCAACAGCCGGGAGGTAGGGAAGGTGGAGCGCTCCATCGAGCCCCTGGACCTGAAGGCCGTGATCGGCTCCCAGCTGGAGTTCTTCAAGGTCCAGACGGAGAAGCGTCGCATCGTGGTTTCCTTGGACGCGCCCCTTGATCACTACCCGGTCAACGCCGACCGCGGGGACATGGACCGGATCTTCATGAACCTCATCTCCAACGGCATCAAGTACAACCGGGAGAGAGGGAGCCTCACCGTGCGGATCTGCGAAGCGGGGGATGACTGGTCGGTCTCCGTCACGGATACCGGCATCGGGATGAGTGACTCCGAGCTTTCCTGTATCTTCCAGGAGTTCTACCGCGTGAAGAGCCAGAAAACGTCCGGCATCGCCGGGACGGGGCTGGGTCTGGCGACGGTGAGGCGGGTGCTGGGGGAGTACAACGGCAGGATCACGGTGCAGTCGAAGCCTGACGCGGGCTCCACGTTCACGGTATTCTTCCCCCGGACGACCAGGGAACAGACGTGAAGCCGGGCGAGAGCCCCGGCCGCGACGGCACCGGCATCGTCGTTCTCTCCCTCATCGGGTTCTTCGGGATCTTCTCCACCACGATGTCGAAGAGTCCCGTTCTTCCGCTGTTCGTGAAATCCCTCTCCGGTTCCGAGACGGTGATCGGGCTCATCGCTGCCATCTCTCCGCTCGCCGGAATCCTCTTCAGCTTTCCCGTCGGCCTGCTGGCGGACCGTCTGGGGAAGAAGCGCCTGCTCGTGGCTGCCTCACTCGTGTTCGTGCTGGCCCCTCCGCTGTACCTCCTCGTGCACAATGCCTTCTGGCTCATCCCGATCAGGTTCTTTCACGGCATCGGCACGGCCATTCTCGGCCCCGTTTCCTCCGCGCTGATCGTGAGCGCATACCCGAAAACCAAAGGGGAGAAGCTCGGGCTGTACTCCTCCGCCACGCTGATCGGCCGGACCCTCGCTCCGCTTCTGGGCGGCGCTCTCATCTCTCTCCTGAACTACCGTTCCGTGTACGCCGCGGCCTTTGCCCTCGGCGTGCCCGTCCTCGTCCTGTCCCTCGTCCTGAGACGCGACGACGGGGGCGCCGCGGTGAAGAAGGTCAGCGTATCCGACTTCGGAAAGAGCCTCGTTGAGTTCATGAAGAACGGGAGACTGCTGGGGACGTCCCTCGTGGAGATGGCCACGTACTTCTGCTACGGGGTCATGGAGACCTATCTTCCGATCTACCTCGCGGGCCAGGGAGTGCCCGCCTACCAGATCGGTCTGGTGTTCTCCATCCAGGTGCTGTCGATTGCCCTCACCAAGCCGCTGTTCGGCAGGCTTGCGGACCGCGTGGACCGCCGGATCCAGATCCTCTTCGGCATCGTCATGCTCGCGCTCATCGTCGCCCTCGTGCCGCTGTTCCAGGGGGTCATCGCCATCGGGATCCTCGGCGTCCTGTTCGGGCTCGCGATGTCCGTGTCCACCGTGGCCACGAGCGCCTACGTCGCCGACGTGGCCCGGGAGCAGAATCTCGGCGCGTCCCTCGGTGCCCTGAGCTCCATCATGGACATTGGCCACTCTGCCGGACCGTTCGTGGCAGGGGTGATCATCACCGCAACCGCTCTCGGGGCGGGCTTTCTTGCCTCCGCCGCGGTGAGCGCGCTTGCAGCCCTGGCGTTCCTCTTTTTCGCCTTCCGCCGGCCTTCTCGTTCACAGGAGGCTTGACAACCACTCGGTTTCATACGATTGCACAATCGTTTTCATGATTCTGGTCTGAGGTCATGTTCGTTCCCGAGGGAGTGAGGTACCAGTTGATCAACTACACGTCGGGGACGGTCAAGGCCATCTTCTCCATCGCCCCGGGGCTCTGACCCGCTTCAGCCCCGGTGGCTAGAAAGCTCCGTTCGGGAAAAGAAGGGCGGCCAGCGGAAAGAACGCTCCCCAGAAGATCCGCAGGTGCGTCACCGCTGCCAAAGCAGCAAGAAAGACGATCTCCGCGATTTCGATCGACGCTCCCAGCACGTCCCCGGTGCAGCCGCCAATCCTCCTCCAGGACAGGCGCCAGAACGCCGCCAGCGCGAGAACCGCGGCCGCGGTCGGCACAGGAAGGAGCGCCGCAGATGTTGCGGTGACGGCCCCGGCGAGCATCAGGGCGGCGGCCGGCCGCGGGAGCGCCGAGGTGATGATTCCCCCGGTTCCCCGCACGTAGGGGAGCACGCGCAGGGCTGCCAGGACCGCAGCGCGCGAGAACGCCGTGAGAACGGGAAGAGCCAGCAGGACAACCGGCACGGCAAGAGAGGAAACTGCGGCGGATCGGAACAGCAGGGAAAGCCCGATGGCCGCCCCGCCCATGGTGCCGATCCGCGGGTCCTTCAGGATCCGCAGCGTCGACTCCCGGTCCCGCCGGCCGTAGAAGGCGTCAGCGCAGTCGGCAAGACCATCGAGATGGATGGCCCCGGTGAGCGCGATGGATCCGCCCACGAGAACGATCACCGAGAGCAGGCCGGGGAGCAGGAGACCAGCGGCGAGAAACAGGACTGACAGGAGGCAGCCGATGAGGAATCCAGCCGCCGGGTAACCGGTGAACATCGCGTTGTCCCGTCGGCTCTTCAGGGCCTCAGGGACGGGGAGCACGGTCAGGAACGACACGGCAGAAAAGAATCCCCGCATGATCAGGCCTCGCTCATGCCTCGCTGACCCCGGCCTCGTCGAACGTGGCCATCTGCCGGATCACCTTGGCCCCGGCCTCGATGATGGGCATGGCGAGCGCGCACCCGGTTCCTTCCCCGAGGCGCATCCCGAGGTCCAGGATCGGCTCCAGCCCCATGAGGGAAAGCATTGCCGTTTGCGCCTTCTCCACGGACCGGTGCGCCGCGAACAGGTAGTCCCCGACCCGCGGCTCCAGGAGCCACGCGATGATCGCCCCGGCCGTGGAGATGACGCCGTCCACGACCACCGGCACCCTGCTCTCTGCCGCGCCGAGAACGAGCCCCGCGATCCCGCCGATCTCAAAGCCGCCGACTCCGCTGAGAAGGCCCAGCGGATCCGAGGAATCCACGTGGTTCACCGCGATGCTTTCCTCGATGACGGCGATCTTGCGCGCCAGGCCCGCATCATCCACGCCGGTTCCCCTGCCCGCGATGGCGGACACGTCAAGGCCTGCGGCAACGGCGGCGATGGCCGTGGAGGGAGTGGTGTTGCCGATGCCCATGTCCCCCGTGCCAAGCATCCGCACGCCGTCCACTGCCGCGCCGCGGGCAATAGCCGCGCCGCGTTCGATGCACTGCACCGCCTCTTCACGCGTCATGGCGGGGCCGCGCCGCATGTTGCGCGTGCCGGGGCCCACGCGGGCGTCCGTGAGCTTTCCCGCCTTCACGAGGTCCGAGAGATCGCTTCGCACTCCCATGTCCACGACGCGGACCTCGATGCCGGCGTGCCGGCTGAGGACGTTGATTGCCGCGATCCCCGCCGCGAACCCGCGCACCATTTGTCCCGTCACTTCCGCGGGGTAGGCGCTGACGCCCTCCTCGGTCACCCCGTGATCCGCGGCCATGACCACGATCATTTTTCGGGTGAGATCCATCCCGTCCCAGCCGGTGATCCCGGCAACCCTCTCTCCCAGCTCGAGGAGCCTGCCGAGGGCGCGTCGCGGCATGAGAAGGCGCTCCACACGCTCAGCGGCTTTCCTCCGCCCTTCCTCGTCGATCCCGGGCACATGAATGCCTGACAGCCTCCCGGTCACCCTTGCTCCTTCCCTTTCCGGATAGTCATCGGTATCCCGCTCACCATGAGGTGCACTTCCGCTGCCCACCGGGCAAGGACCTGGTTCGCCCGGCCCGCGCAGTCGCGAAAACGCCGGGCAAGGGCGTTGTCCGGAACGACGCCGCTTCCCACCTCGTTCGTCACAACGATCACCGGCGCCGGGCTCTCCGAGGCGATGACGGCAAGCTCCTCTGCCCGGTCCGCGACCTCCTTCTCTCCCAGCGTCTCGTCGGCAAGGATGAGGTTGGAAACCCACAGCGTGACGCAATCCACGATCACCGTACCGGCCCGTTCCAGCGTGCGCGTGAGCGCGCGCGTCACCTCGAGGGGCTCCTCCACGAGCCCCCACTCCGGGGGCCGGCTCCGTTTGTGGGCTTCGATGCGGCCGCGCATCTCGTCATCCGCGGCCTGCGCGGTTGCCAGGAAGACGCGGGGATGCGGCATCGTGGAAGCCTGCTGCAGGGCAAAGCCGGACTTGCCGCTGCGGCTTCCGCCCGTGATGAGGATCAGCATGCCGGCCTCATTCGAAGCTCCCCGGGTAAGCCGTGCGGGCGAGCCACTGCACCGCATCGGCGATGTACTGCGAGGTGCTGACGCGGAGGTTCTCCGGCATCGTGTACACCCGGCCCGACTTCACCGCGGAAAGTCCCTGGAGTGCCGCGTTCTCCTTGACGCCGGATGCGAATGACCGGGCGCCCCGAGAGTCGCCGTAGACCCAACCGGGCAGGATAATGATGTCGGGGTCGAGTCGAAGGAGCTTCTCCGTCGAGAGAGGGACCTGGCCCCACTGGTCGGAGGCCAGACCGTCTACCGCGTTGACCAGCCCTGCCCGGCGCACGATGTCGTCCCAGGAGCTTCCCTTCCCCATGGACGCTCCGAACGTCGTGTAGTCCAGGACGCGCAGCCGCTTTCCCGGAGGGATTTGCCCGACCCGGTGGCTGACTGCGCGCAGCTTCTGTTCCATGTCCTCCACCATCGCAGCACCCCGGCCGGTCTCCCCCGTGATCAGCGCAATCCGCCGGATCAGCGCCTCCACGCCCACCACGCTCGTCGGGCTTGCCACAAGATAGACCGGCACGCCTGCGCCTCTCAGCTGGGAGACCACGCCGGCGTCGCTCCAGCTTGCCGCAATCACGAGGTCAGCACGGAGCGCGACGATGGGCTCCACCGTAAGCATCATCCTCCGCGGAACTGCGGCGGCCTGCGCCGCCACGCTGGAGACCGCCGGGTCCAGGGAGAGCGTGGTGACGGCAGCAAGCCGGGAGCTTCCCACGAGGGAGAGGAGGATCTCGTCCGTCGGCAGAGTGAGTGAGACGATGCGGCCCGGCGGAGCGGCCAGTGTCATCCGGACGCCCGCATCATCAGTCACGGCGAGCGGGAACCGGGTCTGCTCCGCGGTTACGAGCTCCGCGGAGCACAGCGCCTGGGCGGCGGCGAGCACAAGGGCGAAAATCACGACCGCGGTCCGAGGGGGGATCACGAAACCTCCTGCTGGCAAAGCTCGGCGGCAGGGTTGCTGACGGTAGCGCCGGAGAGGCGCCCCTGTCAAGGAGAGAGAGGGGACGGAGGAGTGAACGCGGAACGCCCGAGGAAGGATTCCCGGTTCTCCTTGAGAGGATCGATCCTGGAAAGCGCAAGCCGGCCCGCGTGGACCCACCCCTCTTTGTCCGACGTGCTCACGACGTGGTACCAGAATCCGCGCGTTCCTCCCGCTGCCTCCTCCGTGTCGCTTCGGTCGAAGACGTAGACGCGGGCGCCGTCCTTCAGGGCTTCGACCACGGCGCCTGTGCCGGGGCCCGCCGTCATCTCGGCCGACCCGACGATCTTCCCCCCCTGGGGAAGCTCCTGTGACGCAACGGCCGCGTAGGAGGAGCCGTTCCATGAATAGAAGCTTTCGATCGTGTTGTGGAACTCCCCCTGCGCCGTGGTTTCCACTGCCCGCGTTGATACCTTCACCGTGTCCTTGAACCCCGAGCCGGACGAGGAGAAGGCGCGGCTTTCCGCCCTGTAGGAGTTCCCCTGGTCCGTGCCGTATCTCTGATTGAACCGGAAGATCACGGCCCAATCGGCTTTCCTCTCCTGCAGCCACGCCTGCCAGCGCAGGGGTGATGCGCCGAGGAACTGGAATGACACGATCGTGTCCGCGTCCACCACCACCTCGGGGGTCCCGTCCGCGTTCACGTCCTGGATGGCGAGCCGCGCCACGCCGGAGGGGTGAAACGCGTCCGGGAAGACGAGCACGCTCGTGTCGATGAGCGTCACGGCTCCCTTGTCCGAGATCGCCAGGACATTGTATAGCGACTCCCCCCCGGCCACGGCAATCTTTCGCTCCAGGAAGCCGGCGGCAGTATCTCCCGACTCCACGGTGATCAGGGCAACCAGCGAGGAGTCCAGCAGCCCTTCCTTCGCCGATCCCGGAGAGCCGGCGTTCACCGTGTACCATCGCCGGAACGATCGGCCGTCCTGCTCCCACGGCGTGGCAGCGGTCACGGTGACGCGGGACCGAGCAGGGAGGATCGTGCCTGTGGGCTTTTTCGAAACGTCCCGGAGAGGGGCCCGCGCCAGGATCAGACCGTAGAGGGCCGCGGGCTTCGCGGTATCAAAGGAGAGGCCGAGCGGGAGCCAGCTCGTTACGATCGGCTCAGCGTCGCCGGCTCTCATCACCCGGTCCCGGGAGGGGACCATGAGAACACCCGTGGGCTCGACCGGGCTTCGGGGCGAGCAGGAGATGAGAAGCAGCGCGCACGCCGCGAGCGCAAACGGTTTCATGCAGCGCCTCCCGCGTCACGCAAAGCATGAGGGAAGCGCGGGGCGCCGTCAAGGAGCGGTGCCTTGATGGCTCCCGCCGTTTTCTGTACTTTGTCCCTTGAGCCATGGGGAATCTCTACGCCGCGCTCGAGTGGATCGGTCTTGTCCTCGGCACCGCCATCGTCGGCCTCGTCGGCGGGTTCCTGATCGTGCGCAGGCGCATCCTGCATCACGTGAGAAGCGAGCTGGGACGCGAGGCGATGCTCCTGGCGACGGGCGCCCGGGTCGGCGCCGTCAACGGGAACGCGAACGGCAGCGGCGAGAGCCGTCCCGCCTCCAACGCCCTCGGCGTGCTCATGCTCCTGTCCACGGGCCTGTACTTCCACTCGTGGGTGGGCAATCACGAGCTGTTCGTGCCGGGCGCCTCGATCTCATGGATCGGCGTCTCCGACGCCCCGCGGGGGTCGCGCCCCGAGCGCCACCGGATCGTCGTGCGGTTTCTCAACACGGCGGGCAAGGAAGACGGGATCTCCATCAGGCTCCTGTACCCTGCGCAGTGGGTCGAGGCCATCAAGACCCACTTGATCACGCGCGCTGTCTGAAGGAGGTTCCGTTTGCCGGGCAGTTCGTTCGGCCGCCTGCTGTGTGTGACCACGTTCGGAGAGAGCCATGGGCCGGCCATCGGCGTCATCGTGGACGGCGTTCCCCCGGGCATCGCCCTGGAGGAAGCGGACGTCCAGAAGGAGCTGAACCGGCGCCGTCCCGGCCAGAGCGCCATCACGACGCCGCGCTCGGAAAAGGACCGCGTGGAGATCCTTTCCGGTGTGTTCCAGGGGCAGACGATGGGGACGCCGGTCTCCATGCTCATCAGGAACGAGGAGAAGAAGAGCTCGGACTACGAGCAGCTGAAGAACGTGTTCCGCCCCGGACACGCGGACTGGACGTATCGGGCGAAGTTCGGCATGCGGGACTGGAGGGGCGGGGGCCGTTCCTCCGGCCGGGAGACGGCAACCCGCGTGGCTGCCGGCGCCGTCGCCAAAAAGATCCTCGCGACCCGCGGGGTCTCCATCCTCGGCTACGCGCTGGAGATCGCCGGAGTCCGCGCGGGCACGGTGGACCCTGCCGAGATCGAGCGCAATCCCGCCCGGGCCCCGGATGCGGAGGCTGCCGCCCTCATGGTGAAGAAGATCGAGGAGGCAAAGTCCGCCGGCGACTCGGTAGGCGGCATCGTGGAGGTGGTTGCCTCCGGGTGTCCGGCCGGACTGGGTGATCCCGTGTTCGACAAGCTTGAGGCCCTTCTCGCTCACGCGCTCATGTCGGTGGGAGCGGTGCGGGGCATCGAGGTGGGGGCGGGTTTCGAGGTCACGCGGATGCGCGGGTCGGCGTACAACGACGAACAGTACGTGGAAGGCGGCGTGATGCGCACCCGCACGAACAACGCCGGCGGGATCGCCGGAGGGATCTCCACGGGAAGCGACATTGTCATCCGCGCCGCCGTGCGGCCGCCCGCCTCCATTTCTCTTCCGCAGAAGGTCGTGGACGTGGAGGGAAAGCCGACCACGATCCAGATCAGCGGCAGGCATGATCCCTGCATCGTTCCCCGCGCCGTTCCCGTCCTCGAGGCCATGGTCGCGCTCGTGCTCGCGGACTGCATCCTCGTCCAGGAGGCATACGGCAGCGGCCGCCCCGCCCCACAGGGCGACGGCGGCCGCTGATTGACAGCGCCGCGCTTCCCGTTATTCACTGCCTTTCATGGCGATGAAGCTCACCCGCTACATCCGTCCGGAGTGCTTCGTCTGGGAGCTGACGGAAACGACGCGGGAGGACGCGCTTCGACGCATCATCCAGGGAGCTGCGGAGAAGGGCTTCATCACGGATGAAGCGGACGTGTTCGCCCGGCTCATGGAGCGGGAGACGCTTCAGACGACGGCCGTGGGAAACGGGATCGCCATCCCCCACTGCTTCATCGAAGGGATCCACGACCTCATCATCATCGCGGCCCGCGCGCCGGGAGGCCTGGAGTTCGATTCCTTCGACGGCAAGCCGACCAGGGTCATCGTCATGCTCATGGGAAACCGCCAGGGGCACAGCCTGCACCTGAAGGCGCTGGCGCGCATTGCCCGCCTGATCAAGAACACGGCGTTCACGGAGAGGATCATCTCCTCGACGTCCGTCCAGGACATGGTCCGGGCCTTCGATGAGGAGGAGGCGAAGATCTGATGAAGCTTCTCGTCATCGTTCTCAACGACCCGGACATGCTGGAGGACGTGCTGGAGGGCCTGATCGAGACGGGAGTCAGCGGCGCCACGGTCGTCGACTCCGTCGGCATGGGTCACATCATGGAGGATGTTCCCCTGTTTGCCGGCATGCGCAGCACCTTCCGCTCCGCCCGGCCGCGCAACAACATCATCTTTTCCGTGATCGATGACAAGCAGGCGCGGGAGAGCCTGGACGTGCTGGAGAAGATCCTCGCCTGCTCCGCCGGGAAGGGGAAGGGGATTGCGTTCGTGCTGCCGATCGATGCCGCGATCGGGGTCGGGAAGAAGGAATAGCCGCGGCTACCAGCGGATCAGGTTGCCCCCGTAGGTGAGCCCGGCGCCGAAACCGAACGTGACGAGAAGGTCCCCCTTCTTGAGCAGCCCCTTGGAGCACATCTCCGAGAGCGCGATGGGGATGGACGCCGCGGAGGTGTTGGCGTACTCCTCGATGTTCGTGAAGAACTTTGCAAGCGGAATCTTGGAGCGCTTGGCCGCGGCCTCGATGATGCGGACGTTGGCCTGGTGGGGGACGATCCAGGCGACATCCTCGAGGCAGATCTTGTTCTTCTCCAGCATGGAGACGATCCCCTCCGACACGACCTTGACGGCGAAGTTGTAGACCTGGCGGCCGTCCATGTGCAGATACGCACCGGCCGTGATGCTCTCCGCGGTGAGCGGCGTGCGGATCCCGCCGAGCGGCCGGGCCAGAAGCTCGGCGCCCGAGCCGTCCGCGCCCAGGGACGAAGAGATGATTCCCCGAGAGCCGTCCCCGCTCTCCGCAGAAACGAGTGCGGCGCCGGCTCCGTCTCCGAAGAGAACGCACGTGTTTCGGTCCTTCCAGTCCACGATCCTGCTGAGGACTTCTGCTCCGACCACCAGCACGTTCTTCGCGCTTCCCGCCACGACGAAGCTGCGGGCGGTCTCCAGCGCGTAAATGAATCCCGTGCACCCGGCGCCGAGGTCCATTGCCGCCGCGGAGGATGCCCCGAGGCGGTCCTGCACGATGCAGGCCACGGACGGGAAGCCGATGTAGTCACCCGTGATCGTAGCCACGATTACCAGGTCCACGTCCTTTGCCGGGACACCGGCCTTTTTCAAAGCCTTTCGACCTGCCTCGATTGCGAGGTCCGACGTAGCCACGGACGGCTCGGCGATGTGCCGGAAGCCGATTCCCGTGTGGGAGCGGATCCACTCGTCCGAAGTATCGATCGTAGCAGTGAACTCCTCATTCGCCATTCTCCGCTCCGGAACGGCGGAATCGACCGCACGGATGACTGCTTGCATGGGCGAAATACTAATCCTATTGAAATAGAGGGTCAACAGCAACAATATCTCCAAAATAGGGATCAATTTTACTCATATTCACAGATTTCCATTCATGGTAAATACTTAGAACGATCTCTATCCGACTTATTGACCAGAAAAGCGGCCCCGTGGTATTTTCACCCTTCATGAAGAACTGTTTTCTCTTCCCCGGACAGGGCGCCCAGTACCCGGGTATGGCAAAGGATCTTTGGGAAAAGAGCTCGGCTGTGAAGGACCTCATATCAAAGGCTTCCGATGCATCGGGTGTCGATGTACAGAAGCTCCTGTTTGAGTCGACGGCTGAGGAGCTTCGAGCCACAGACAAGACGCAGATCGCCATCACCGTTGCAAACCTGGCGGCAAGCACGGCATTGAAGGAAAAGGGCATAGAGCCGAAAGGCTGCGCGGGGTTCAGCCTCGGGGAGTACGCGGCGCTGTGCGAAGCCGGGGTGCTGAGGCTCCCGGATGTATTCCCCATCGTGAAATTGCGCGGTATCCTCATGGAGAAGGCGGCACGGGCCCTTGGTGAAGACGCCGAATCGTCCGGCATGGCGGTCGTGCTCGGCCTGCATGCTGAGAAGGTAACCTCCACGGTGGAATCTCTGGAGGGCGGCGGGGTCTACGTGGCCAATTTGAACAGCCCGGTCCAGACAGTCGTTTCAGGAACTGCCGCCGGTCTGGAGGCGGCGGGGAAGGCGTTGAAGGACGCCGGGGCCAAGAGGTATATCCGGCTCCCGGTTTCCGGTCCCTTTCACTCGCCGTACATGAATGAAGCGCGGAAATCGCTGGACGAGGCGCTTGCCGGATACATTTTCGCGGATCCGGTCATGCCGGTGTACTCGAACGTCACCGGCCGGGTCATCAGGACGGGCGCGGAAGCGCGGGAGCTCTGCGGAAAGCAGGTTGTGTCCCCCGTGCGCTGGGTCACGGTGCAGGAGAGCCTCTTCTCAGACGGGTTTGAAGCGTTCTTCGAGGTCGGGCCGGGGACGGTGCTCACGGGTCTCATGAAGGCTCTGAATCCGCAGGCGGCTTGTTCGCCGGCAGGCACTGCGGAGGCTATGACGAAGGCGGCAGGCGGATTGTAAATGGCTCTGGAGGGCAAGACGGCCATCGTCACGGGAGGATCCCGCGGAATCGGGAACGCCATCGTTCTGGAGTTCTTGCGTGAGGGAGCAACGGTCTATGCCGTGTCCCGGGCCGAGCCGGGCAACCGCGCGGAGCTGGAGGCGGCCTGCCGCAACGGCACA
Organism: Spirochaetia bacterium; assembly: GCA_035542415.1. GTDB lineage: Bacteria > Spirochaetota > Spirochaetia > SZUA-6 > Fen-1364 > Fen-1364. Next base: position 17,850 of record DATKLM010000072.1, read on the forward strand.
CGCTACGTCTGGAAGCAGGCCGACGTGACGAAGGAGGAGGAGATCTCGAAGATCATGGAGGAGATCTCCGCGGAAGCCGGCAGCATCGAGGTGCTGGTGAACAACGCCGGCATCACGCGGGACGGCCTCATTTTCCGCATGCCCACGGAGAGCTGGGAGGAGGTCCTGCGGGCCAACCTCACCTCCGCGTTCTTCACCTCCCGCGCCATGGCGCGCCTCATGATCAGGCAGAAGACCGGCTCGATCATCAACATCTCCTCCGTGAGCGGCATCACGGGGAACGCGGGCCAGACGAACTATTCGGCCTCCAAGGCGGGGCTGATCGGGTTCTCGAAGAGCCTGGCGCGTGAAATCGCGCCGCGGGGCGTGCGCGTGAACGTCATTGCCCCGGGGTTCATCGAGACCGACATGACGAAGGCGCTCGGCGACAAGGCGCGCGAAGCGCTCACCGTGCAGATCCCCCTGGGCAGGGTCGGAGCCCCGGAGGACGTCGCGGCGCTGGCCGCATTTCTCGCATCCGACCGGGCGGCCTACATCACGGGGCAGGTGTTCCCCGTGGACGGCGGCCTGTCGATGTGACGCAAGGAGACGGCATGGAACGGAGAATCGTGGTAACCGGCATGGGGACGGTGAATCCCCTCGGCAACAACGTGGCGGATTTCTGGAAGGCGGTGTCCGCCGGTGAGAACGGCGTCGGGAAACTGACGCGCTTCGACACGGAGGGCTACTCCTCCAAGATCGCCGGAGAGGTCAAGGACTTCATCCCGGAGAAGATCCTGGAGTCCAAGGAAGCGCGCCGGATGGACCGCTTCACGCAATTCGCCATGGTGTCCGCGCTGGAAGCCATGAAGAGCGCCGGGCTGGAGGTGGGGAAGACGGATCCCGAGCGCTTCGGCGTGGTGCTGGGAAACGGCATCGGGGGGATCGAGACCCTGGAATCCCAGTGCCGCCGCATCTTCGAAAAGGGACCCAAGTCGGTGCACCCGCTGTTCGTTCCCATGATGATCGCGAACGAAGCGCCGGGGAACATCGCCATCCGCTTCAAGGCGTTCGGGCCCTGCCGCTGCATCGTGACGGCCTGCGCCTCCTCCAATGACGCCATCGGAGACGCGTGGCGCCTTATCAGGGACGGCAACGCGGACGTCATGCTTGCCGGCGGCACCGAGGCCCCGCTCACCGGGCTGGGCTTCTCGGGGTTCTGCTCACTGCAGGCCGTGAGCACGCGCAACGACGAGCCGGAGAAGGCCAGCCGGCCGTTCGACCGCGACCGCGACGGCTTCGTGATGGCGGAGGGCGCCGGTGTGCTCGTGCTGGAGGAGCTGGAGCACGCGAAGAAAAGGGGCGCCCGCATCCTGGCCGAGCTTGCCGGCTACGGCGCCACGTGTGACGCAAATCACCTGACCGCGCCGCATCCCGAGGGGCGGGGGGCCATCAAGGCAATGCAGATCGCGCTGGACGCCGCCGGCCTTGCGCCGACGGATATCGACTACGTCAACGCGCACGGCACCTCGACGCCCATCAACGATCCCATCGAGACGCGGGCCATCAAGGCATTGTTCGGGGACCATGCGAAGAAGCTCAAGGTTTCCTCCACGAAGTCGATGACGGGGCATCTCCTGGGGGCGGCCGGCGGGATCGAGGCCATCGTGACCATCATGGCAATTCAGGAACAGTTCTTCCCGCCGACGCGGAACCTTGAGAATCCCGATCCCGAGTGCGACCTGGACTACGTTCCCAACAAGGGCTACAAGGGGCGCATCCGCGCGGCCATATCCAACGCGCTGGGCTTCGGCGGCCACAACTCCATCGTGCTGTTCAAGGAATTCGCCGCCTAGAGAGCCCTGTGGGTTCGACTCAGCGGGCGCGCGCGAGCGCGCCCAGGGCGAGAGAGAAGAGCTTGTTCCGCGCCGAGTCGCTCCGAGAGGCGAGCACGATCGGCGCCTGCGCGCCCATGACGATTCCCGCCTCCTCCGCCCGGGCGAAGAAAATCAGTGCCTTGTAGAGGATGTTCGCCGCTTCGATGTTCGGGGCGACCAGGATGTCCGCCCTGCCCGCCAGCTCGCTCGTGATCCCCTTGTGACGAGCCGCCTCCACGCTGACCGCGTTGTCCAGCGCCAGGGGCCCCTCGACGCGCGCGCCCTTGATCGCCCCCCGGTCCGCCATCTTGGCCACGGCGGCGGCGTCCATCGTCGCCGGCATGTCGGGATTCACCGTTTCGATGGCGCAGAGCATGGCCACGATGGGCTGTGCCACGCCCAGCCGGTGGGCGAGGTCAACAGCGTTCTGCACGATGTCCAGCTTCTGCTGGTAGCTCGGAGCGATGCACAGCGCGGCGTCCGTCACGAAGAAAAGGTGATCTGACTCCGGGAAGTGAAAGACGCCGACGTGGGAGAGGATGCGCCCCGTCGCCAGCCCGTCCGGCTTGTGGAGGACCGCGCGAAGCAGATCCGCGCTCTGGAGAAGGCCCTTCACGAGGATGTCCCCCTCGCCTGCCGCCACCATCTTCACGGCGCACGAAGCCGCCTCCGGGCCCGATGATGCCGGGGCGACCCGCCACCCGTCCACGGACACTCCGCGCTCCCGCGCCGCCTTCTCGATTTCCTCCGGCGCGCCGACGAGAATCGGCTCGGCAAATCCCTCGCGCCGGGCCTCGGCGACCGCCTCCAGGACGGTCCCGTCAGCGGCCTGTGCGACGACGAACCTCGCCGGTCCCGCCCGGCGGGCCTTTTCCATGATCTCAGCAAAAGTTGTCATTGGTTTCTCCCGAGGCCCCAGTATATCACGCCCCGACGGGCCGCTGGAGCGCTTCCCGGATCCATTCCGCGACGGCAAGCCTCTCCGCGGGCGCGAGAGCGGAAACGTCCACGTGCGGGATGCTGCGGAGAAACCTGAGCATGTCGAAGGCGGAGGAGGGCGGGAACGTCCCCTGGCGCCAGGAGGTGAACTTCTCCACCTCGTCGGCCCGGAGGAACGTGATCCGTGTGGCTGCCCGGGAGAGGCTCTGAGAAAAGTCCACCACGGCGATCCGGGACAAAGGGAGGGAAAAAGAAAACGGACGCGTGAGAGGCGAGCCGCGGCGTACCTCCAGGGACGTCCGGCTGATTGTCACGCTCGTGACCTCCCCGAGAGTCCTGAGGATTCCGACAACGGCAGCCGCCACGAAGAAGGCGGCGAACGCGAGGGCAACGATCCAGCCACCGGCACCCGAGGCCAGCGGCCTGCTTCCCACCACGGCAGCGGCAAAAGAAAGGAGAACGATCAGGGAGACGACGAGCTGCGCGGGCCGCGTCTTTCTCCGCCAGCTCAGCCGCCGCACGCCATCGGTTTCACGCTCGAGGCCCTGGACTCGTTCTCCCGCGGGCTCGGGTACCGGCGCGGATGCGGACGCTCGCGAGAGTCGAACGCGGCGGGAAAGCTCTTCCTGGAAATCACGGGCGCGCCCCTCGTTCCTGCTCGAATACAGCTCCCACCGTCCGCCGTGCGTGAAGTCGATCCCCACGGAATGGCGAAGGATGCGCGCGGAAACCGAGGGGTAGGTGGAGAAGCCGCTGATACCGGCATAGGGCACCGCGCAGTCCACGTGGCCCCGCCTGTCGCACACCGCCAGGCGGGCCGCGCCGCTGTCGAAGATCAGCATGCGCGGCGGCACGAATCCCGAGGTGAAAAGGAAGATCGCGCTGAGGCAGAAGAGTCCCAACCCCGTGAATGCAAGGGCGCGAAGAGCGTCATCCGCCGCTGCGTTCGAGACCGCGAACGCCAGGCCCGTCAGCAGACAGACGGCGGATACCAGGGCAAGGAACACGATGATGAGCGGGCGCTCTGGCATCGAGAAGACCAGCACGGTCCGCTCTGCGTCGGCTCCCTCACGGATCCGGTACCTCATGCACGGCTCCTTTCGGTATTGTGCGGGGAACGCGCCGCATTCTCAATACCCCGCGCGCACAGTACAGTGCCTCTGGTGTTGAAAATGACAATGAGCAGCACGGCAGGCAACGTCATAGAGGTCCGGGGTCTCGTGAAACGCTACGGGGCAGTCACCGCCGTCGACGGGCTGGACTTCAGCGTTCCGGAGGGAGCCCTCTTCGCGTTCCTCGGTCCCAACGGCGCCGGGAAAACGACGACGATCAATGTCCTGTGCACCGCGCTTTCGCGGGATGAAGGGCAGGTCACGGTCAACGGCTACGAGGTGGGAAAGCAGAACGACGAGGTGCGCCGGAGCATCGGCGTCGTCTTCCAGCACTCCGTGCTGGACAACCTGCTCACCGTCCGCGAGAACCTCGACGTCCGCGCCGGCTTCTACGGAATCCGGGGGGCGGCACTGCGGAAGCGGGTGGAGTACCTCACCGAGGCCGTGAGCCTGGGAGAGTTCATCGACCGCAGGTACGGGAAGCTCTCCGGGGGCCAGAAGCGCCGGGCGGACGTGGCGCGCGCGCTGATCCACACGCCCAAGGTGCTCTTTCTGGACGAGCCGACGACCGGCCTGGATCCCCAGACCAGGCTCCGGGTGTGGAGCTCGATATCCCGGACCCAGCAGAGGGAGAAGATGACCGTATTCCTCACGACGCACTACATGGAGGAGGCCGCGACGGCGGATGACGTGGCGATCATCGACCACGGCCGGATCGCGGCGCAGGGCACACCGGCGTCCCTCAAGAGCCGCCACAGCGGGGATTCTCTCATCATCGTTCCCCGGCATGACGGGCGCCTTTCCGCGCAGCTCACCGAGATGGGAATGGCCTTCACCCGGAGTAACGACACGGTGGTGGTGACCGTGAGGGACAGCATGGATGCCCTGACCGTGCTCAAGCAGATCGAGCCGCTCGTAGCGAGCTTCGAAGTGATCAAGGGCAGTATGGATGACGTTTTCATGAGCGTCACCGGCCATGCCATCCGCGGTGAGGAGGAAACCTGATGGACATGGTCCTTCGCCTTTCTCTTCGGAACATCAAGGTCTATATCCGGGACCGTATGTCTGTTTTCTTCTCGTTCCTTTCCGTTCTGATCATCATCGGCCTGTACGCCCTGTTCCTCGGCAGGGTCCAGACGGACGGCATCCGGGGCTCCGCCGGTTCGCTTCCGGGAATCCGCTGGCTCGTGGACTCCTGGATCATCGCGGGCCTTCTTTCAGTGAACGCCGTGACCGTCTCCCTCGGCGTCCTGGGAACCATGGTGTTCGACCGGGAATACGGGCGTCTCTCGGATTTCATCGTCGCCCCTGCCAGCAGGACGGGCATCGTCGTGAGCTATCTCATCTCCGCGTTGGTCATCGGGCTGGTCTTTACGCTCGTGGCCTTTGCCGCGGGAGAGTTGTACATCGTTGCGGCAGGCGGATCACTCCTTCCTCCGCTGGGCATCCTGAAAGTCACGGGACTCCTGGCTCTCTCCGTCCTGTCCTCATCGTCCATCATGTTTCTCCTCGCCTCGCTTCTCGCCTCCGGCTCGGCCTTCGGAGTGCTCAGCACGCTGCTCGGGACTCTGATCGGCTTCATCACCGGCGTCTACGTGCCGATGGGCATTCTGCCCGATGCCGTCCAGCGTTTCGTGGCGCTCGTTCCCTTCAGCCACAGCGCTGCACTGCTCAGGCAGGAGCTCTGCCGGGGCCCCATGTCACTTGTCTTTTCCGGGGCGCCGCCGGCAGTGCAGACCCGGTACCTGAAAATGTACGGTGTCACCCTTTTCTGGGGAGGGACAGAGATCTCCACCGCAGCGATGCTCGGAGTTCTTGCCGGAGTTGCCGTGGTGTTCCTGGGGCTGTCCGCGCTGAAGCTCAGACGGTACGGGAAAGGCTGAAAAACGTGCCGGCGGTCGGACTTGAACCGACACGGAGGTTGCCCCCCACCAGATTTTGAGTCTGGCATGTCTGCCATTTCATCACGCCGGCGCTTCGACCGAGAATACCTGCGCTCCGAGGGGCTGTCAACTTTGGCGTCTTTCTCCTACACTGGTCGGACCGGAACCCGACGGTGAAAGCAAGAAGAGACACGCATTTTTTCCTCATGGCCGCCGCACTTCTGCTGTGCTCAATCCCGGCTCCGGCGGAGACCATACCCCACCGGCCGTCGCCCTCCGTTGTCGTGCTCAACTCGTACCATCACGGCTTCCGCTGGTCGGACGAGGAGACGGCGGGCCTCCTTCAGCGGCTGCGGGAAGTCTACCCCGACGTGGACCCTCTCATCGAGTACATGGACGCCAAGCGCCGGCCGGACCAGACGAATGCAGCGCTCGTCAAAGACTACCTGGTCCGCAAGTATCGAGGCTTCCGGCCCGACATCGTTGTCGCCCTGGACAATCCTGCCCTGGAGACGCTGTTCCGATACCACGACGACCTGTTTGCCGGCGTGCCCATCGTATTCATGGGGGTGAGCGATTTCCCCTCCCTGTCCGTGCCGCCAGGTGTCTCCGTGACCGGTGTCGCAGAGGTCACCGATCTCGTGGGTACGCTCCGTGTTGCCTTTTCCCTGCACCCCGACGCCCGGCACGTGCTCATGGTCAGTGACGACACCACCAGCGGCCGAGCCGTGCAGCGGGAGGCGGAGGCGGAGGTCCGGCTGTTCGCGGAACGCGCCACGTTCGAGTTCCTTCCCCCCTCGACCTGGGACGAGGCGGTGGCCCGGATCTCCTCACTGCCCGCGGACTCGCTTCTCATGATCCTCTCCTACGCCACCGACAGGACGGGTCACGCCCTGTCTCTCTCCGAGAGCACGCGCGTGTTCACCGCCCGTTGCCCGGCGCCGGCGTACGCGCTGCACGAGACGCGCCTGGGGCACGGCATCGTGGGTGGGATGCTCCTTCGTGGCGTCGAGCACGGCCGCCGGGCCGGCGACCTTGCCCTCCGCGTGCTGGACGGCGAACCCGCTTCCTCGATTCCGGTCGACGTCCGGAGCACCTCCCGTCCCCTTTTCGACTACCGGGAAATCGTCCGTTTCCACATTGCGCAGTATCTGCTTCCCCGCGACAGCGTGATCATCAACCGCCCCGTGAACGCCTTCAACCAGTACCCGCTGTTCTCCGGGATCATGATCGGGCTGGTCGTACTTCTTGTCATTTTCGCGAGCCTCCTGGCAGCGAACGTTTTCCGGTTGCGGGAGGCGGAGCGAGAGCTCACGCGCAGCCAGGCCAACCTGAGCGCCCTCATCGAAAACACGGGAGACTTCATCTGTTCCCGTGACCGGGACGGGGCCCTCATCGCCTACAACAGCGCGTTCGCGCGGACCATGCGGGAATACTCCGGCACCGACGTAAGGCCCGGCATGCGCGCTGCAGCCTATCTCCCGGCGGCCGGGCGCGAGGCGGTGGACGCCTTGACGCAGAGAATGCTGCGTGACGGCAAGGCATTCGAGCTGTACGAGGCGGAGCTCGGCGGCCGGAAGCGCTCCCTGGAAGTCTCCATTCACCCGATCCGCGCGGGCGGGGAAGTGATCGGGAGCGTGGAGTCTATCCGCGATGTGACCGAGAGGGTCCGCTCGGAGCGGGCCCTTCGTGAATCGGAAGAGAAGCTCCTCCAGGCCCGCAAGATGGAAGCCGTCGGCAGGCTGGCCGGGGGAATCGCTCACGACTTCAACAACCTCCTCACCGTGATCAAGGCGTACGCGGACATTGCGCTGGACGCCAAGGCACGGGGAACCGCCATACGGGACGAGCTGCGCGAAATCCAGCTCGCCGTCAGCCGCGCCGCCGCCCTCACCGGGCAGCTTCTCGCCTTCAGCCGCAAGCAAGTCCTCCAGCCGACCGTCTTCAACCTGAACGCGCTGATCCGCGAAATGGCGAAGATGCTCTCCCGCGTGATCGGCGAGGACATCGATCTTTCCACGTCGCTGGATCCGGGGCTGTGGAACATCCACGCGGACCAGGGCCAGATCCAGCAGGTGATCCTGAACCTCGTGCTGAATGCCCGTGATGCCATGCCCTCCGGAGGAAAGCTGCGGATCATCACGGAAAACGTGCCGGCGCCGGCTGCCCCTTCCGCGGTGAGCGAGCCGCCGACTCGTGACGCGGTCGCGCTGACCGTATCCGATACAGGCCTCGGGATGGACAAGGAGACCCTCTCACGGATCTTCGAGCCGTTCTTCACGACCAAGGAGGAAGGCAAGGGGACGGGCCTCGGTCTCTCCACCGTTTACGGTGTCGTGCAGCAGAGCGGGGGAATGATCACGTGCACCAGCACGCCGTCCGCCGGCACGGCGTTCCGGATCAGTTTCCCCCGAACGGAAGGGCGGGAAGAAGCGCTGCCGGAAGGCGCCGGGCGCGCCGGCGGCTTGACCGGCAGCGGCACGGTCCTGGTCGCGGAGGATGAGCCCGCCGTCAGGGCTTTCGTCGTAGCCACGCTGACGCGCGCCGGCTACACCGTTCAGCAGGCGGAGGACGGGGAGGAAGCGCTGAAGCTCCTCGTCTCGTCGCCGGAGCGCATTGATCTTCTGATATCGGATGTCGTCATGCCCTGGCTTGGAGGGAAAGAGCTCTCCCTCCGGGCGCGGGAGGTCTCGCCGGGATCCAAGATCCTGTTCATCTCGGGGTACATCGGAGACGCGGTCGCGGAGCGAGGATCCGCGGAAGACAGCATCCGCGTTCTGCGAAAGCCCTTCGGCCCTCGGGAGCTGCTGGCAGAGGTGCGCAGCATCCTCAACGGTGGCTGAGCAACCGATGTGCCGGCGAAGGCACCGGCCGCGGCGGCGCACCGCGGCGATCGGCTCGAGATCCAGCTTGTCTTGACAGGGCGCGGCTTTTTGCTAGGGTAGTGCACCGGGGCCCATAGCTCAGCCGGTTAGAGCGGCGGACTCATAATCCGTTGGTCCGGGGTTCAAGTCCCTGTGGGCCCAGTTCTTTTTCCAGATAGTCCCCTCATTAATTTTATATCTGGCAAAGAAATACCAAACTCAAATTTCTCTCCTCTCCCGAGTATACTAGTCGTGTAAGCAAAAATGTGAGCAAGTGAGGGAAAAAAGTATGGCAAGGCAATTCACGATATTTCCAAGACCAAGGAAAAAGGGCAAACCCATTCTGTATGTGCAGTTCAGAGACCCGGAGACGGGCAAGAGACTTACCGCTGTTTCAAGCCACGAGACTACCCGTGGTCGTGCGGAGGATTGGGCAATCGAACGGTTGCGAAAAGGCGTTGTTTCAAGCAAGTCAAACATGACGTTCAGCCATTTCGCTGAAAATTGGTGGACTTGGGGTGCATCCCAATACATTGAGAGAAAACTTGAGGTTGCGGCCGGCACGGGCGCACGCATGGGAGAGATTCAAAGCCTACAAGTCAAAAATGTTCACGAGAACTATCTAGAAATTAACACGACATGGGATCGTAAGTACGGCTTCAAAGAGCCAAAGTGGGGTTCAATCAGAAACGTTCCGATCCTGCGCAAGGTTTATTCAAATCTCAGATATGTTATTGAGAACTCACCCTACGATGAACCGGACGACCTAGTCTTTGG
>DATKLM010000073.1:0-23200 GCA_035542415.1 Spirochaetia bacterium
GGGCGCCCCGCGGGGATGGAAAGCCGGGCTACTCGACGGTACGAACGAGCATGCCCTCCACGCGCACGCGATTCTCCCCCTGGGGAGTCTTCGTGATGTCGAGCGGGCGTCCGACGACGATCACGCGGGAGTTGATCACGACGGTCCCGGGGACGGGGGTGCGTGGAGGCCGCGGGGGAAAGACCTTGAAGAACTCCGGGCCGCTGAACTCGACGTAGCAGGAATAGCTCCGCACGTCCTCCGTTCCGATCCATTCCCCGGTGATCAGTTCGATGCGCACGCGGAACGTCGCCTCGTCCCTGGAGACGATCTCGACGTCCGAGACCGTGCCGTTGAGGACGCACAGGCGGCCGGCGGGCAGGCGTCCCGAGCCGTCTGCCGCGGCGGCAAGGTCCTTCAGAGTGATGGAAAAATCCACGACCCTGTCGAAATCCGCCCGTGAGATGGCGGCGGCAGGAAGCACGCCGATCAGCGCGGCGAGGGCAAGAACCGCCGGCAGGATTCTTCTCATCCGATGCTCCTTGCGCGCATACTATGGGGGATCGGGACCGCGGTCAATTCCCATCTTCGTGATGAGCCCGGCGATTTTGCGGAACGTGACGCCGACCCTCCGCGCCTCGTTCACCGAAAGGCCGGCGCGCCCCAGGATGTCGCGGAAGAAGACGGCCATCCCTTCGGGCCCCACCTGGCGGAAAAACCCGATGTGGGCGAGGGAGCGCGTGATCACGGAAACCAGGGCGTCCAGCTCGGTGCCGTCGATCGGAGAGAACGGAGTGAGATGGCCGGCGCTCCGGGCGCGGAAGATCTCGTAGCAGATGACCTGGACCGCGTGGGAGAGATTCAGCGACGGAAAATCCGCGTTTGCGGGGATGGTGACGGCGAGCTGGCAGACGGAGAGCTCCTCGTCCGTGAGCCCCGTATCCTCGTTGCCGAAGAGGATGGCAACGGTGCCGCGCGAGATCGACGCGACGCGCTGGGCCAGCTGCTCCGGAAAGAGGGTGAAGTACTTGCGATTCTTTCCCCGCCGCCTCGTCGTTCCGGCAACGAGAACGGCGTCGGCGACTGCGTCGGCGAGCCGGGGATAGATCGTGGCGTTCTCCAGCACGTCGGCGGCGTAGTGGGCCAGGGTGCGCGCCTGGGACGGATCGACGATGCCCTCCGGCACGATGCCGAGGGTCGTGATCCCCATGCTCTTCATGGCCCGGCAGGCCGCGCCGACGTTCCGCGGGTCCCGGGGCCGGACGAGGACGATGCGAACATCCACCGGGGGTGCCGACGGCGCCGCGGACTTCCGTCTCATATACCCCACAGAGTAGCCGATACACTGACTATGAAGAAAGTCATCTGTGCGATCCTTGCGTGCGCGAGCCTCCCCCTCTTTGCCCTTGACTGGGAGCTGCCGGTCATGACGATGAAATACGAGCTGGCGCAGGGGAGCCGCGAGGACCCGGACGAGGAGCTCATGATGCCCTCGTCGCTTCGCAACACGGTCTCCCTGAAAATCAAGGAAGCGGCTGACCCCGCCGTGTTCGAGCTGACGCTTCGCTGCTCGCTGAAGGACTACTACCTCGCGGCGGGAGATTTCAGCTATCTGGAGCTGGAGCATGAGCAGACGTGGCGGACGACCGACTGGCTGAAAGTCGGATTCATCCTGGGAGGGAAAAAGGTCGCCTTCCCGGAGTTCGACGAAGACGGACTGCCGAAGAGCTACCTGTCGCTGAAGGCGGGTACGAACGCCGTCATGTCGATCGTGCCGGGAACGAGCCTGGAAGGGGGGCTCGCGGCGCGCTACGACCTTGCGGAAAACGACGCACGGACGTTCCAGGTCTATGTCGCTTCGGCGGCCCTTGCCACGCGCCTTGACTCCTGGATGCTTGCGGCGCGCTACCGGGGCGAGTTTCGGCTCCCCCTCGGAGAATCGAGCACCACGGGCCGCCTCTCGTACAACACGTGCAGCCTCACCCTGCAGTGGGACCCGAACTGACTCCCGCACCGCCGGATCGGCGCCCGGCGGGCATCTTCCGAGGCCCCCGCGGGCCGCGAGTGTTCCATTGTTTGACAAATGAGACAAAAACAAATAGTATACGGAATTACGATGTCGGGCTTCCGCCCGGCGAGAGCCCTTGCGGCAGGTTTGCGCGCGGACTATACTAGAAGGGATCAGAGGGGAATCTGTGAAGGCAAAGGGGCGCCATGAGTAACAACGAGATTGTTCCCGGCTTCGACGACGAAAAGGACGACAGCCTCAAGATACGCCTCCAGAAAATCGAAGACACCGACGGATGCCTGGTGCTCTACCTCACCGGCTACATCGATACCTATAACTCGAACTATTTTCAGAAGCGCGTTGCCAAGGCCATCGAAACCGGCTTCATCAAGCTCATCTTCCACTGCGCCGGCCTGAACTACGTATCCAGCACGGGCATCGGCTCCTTCACCGCGTTCCTCAAGGCCGTCAAGCCGCGGGCGGGAGACCTCGTGCTCCTGGAGATCCAGCCGAAGGTCTACGAAGTCTTTCAGCTCCTCGGATTCTCGCAGTTCTTCAACATCAAGGAGAATCTCGACGAAGCTGTCTCCTTCTTCGCGGCCCGCGGAGAAGAAGGAAAGGGAGCCATCTTCCCACGGATCTTCAAGTGCCCGATCTGCAGCAAGAAGCTCAAGGCATCGAAGGCGGGCCGGTTCCGCTGCTCCGAATGCAAGACGATTCTCGCCATTGACAACGCCGGGCAGGTCTTCCTCGGCTGAGGACCGTCCGGTGAGATCGCGGGAAAAGATCGAAGGCTACCTCGTCCGGCTCAGCCTGAGCTTCCAGGAAGCCGCCCCCGGGACGTGGGTTGTCACCGATACGGAGCGGGGACTTCACAATCTCCTCATCGTCCTCACGGATTCCCTGGTCGTCATGCGCATGGTGGTGATGCCCGTCCCGACGGCGCGCCGGGAGAAGCTCTATGAGGAGCTGCTGCGCCTCAACGCAACCGACCTGGTCCACGGGGCGTACGGAATCGAGGGACCGAACATCATCCTGATCGATACGCTGGAGGCGGACGGCATGGGCCTGGAGGAGTTCGAGGCGTCGCTGGACGCCATCGGGCTCGCCATTGCCCAGCACTACCGCGTCCTTTCGTCGTACCGCTCACAAGCCTGACAGGAGGAATCCATGGGGATTCTTGAAAGAATACGCACCGTTCTGAAGGCGAACATCAACGCTCTCATCAGCAAGGCCGAAGACCCGGAGAAGATGCTCAACCAGCTCATCATGGACATGAACGAGCAGCTCCTCGAAGCCAAGAAGCAGGTCGCCATGGCCATTGCCGACGAGAAGAAGCTCGAGCGGCAGATGCTGGAGAACAAGGGCCAGGGGGAGGACTGGGAGAAGAAGGCCATGCTTGCCGTGAAGGCCGGCAAGGACGACCTTGCCAAGGAAGCCCTCGTGCGCAAGCAGGAGTACGACGGCTACGCCGCCTCCTTCCAGAAGGAATACGAGGCTCAGCACGCGTCCGTCGAACAGCTCAAGGACGCGCTGCGCCAGCTCTCCGCCAAGATCGACGAAGCCTCCCGCAAGAAGAACCTCCTTATCGCCCGCGCCAAGAGGGCGGAAGCCCAGAAGCAGATCCAGCAGACCATGGGCTCCCTGAATGCGGGCTCGTCCTTCGACACGTTCGACCGCATGGCGCAGAAGGTGGACCAGATCGAGGCGGAGGCGGACGCCATGAAGGAGCTCTCCTCCGTGACCGCGGACCAGAAGCTGGAAGACAAGTTCAAGGAGCTGGAGTCCTCCGACTCCAGTGCCGACCAGCTCCTGGAGGACCTCAAGGCGAAGATGGGGCAGATTGAAAATAAAGACAAGAAGTAATCGCGCGAAGCGCGATATCCGGTAGACGTGAGTGGCCGAACGCAGAGACCTGCTCGCACGAACACAGACCGCCCGAAGCGCGATCATTTCCGTGTCGAGCTGATGGGCGTCGACCGCGTCCAATCCGAACGAGTGAGGGCTTCCCTGCGGGGAGGCCCTCTTCACATCCGGTGCCCCGGCGAGGCCCCCGATGACGGGGACCCGGACATCGTCGTCGCCTCCGTGGACGACATGGAAGAGGCACTTGCCGGTGCCGCGCCGGTCATCGCGTTCGGACCCGCGGGCCTTCTCCGCGCGGCATTCCTCGCCGGCTGCGCGGACTACCTGCGGGATCCCTGGACGCCGGAAGAGCTTGCGCTGCGGACCCGAGCGGCGCTCTCCCGAAGGAAGGAGAGCTGGCGTTTCCCGTGGGGGTCGGTCTCCTTTGCACCGGGTTCCCTGGTTGTTCCTGCCGGGACTGTGGCGCTGACCCACGCCGAGATGCGGATCCTCAGGATCCTCCTCCACAACCGCGGCGCACCCCTGCCGCGTGACGCGCTGCAGTATGCCGTCACGGGCCGCTCCGCCGGCCGGGGAAGATCCGTGGACGTTCACATCTCCGCCCTGCGCCGCAAGGTGCGGCGTCTCGAGCCGCGGTGCGGCCGTTTCATCGAGAGCGTCCGCGGCCAGGGGTACCTGATACCCTAGGCGGGCGAGCCCTGACCGCGGTCTACCTGACGTGCCGCGCCGCGGCCTGGGCCAGGCTCACCGAGGCCTTGTCGACGTTGAGATCGCAGACGAAGCCTGCCATGATGTCCTGGATGGAGGCGAGCCAGCCCTCCGCGGCTGCCGCGCCGTGCGTGACGCTCGGAATGATCGTCTCCGAACGGTACGAATCCATCGCCGATTGCTGGTACTCGTCATACAGAGCGCGGTCGCAGTCCGTCCTGGAGGGAATGGAGCCCTTCTTGGGATTGAAGGCATCCTGCCCCTCGCGGGAGGCCGCCAGGGCGAGCCAGTTGACCGCGGCATCGCGGTCCGGAGCGCCGCGGGGCAGACCGAAGGAATCGGAGAGCATGATGAACGAGCCCTGCGTGCCCGGAAAGGGCGCCCAGCCGTACTCCCGGTTCGGCGTCAGACCCTTTGCCTTGAAGTAGCCTTCCGCCCAGTCACCCATTACCGTCATGGCGCACTTCCCGTCGATCACGTACTGGACGGCGCCGTCCCAGCTCAGCGCGGCGTGATCGCTGTTCACGTATCCCATGATGCGCGCGAACGACCGGAGGGCGGCCCGGATCTCCGGTCCATCCCAGCGCGTCTCTCCGGTCCACAGGCCCTTGAACTTCTCCGGCCCCATCGTTCCGACGAGCACGCTTTCCAGGAGGTGCACGGAGGCCCAGATCCCGTTGTCCCCCAGGGCAAGCGGCGTGATCCCCTTGCGGGCCAGGATCTGGCACACGCGGTCCAGCTCGTCCAGGCTCCGCGGGGGGACCAGCCCGTTCGCCGTGAAGATCCGCCGGTTGTACCACAGCACGTTCGAACGATGGATGTTGAGCGGAACGCTGTAGATCTCTCCCTTGAAGGAGATGATGTCGATCAGGCCGCGGGGAAACTTGTTCAGCCAGCCGTTGTCCCGAAAGATGAACGTGACGGGCTCCATCTTCCCCGCCGCCACCCACGAGTCGATGAGCTCGTGGCCTGCGTGCACCTGGAAGGAATCCGGCGGGTTGCCCCCCTGCATGCGCGTGGCAAGGACGGACTTCGCGTTGGATCCTGCGCCGCCGGCGACGGTGGCGTTGATCAGGAAGATCGTCGGGTACTTCCAGCGGTAGATGTCGAACAGTGCGGCCAGGCCTTCCGCCTCCCCGCCGGCGGTCCACCAGCTGAAGATTTCCAGCCGCCGGGGAAGCGATCCCTCGCGGTTTCCAGCAGCGAAGAGCGGAGCGGCCAGGATCAGGGCAGAAACAAGGACGATCAGGGCGGCAGCGCGCCTCCTGGAACGCGGAAGTTTCACAGCTCGTGCCTCCGCATCTTTTCGTACAATGTCTTTCGACTGATCCCGAGGCGCGAAGCTGCGCGGGTGATGTTCCCCCCGTTCTCCTGGAGCACGGAGCGGATGATTCTCCGCTCCAGGTCAGTCGAATAGCGGGCTATGGTGGCCTGCAGATCCCCTTCGACATGGATGTCCTGCGCTGCTGATTCCCCGTCCCCGAACTCCAGGCCGGAGATCTCCTCTCCGTCGCTGAGGATCACGGCGTTCGTGATCACGTTCTTCAGCTGCCGGATGTTGCCCGGCCACGGGTAGGCCATGAGCCGGCGCAGGAGAGGCTCCGGCACGATGCGCACGTTCTTGTCGTAGGCCGCGTTGGCTTCCTCCACGAACAGGCGGACGAGCGCGGGGATGTCGCGCGGCCGGTCGGAGAGGCGGGGCAGCTTCATCGTGACGGTGCTCAGGCGATAGAAGAGGTCTTCCCGGAACAGCCCCTTTCTGCGCAGCTCGGTGAGATCCTTGTTCGTGGCCGCAATGAGCCGGCAGTACACCGAGACGGGCTTCGTTCCGCCCACCCGCTCAAGAGTCTTCTCCTGGAGTACCCGCAGCAGCTTCGACTGCATGGCCACGCTCATGTCCCCGATCTCGTCCAGGAACAGAGTCCCGTTTCCCGCCAGCTCGAAGCGGCCCACATTGCGCGATACTGCACCCGAGAACGCGCCCTTCTCGTGACCGAAGAGCTCGCTTTCCAGGAGGTTGTCGTTCAGCGAGGCGCAGTTCAGGCCGACGAAGGGACGGTCGCGGTAGATGCCGTTGTAGTGGATGGTGCGGGCGATTATTTCCTTTCCCGTTCCGGTCTCCCCGAGGAGAAGGATGGGGACGTCGGAATCCTTCACCTTCTCCACGACGCGCTCGATCTCCTTCATCTCCGGCGAGCTCGAGGGAGCCAGCTCACGCCGGTTCGTGGAGCGCAGGGACTCGCGGAACGCGGCGCTCGCCAGGCGGTCACGGAGCGCGAGGCGCTCCTTTTCCAGGATGGAGAGCAGAAGGCCGTGATCCACCGGCTTGGGAAGGTAGTTCGTGGCGCCCGCCTTCATGCACTCCACGGCGGTGTAGATGTCCCCATGCCCGGTGATGATGATGATGGGGATGGTCGGCTCGTCGCTCCTCAGCTCCTTGAGGAACTTCACCCCGTCCTCGCCGTCCAGGCGCAGGTCCAGCAGGAGCAGGTGAACCTCCGACGCTGCCAGCACGCGGCGCGCCTCTGCCGGCCCGCCGGCCTCCAGGGGATGATACCCCTCGAGGGCGAGAAGCTTGGCCAGGCCGCTGCGAAGCCCCGGCTCGTCATCCACGATCAGGACGTTCATGTACACGAAGAATAACCTCCACGTCCGTTCCCTTGCCCGGCGCGCTGGAGACGCGGATGTCCCCGCCGGCGCGCTTCACGATGGTGTAGGAGATCGAAAGCCCGAGGCCATTGCCCTGGCGTGACTGCTTCGTCGTGAAGAACGGATCGAATATGTTTTTCATGTCCGACGGGTCGATGCCCGCGCCGTTGTCCGAAATGCCGAGCACGGCCGTCCCGTCCGGCCGGCGGGCCGTGCGCACGCGGATGGTCCCCCCGGCGGCGCATGCCTCGTAGGCGTTGAGGAGGAGGTTCAGCGCCACCTGCTTCAGCTCGTCCGACGGGCAGATCACCGGGGGAAGTCCGTCGTCCAGGTCCAGCGTGAGCGCCAGGCGCCGCTTCTCCAGCGTAAAGCGCAAAACCTCGGCCGTCTCCCGCGCGATCCGGTTCAGCTCGGCACGGGAATCTCCGCGATCGCCGGGGGCCGAATAGGCTCGGATACGGCGCACGAGGGCGGCGATCCGGTTCGTCTCGCTCTCGATCCACCCGAGGGACTCGCGCTTTCCCTCTTCCTTTTCCACCGCCTTCAGGTAGTCGACGTGAGAGAGGATGGAACCGAGGGGATTGTTGATCTCGTGGGCCATGCCGGCAGAGAGGATGCCGAGGGAGGCCACCTTGTCCGCCACGATCATCTTCTCCCAGACGCGTTCGGAGGCGGTCACGTCCTCCAGGACGACGAGCGCGCCCCGACGGCTGCCCGAGAGGGCGATGCCGGAGACCTTCAACGTGAACTGCAGGGGCCGTCCGTCCGACACCTCCGCCGTGAGGCCCTCCACCACCGAGTCCCTTTCCGGCGCGAACACGTCGCCGGCGGTCTCGCCCGTGCGAAGCGTGAAGCGGCGGCCCATCACCTCTTTCAGCTTCTGGCCGCAGAGCGCCGGGACGGTGCACTCCACCAGGTCCGCAAAGTAGCTGTTGCAGAACTCGATGGCTCCCTGCGCATCGGTGACGACGATCCCTGCGGGGATGCTGTTCATGATGCGCTCGTTGTAGGCGTGGAGAAGACTGATCTGGTCCAACTGGTCGCTGATGACCTGCTTCTCCCCGATGAGGCTGCTCACCATTCCGTGGAAGGTCTCCGCGAGGAAGCCCACCTCGTCGTGGGAGCGCATGTCCAGCCCGCCGACCATGCCCGTGTCCATGTAGCGGTGCAGCCACTGGCTCAGCCGGGTGAACGGAGAGATCACGAGACTCGTGACGCCGGCGGCCACGAACACGGAGGCGACGAGCGTGACGAGGAACGCCATCACGTAGGACAGGAGGACGGAGCGCACGTACAGGCCCTCGGCGAGGAGGGAGCGGATGGCCACCAGGTACACCCTGTCGGGAAGGTCGGATGAGAGGGGCCGAGCGTACACGCCGTACAGGGAGTCCCCCAGACGGATCGTCTGGGACCGGAGGGGCGCGTCGGTCTGCAGCGGCTCCCACGTGGCGGCGGAGACCACGGGCGCCGTGCCCGCGAAGAACGCCACCTCGGTGCCCGTCTTTTCGCGGATTGCAGCCACGACGCTCGCGTCGATGTCCGTAATAAGGTACAGATGATGCGCCTCGCCGTCCCGGCGCGGGACCGGGGATCCGGTGACCAGGTACAGGTGCACGGCGCGCCCCGGGCCCGTGACGGAGAGGAACAGGTTGCGGGGGAACTGGAAATCACGGGGATGGAGAAATGCGACGGGCAGGTCGTCCTTTGCGCCGATCCCCGCCTTCTCATCGGCGAGGATCGCTCCTTTTCCGTCTATGAGCACGATACGATCCGCGCTGGTGAGGCTGATGAAGTAGCGCAGCATGCTGCGGAGGCCCTCCGGGGAGACGCCGGCGGGCTGGTTCTCCTGGAGGAAGAACACGAGCTCGTACAGCTGCGTGTACAGGCTGTGCTTGAGCTCCTCCATGTACGCGCGCGCGTGCTCCCAGTCCGCCCGGAGGTCGGACTGCAGGGAGGCCCGGGTCTTCACGAGAAAATACGTGACCGTGAAGGTGCCCGTCATGGCAATCTGCAGGAGCAGAGTGGCGAGGATACCCCCAAGAAGCTTCGACCGCAGGCGCATCAGCGGTACAGTACCACCAATGCCGCGGGACTGTGAACGGAGCCGCCTGCCCCCTGGGACGTTATGTCCGCCTGCGGCGGCGTGTGGCCACGTCGAAGATAACCGCCAGGGCGAGAACCGCGCCGCGCACCACGTACTGGAACGCGATGCCGACCCCCATGAGGTTCATGCCGCTGGTGAGGGAGATGTACACCAGGGCGCCGACGAGGGATCCGGTGACCTTTCCCACGCCGCCGGCCGCGGAAACGCCGCCGATGTACGCCGCGGCGATGGCGTCCAGCTCGAACAACGTTCCCGCGGTAGTTGTGGCCGAGCGCAGCCGGGAGGCAAACAGCATGCCCGAGACGGCGCACAGCATGCCCATGGCGCCGAATACCATGAAGATGAGCCGCTTCACGTTGATGCCGCTCAGCTCGGCGGCCTCGGGGTTGCCTCCAATGGCGTAGATGTGCCGGCCCAGGACCGTGCGCGTGGCAACGAAGTGGAAGATCGCCACCACGACCAGAACGATGACCACGGTCCAGGACATGCCGTTGTACCCGGCGAGCACCCACGTGACCAGACCGATGACCACGGCAAGGAACACGATCTGCAGGACGAACAGGTCGGGCGGAAGCACCTCGAAGTTGTACGCCTGCTTGGCCCGGCGTCCCCGGATCTGGCTGATGATCATCCAGATCATCGCCGCAACGCCGAGGAGCAGCGTGAGCTTGTGCGCCCCCGGGATGAGGGCGTCCGCGGGAAGGATGTCCGGGATGTAGCCGTTGCCGATGGCGCTGAAGATGGGATCCGGGATGGGAATGGTTCCGGACTTCTCCGTGATGAGCAGCAGGGCGCCGCGGTATATCAGCCAGCCGGCAAGGGACGCTACGAAGGACGGGATTCCCAGGCGCGCCACGGGGTAGGCGGTGAGGAGGCCGGCGATCGTGCCGAGCACGAGCACGAGGAGGATCGTGACGTACACCGGGAAGTGCCAGTAGTTCAGCGAGATGGCTGCTACGGCTCCGAGGAAGCCGGAGAGGAATCCTACGGAGAGGTCGATGTGCCGGATGACAATGACGAGGGTCATTCCGACGGCCAGCACGGCAATGTAGCCGGCCTGGTTCAGGAGATTGCTGATGTTCCGCGAGGAGATGAACAGGCCGTTGGTCAGGGCGGTGAAGATCGCGAAGATGACGACCAGCGCGATGTACATTCCGTAGCTGCGGACATTCTGACGGAGAACCTTTGACAGATCTCGTGAGGTCACTGCGGCGCTCCTAGCTCGTGGCCAGATGCATGACGTTTTCCTGCGTGGCCTGCCCGACGGGCAGCTCGCCGGCGATCCTTCCCGACGAAATTACGTAGATACGGTCGCTCATGCCCAGGACTTCCAGCAGCTCCGAGGAGATCATGATGATGCTCATCCCCTGGGAGACCAGCTGGTTCATGATCTGGTAGATCTCGTACTTGGCCCCGACGTCAATGCCGCGGGTGGGCTCGTCCAGGATGAGGACGGCGGGCTTCACGAAGAGCCATTTCGCCACCGACACCTTCTGCTGGTTGCCGCCGCTGAGGTTGGACACGGTCTGCTCGAGGCTGGGGGTCTTGATGTTGAGAGCGTTCTTGTACCCGTCCGCGGCCTTGACCTCCGCGTTGTCGTCCACGATTCCCCGGCGGGCGATCTCCTTGAGGTTGGCGATGGTGATGTTCTGCTTCACGTCCTGGATGAGGATGAGGCCGTTGGCCTTGCGGTCCTCCGTGGCGTACGCCACCCCGTCCGCAATCGCGAACTGAGGGTGGTGGTAGTGGGCGGGCTTCCCCCGGACGAACAGCTCCCCGGAGAGCCGGTAGCCGTCCGGGTTGCCGAAGATGCTGCGCGCAAGCTCCGTGCGGCCGGATCCCATCAGGCCCGCGAAACCGACGATCTCTCCCTTTCGGACGTAGAAGGAGATGTCTTTCAAAACGGGGCGTCCGGCCTTCAGGTCGAAGGCGTTCCAGTTCTTCAGGCGGAGGGTCTCCTCCGTGCCGATTTCGTGGCGGCGGGCCGGGTACACGTTGTCGATTTCCCGTCCCACCATGTGCTTGATGAGGATACCTTCGCTGACCTCTCCCTTGTGGGCGTCCAGCGTGCAGATGGTTTTCCCGTCCCGGAGCACCGTCACGGTGTCCGCGATCTTGATGACCTCCCGCAGCTTGTGGGAGATCAGGACGCAGGTCACCCCGTGTCCCTTGAGCTCCCGGAGGATGGAGAAGAGGTTTTCACAGTCGTCCTCATTGAGAGCGGCCGTGGGCTCGTCGAGAACCAGCAGCTTCACGTTGCGGCTGAGCGCCTTCGCGATCTCGATGAGCTGCTGCTTCCCGACGCCGAGGTCCCTCACCGGCGTCTCTGGATTGACGTCCAGCCGGACCTTGGCGAGCATCTCGGTGGCCTTCTTGATCGTCTCGTTCCAGTCGACGACGAGCCCCCGCGTGATCTCGTGGCCGATGAAGATGTTCTCATACACGGACAGGTCGGGAACGAGGGCGAGCTCCTGGTAGATGATGGCGATGCCCGCCTTCTCGCTGTCCGCGATATTGTGGAAGATCTGCGGCTTTCCGCCGAAGATGATGTCCCCGGTGTACTCCCCGTGGGGGTGGACGCCGCTCAGCACCTTCATGAGGGTGGACTTGCCGGCCCCGTTCTCCCCGACGAGGCAATGGATCTCGTGGGGCTCGACGGAAAAGCTCACGTCGGCGAGGGCTCTCACTCCGGGGAAAGTCTTGGTGATGTTCCGCATCTCCAGGATGGGCGCGCTCATTCCTCTTTCCTGTCGAAAAACAGGGATGACGGGCTGATGCGCCCGTCATCCGTCACATCCGAGTGTGAAACTTTTCTGCTGCTTTTGTCTACAGGCCCGTGAAGAGGTTCGCGGGATAGTAGCCGGAGTCGATGATGGCCGCCTTCACGTTGTCCTTCGTTACGGAGACGATGGCAGAGGGCTTCGCCGGGACATCGACCTTGCCGTTGTTGTACGTGTTGGTCTTCGGGGGATTCTGCCCCTTCAGGTACGCAACGGCGGCCGCGATGGCGTCGCTCACGAGCGTCCGCACGTCCTTGAGGACCGTCATGGACTGCTTGCCGTCGATGATGTACTGGATGGACGACTTGTCCGCGTCCTGGCCCGTCGTGTAGTACTTCGTGACGGCCTTGTCCGCGGCAAAAGCATCACCGATGGCGCGCGCGGTCTGGTCGTTGGGAGAGAGCACGTAGCAGACGCCCTTCTGCGCGGTGCTGGCCGCGGTCAGGTTCGACTCGGCGATGTTCTTCGCATCAGCGGGGCTCCAGTTCGTGGTGACCTGGCCGATGATCCTCGCCATCTCTTCACGGGAGAGGTTTGCCTTGCCCTGGAGCGCGATGGCTTCGCTGGAGTTCACGATCTTGAACGTGCCATCAGCAATCTTGGGCTGGATGACCTGCCACGCGCCCTGGAAGAACAGGAACGCGTTGTTGTCGGAGGCCGCGCCGGCGTAGACGTACAGGTTGAGGCCCTTGCCGCCGTTGGCAGCGGCGCGGTCCACGAGGTACTGGCTCCAGGCGGCGCCGACGGCGACGCTGTCGAACGTGACGTAGTAGTCGACGTTCGCGGAGTCGCGGATCAGGCGGTCGTAGGAGATGACCTTGATACCGGCGGCATGCGCTTCGTCAGCGGCCGCGGCTGCAGCAGAGGCGTCCACGGGGCAGATGATGATGGCCTTGACGCCGGTGGAGATCAGGGACTCGACGTTGGCCTTCTCCTTCGCGGAGTCCTTCTCACTGAACAGGATCTGCACGTTGACTCCGGCCTTCTTGAACGCAGCGCGGAACCTCGTCTCGTCCTGGGTCCAGCGCTCCTCATCCTTGGTGGGCAGAACCACGCCAACCGCGAACTTCGAGCTGGAGCTGGTTTCTCCGCCGCCTCCGGCAAACACTGCCATGGAGGGAAGCACGAGGGCCACAATCATGATAGAAAGAAACACGAGTCTCTTCATAAGTAGAGGATCCTCCTTGGGCAAGGACATCTGCAAGACCTGTGCCAACTGCGCCAGAAAGTTCGACTTCTAATTTAATCCTGGCAAACAACTTACAAATCGAGTCGGCAGCCCAGGCGCATGCGCCAAAAAACTGCCCCGGGCCGTAACCTTCAGGTAACAGCGCTGGTTCGCGGCTGTAACACATGGACAAGCTTTTCAAAGCGCCTCCGGGCGTGCTACGCTGTGGCGCGGTGAAAGAGCCCGTCAAGCTCCCGTTCGTGTTTCTTTTCATCCTCATCTGCGTCTCCGCGGTGCTTTCCGCCCTGTCGGTCTTTTCTCTGTGGGGTTCGGTGGACGCCGCCCAGCCTTTCACCTTCTCCTATTTCCTCCTGCGCCTGCCCCGCGCCGCTTTCGACACGCTCGTGCCGTCGGTGGCGCTGTCCATCGTGCTCCTGGGACTGAGGATGGCCCGCCACAGGTTCTCGCGGTTTCTCGGTTTCGCCATCGTCCTGGCGGTCGGGTACATCGTCATGGTGAACGGCATGATCTGGCTGTCCTCCGTGGCTGCACGGGAAAAAGCGGTTCGGAGTGCCCGTCCTCAGTACCTGCGGCCCCTCACGTTCCTGAGGATCGGCGATGCCGAGGTGGCGCCGGCGGCGGTCACCGGTGGACGGCTCGCCGGAGTGCTCCTCTACGAGCCGGGCCGTGCTGACACCCGCCTGTCCGTCTTCCCCGGGGGCACAGCAGAGCCCGCGGGCAGCGGCCTTGCGGTGAGCCTGTCGGGGTCGGGCACGCGGCGGATCGAGGGGGACCCGGAGGTGCCGGGCGCGGGTGTCTTTGCGCCGGACCGATTCACCGGGCTGTTCCTGCGGGACATCGCCACCCTGACCACCGACTTCGAGCGGCTCATGCGGGAGGCGCTTCCGCAGTTCTTCGCCGCCTCTTTTGCGCTTGTCTTCCTCTCCGCCGCCTCCCTCATGCTGCTGCGCCTCACGCGATGGCCGCTGGCCAACGTCGTCCTCCTTGCCTGCGCCATGCGCGGGTACTTCTCCCTCTACCACCTGCTGGCAACGCGCGTGACGCAGAGCATGGCCGCCGTCGTGACGGACCCGCTCCTCGTGATCCTGTTCCCCTCGGCAGCGTTCCTCGCGCTGGGGCTCATCCTGCTTCTCATCGACATCCTCTTCATCCCCGCCAGCCGCTGGACCGGGGGGCAGGCGGCATGAACCGGGCCCTTCTCGGACGCGTCGGCTCCTTCCTCTTCGCGTTCTACGTTCTGGGCTTCGGCGTGCTCTTCCTCTGGGCGCTCGTCGGGTTCTCTCCGCAGACGATCCTTCCATCTCAGAGGTGGATGTACGCTCTTGTCCGCGGCTTCACCCTGTTCATGGAGTACCTCCTCCCCATTCACGCCGCGGCGATTGCCGTGGGGGCGTCACTCAGCGGCAACCGCATGACAGGCTCCCCTGCCGAACCGTTCAGCAGGGTCGTGTCCTCCACGCTCGTGACGTTCCTCCTTCTCAGCATCGCCTACACGCTGGCCTTCGAGATCGGCTACCCGGCGGCCCTGCGCCGGCTGGAGGACATGCAGGCCTCAACGGCAATGGCGCGCCAGCTGCGCGCCCAGGCGGAGCTGCTGCAGAAGAATGGGGACTACCGGTCCAGCCTCGACATGGTGGAGCGTTACCTGCTCATCGACCGGGACAGCCGCGACATGACCCAGATGAAGGTGACGCTGGAGAGCCAGGCCGCCCGCAAGGAGGCGCCGGCGCCGGCGCGCTCGCCGGCCGGCGCGGACCAGGCTCCGACCCTGAGCGCGCAGGCGCTCGTGGAGAAGGCGAAGTACTATGCAACGCGCGGCGACTGGTTCTCCGCGCACTACTACGCGCAGAAAGCCAGCGCGCTGGATCCCCGGCGCATCGATGCGCTTCAGCTCGCCTCGGAGGCCTCCCAGAAGATCTCCGGGCTCGCTGCCTCCCAGCCGGATGCGGCAAGCGCGAGGACGTTCCAGGAAAAGAGGGACGCGTACCTCCAGCTGACCGGCGGCAACTTTCTCGCGGCCTACTATTCCTTCGTACGGCTCGCCGCGAAGTACCCGCGGGACACGGACGTGGCCACGTACCTCGGCGAGGCGAGCCGGGAAGTCTCCAAGGTGTCGTTCTTCCTCGATGAAGCGCGCCGGGTGGAGCCGATGCCGGGAACTCAGCAGATCCTGTTTTTCAACGCGGGCGGCCAGGACGCCCTGGAGGCCGTGGCCATCGGGCGGATGATCCAGATCCGCGAAGGCACGTACTTCCTGGACGTCGAGGCCGTCCGATACGACGGCTCGGGAAGGGTCGTGTGGCACCTCACCGCCCCGTACGGAAAGCTGGAAAACGGGACCATTCTCCTGCGCTGCATCGATCGCAGCGACCCCGGCGTGCAGTTCCTGCCCGTCTACCTCACCGGCAGCCGCCCGGCGCAGGAGCGCAACTTCCTGGCCGTTCAGCCGTCGGAGGAGGAGCTGCGCTACCTCTCCGCGTCGCCGAACGCCCTGGCCGACATGGGGCCGGTGGAGCTGTGGCGCATGCGGGAGAGCCTTCCCGGCATGGGGCGCTCACGGGCGGCGCTCACCGTCGAGCTCATGATGAAGCTCGTCATGCCCTTCGCGTTCCTCATCCTCTCCCTGATCTCGCTGGCCATGGGGTGGGCATTCCGCGTCCGCGGCGGCGCGCGGCCCGGCGCGTTCGGCGTCATCCTCACGCCGCTCGTGCCGGTGGCCCTCGCCGTGTTCTCCCTTCTGTACCTCTACGGCCACCGGGTGATCCTCGGGTTCACCGTTCTTGCCTTCGGTCTCACCGCCGCGGTCATCGTCGGCGCTGCCCTGGAACTCGTGCTGCTCGTCGGCGCGCTCACCCTCCTCGCCGGGCAGTCGAGCGCGTGATGGCGATCGCGGGAAAGCTCATCGGCGCGCTCATCGGCTCCATCGCGGGGCCGCTGGGCACCGTCTTCGGCGGACTCATCGGCCACCTCTTCGATACCGCCGCGGAGGAGCGACGCTGGGCGGGCTCCGGCCCGCGCCTGGAGAGCGATGCCAGTCCAACGAGCGCCCCGGATCCTGTTGCCCAGGCCCAGGTCAATTTTCTTGCGTGCCTGATCGGGCTCTCCCTTATCGTGGCGGAGACGGACGTGGGCGTGCGGCCCAGCCATCTCAACGCGATGAAGGAGTTCTTCCGGAAGAACTTCTCTTTTCCCTCCGTGGACCAGGAGCTCCTCCAGAGGCTGATCGACGAGATGTACGCGAACCGGCATCGCATCGACGTGCCGGGGCTGTGCGCTTATTACGCGGCGGTATCCACCGTTGAGGGACGGCTGCTGCTCCTGCGCCTCCTGTTCCAGATTGCGCGCTCGGACGCGCGCGGGATCAGCGCCGCAGAGGAAGACCGCATCCTGCGGATCGCCCTCCTCCTCGGCGTGGACGAGCGGGGCTTCCGCCAGGTCCGCGCCGAGTTTGCCGGCAACGGCGGCCGGGCCTGGGAGATCCTCGGGGTGTCACCGGATGCGGACATCGAGGAGATCAAGGCCGCCTATCGTCAGATGGCCCTGCAGAATCATCCCGACCGGGTTGCCAACCTGGGACCGGAGCTGGTCAAGGTTGCGGAGGAGAAGTTCAAGGCTATCCAGGAGGCCTGGGAAGAGATCCGGAGACAGAAGGGATTCTGAAGCCAGGGACGGCGAAGGAGGCCGAGGACAGGGATGTCCGAGAGGCCGACGACGCGCGGCGAAGCCGCGCTGGCCTTACTTGATCAGGAAGATGAAGCGGGCGCCCACGTACGCGATGTACAGGAAGTCCTGATTCCAGGTGTTGAAGGGCGCGAGGAACAGCACGCCGCCGCCCAGACGGAACCACGGCGCAATCTCGATGCTCGCGTTGAGATCGGGAATGACCCATGGCTGGACGGAGAAGCTGCCCACACCCAGCCCGAAGGCTCCGAAGAGAAAGCCGCCGAGGCTGGCCTCCAGAACGATCGGGCTCAGGTTGAGCTCGACGAACGCTTCCGGCCAGAAAAGGCTCATGACGATGAATGTCGGGACGCGGACGCCGATTCCTCCGCGCAGGAAGTCGTCCCCGAACTGGTAGTAGGCGCGGAAGTCCGGAACGATCAGGTGATACTGCGAAAAGTCAATGCTTCCCCCGGTCCCGAGAATCGAGGAGTTGTTGAGCGCGACCAGGAGAGGCCAGCTCACGTTCGCCTCCAGCCGCGCCTGCGCCCCGGCGCTCACCGTGCCGAGTGCGAGCAGGCAGATGAGGATGGGCAGGATGATCCCTGTTCTGAATCGCTTCATGGAATCCTCCTCAGACGTGTCGTGATACAATCATCCATTGTACCACCAGCGGAGGGAATCCTCAGTCGCACTTCGTGATCCTCGCGCCGAGGGCCCGAAGCCGCGGCGTGAGGTTTTCGTACCCCCGCTCGATCTGGTAGACGTTCTGGATGGTGCTCCGCCCCTCCGCGCACAGGGCCGCGATCAGCATGGCCATGCCTGCACGCACGTCGGGGGACACGAGCTCCGACCCGGTGAGCCGGGACGGGCCGCTCACCACGGCGCGGTGAGGGTCGCAGAGAATGATCTTGGCCCCCATCCCGATGAGCTTGTCCACGAAGAACATCCGCGACTCAAACATCTTCTCATGAATGAGCACGGTGCCCTCCGCCTGCGTGGCCGTGACGAGCGCGATGCTGATGATGTCCGCCGGGAACCCGGGCCACGGGGCGTCGTCGATCTTGGGGATCTGCCCACCCATGGTGGGCACCACGCGGAGGCTCTGGGACGCCGGCACGCGGATGGCGTCCCCCGACGTCTCCCAGGTCACGCCGAGCTTCGCGAACGCCAGCTTCGTCATTCTCAGGTTGCGGGGGGCCGCGTCCTCGATCTCCAGCTCGCCGCGCGTGGCCGCGGCCAGGCCGATGAGGGAGCCCACCTCCATGTAGTCGCTGCCGATGCGGAACTCCGTGCCGCAGAGGCGGCGAACGCCCTGCACGGACAGGATGTTGGAGCCGATCCCCGAGATCTTCGCGCCCATGGAGACGAGCATTCGGCACAGGTCCTGGATATGGGGCTCGGAGGCGGCATTTTCGATGGTGGTGCTCCCCTCCGCCAGGACGGCAGCCATGAGCGCGTTTTCCGTTGCGGTGACGGATGCCTCATCGAGAAACAGCTCCGCTCCCCGCAGCCGGTCCGCCTCTAGCACAAAGGACGTGCCGGTCTGCAGGCGCGTTCCCAGCTCCATGAGGGCGAGAAAATGCGTGTCAATGGGCCGCCTGCCGATCCCGTCTCCGCCGGGGGGAGGAAGAATGACCTTCCCTCGCCGGGCAAGGAGCGGCCCGGCAAAAAGGATGGAGGCGCGGATCTTCTGCGCGAGCGGCAGGGGGATCTCCTCTCCCGTGATGTCGAGGCAGGTGAACCGGTACGCGTTGGGAGCGCGCTTCTCCACGGAGCATCCCAGCCCCTGGAGGATTTCGATCATGACGTTCACGTCCTCGATTTCCGGAAGGTTGGAGAGGGTCACGGGCTCGTCGGTGAGGAGTGTGGCGGCAAGGCATGGGAGCGCGGAGTTCTTGTTCCCGCTTGCCCGGATGCGGCCCTGGAGCGGGAACCCTCCCTCGATCTCGTAGTGGCACATGCGGCCATTATAGAGAGACAGGGGAGGATTTCAATAAGCCCGATGTCCACGACGAACGGAGAATTCTGTACATTGGGTGCATCAAACACCCAAGCGAAGGAGAATCGTCATGCCGGAAATGAAGGATTTCTATCAGTCCGCCGACTGGAAGAAAGAAAAGCACGTGCCCGTCATCGAGGCCTCCGACACGGCCGCCAAGGGAGAGCCGGTCCGCGTGGCCGTGAGCGTGGGCAAGGAAATCCCGCACCCCAACACGACGCCCCACCACATCCGGTGGATCGAGCTGTACTTCCATCCCGACGGCGCGAAGTTCCCGTTCCAGCTCGCCCGCATGGACTTCAGCTCCCATGGAGAGTCCCCGGAGGGGCCGGACACGAGCACGGTCTACTCCAGCCCGAGCCTCTCCTGCGTGTTCACCACGCAGAAGCCGGGCACAATCCTCGCCACTTCCTATTGCAACATCCACGGACTCTGGTCGAGCGAGCGGAAGCTCGCCGTCCACTAAGGAGACAGAATGGACAAGCAGCTTGAGAAACTCTACCAGGACCAGATCAAGAACGAGTGGTACTCCGCGTACCTGTACGTGTCCATGGCCGCGTACTTCGAGCTGGAGAATCTCGAAGGGTTCGCGCATTGGATGAAGAAGCAGGCGGCGGAAGAGCAGGTCCACGGTCAGAAGATGTTCGAGTTCCTCCTGGATCGCGGCGTGAAGATCGTGCTCCAGGCCATTCCCCAGCCCCCGGCGGATTTCGCGTCGCCCCTCGAGGTATTCGAGAAGTCCCTGGAGCACGAGAAGAAGGTCACTTCGCTGATCCACGCCATCGCGGACATGTCGGAGAAGGTCAACGATCACCCGTCGAAGGTCTTCATCCAGTGGTTCGTGACCGAGCAGGTGGAAGAGGAGAAGAACGCCTCGCGGATCGTGGACCTGCTGAAGAAGATCCCCTCCGGGTCCGCGGGTATCTTCCAGCTCGATCACCAGCTCTCCAAGAGGGAGTAGACTCGCGCCCGGTCGTGACTAGCGCAGGCCGCAGGTCATCCGCACGAAGGCGAACGCGCGGCCTGCAATTTCGATTTCCGGAGTCCGCCCGCCGGCGCTGAATCCGAGCCTCTCGTAGAGCCGGCGCGCGCCGGGGTTGTCGGTCTCCACGTCCAGGATCACGGCCCGCGCGCCGCGAAGCCGGGCGCCGCGGCGCGCGGCCTCGACGAGACGCCCCCCGATCCCCTGTCCCTGACGGTCCGGGGACACCGCGACATTGCTGATGTAGTACTCATCCCGATCCATGCGCCCGATGGCGGACTGCATGCGCAGCAGCGTCCCCAGCCGGCGGACCATGTCCAGCCCGAGAAAGCGCAGGAGGGCGAAGCCCGTCCGCGGATCCTGCTCGGCCTTCGTCGCGCCGGTGTAGCCCAGGATCGTGCCGAGCGCGCGCCCGCCCTCGACAGCAACCAGGGCGTGTTCGTGGCTGAACAGGGTGCCCCTGCCGGCGGCAAGGCTCTCGAGGATTCCCGTGATTCCCGGACCGAAGACCGCGGGCAAAAGCAGGGGAGCGGAGAGGAGGATATGCCGGGCGATGTCCGCGGCGTCCGCCGACCCGGCAGGGCGGATCAGGATTCCGTCCAGCGAGGGATTCATCCTTGACACCTCGGAGAGGCTTTCCTACTGTACCAGAATACCATTCGAGAAAGGAGAGACCATGAAAAAGCTTCTCGTCGTTCTCACGGGATGCGTTTTCCTGCTGGCGGCCGCCGGCGCGTGGGCGCAGGCCGGAACGCTCGTCTACGGCACGACGGACAAGGTCACCGACATGGACCCGGCGAGCGCATATGACTTCCATACCTGGGAGATATTCCAGAACGTGAGCTCAGGACTCCTGGCCTACGCCCCGGGAACGATGACTATCGTCCCGGCGCTTGCCACGGGGTACACCGCCAACGCCGCGGGAGACGTCTACACGTTCAAGCTCCGCAGGGGCCTGAAGTTCTCCAACGGCAGCCCGTTCAACGCGGAGGCGGTGAAGTGGAACATCGACCGCGTGGCGAAGCTCAACGGAGATCCGGCCGCGCTCGTGACGCAGTACGTCAAGTCCGTGGACGCCGTGGATGATCTCACGGTGCGGTTCAACCTGAAGCAGCCCGTCGGCTACTTCCCCGCGCTCGTGGCCACCCCGACGTACTTTCCCATGGACCCGAGCGTGTATCCGGAGGACAAGATCGTGAAGGACGTCGGTGAGCTCACCGGCGGGCAGATAGCCGCCCTCGGACCCTACAGCCTCACCTCGTTCAAGAGAGACGAGGAGGCGGTGTTCGAGGCCAACCCCAACTACTGGGGGAAAGAGCCTCCCGTGAAGAAGATCGTCATCCGGTACTTCGCGGATGCAACCACGATGCGCCTGGCCCTGGAGAAGGGGGAGATCGACCTGGCGTTCAAATCCCTGAACCCCTCCGACATCGCCGATCTGCTGAAAAACAAGAAATACAACTCGTGGAAGGTCCCCGGCCCGCAGATCCGCTACCTGGTCTTCGAGACCTCGGAAGGCGTCTTCAAGGACAAGAGGCTGCGCCAGGCCGTGGGAGCCCTCATCAACAGGCCGGAGGTGAACCGCAAGGTCTACCTGGGGGAGAACGCGCCCCTGTACTCCATGATTCCCATGGGCATGAGCTACCACACGGATGACTTCAAGACCATCTGGGGGGACGGGAACGTCGCTGCAGCGGAGCGGATCCTCGAGGGCATCGGGTACACGAAGGACAGGCCGTTCGAGTTCGACCTGTGGTACACCCCGAGCCATTACGGGGACACCGAGGTGAACATGGCGGAGGTCCTCAAGGCGCAGATGGAGAAAACGCCGCTCGTCAGGGTGACGCTCAAGTCGGCGGAGTGGGCGACCTACAAGCAGCAGTGGGACCAGAAGCAGATGCCGACGTTCCTCCTGGGCTGGTACCCCGACTACGTCGATCCTGACGACTACACATCCCCCTTCGCCCAGACGGAGGGCTCCAAGGGCAATGGCATCTTCTTCAGCGACCCGTCCTGGGACGCGCTGTTCCTCAAGGAGCAGTCCACGACGAAGGATGCCGTGCGGAACAGCACGTTCGCGAAGCTCCAGAAGATGTGGACGGACGAGTGCATGACCGTTCCCATTTTCCAGGGTAACCTGTACGTCTTTTCGAAGAAGAACGTCACGGGCGTGAAGATCGGGCCCACGCTGATCTTCAACTACGACCAGCTGAAGTTCGTGAAATAGGAGCAAGCAGCCCGGGCCGCGGGCAATTGCATGCGCGGCCCGGCGCTCCTTCCCTCTCGTGCGTCACCTCCTCAGCTACCTGATCACGCGCCTCCTCCTCGCCATTCCCATGATCTTCATCATGCTGACCCTCATGTTCGTCGTGCTGCGCATCATGCCGGGGGACCCGGTGAGCGCCATGCTGGGAGGGCATGCGCCGCAGAAGGTGATCGACCAGAAGAAGCAGGAGCTGGGCCTCAACAAGCCCATCGCCGCGCAGTACGTGGACTACCTCGGAAGGCTCATCCGTCTGGACCTGGGAGAATCGATGATCTTCAAGCAGAAGGTGAGCCAGCCGATCATCGAGAAGCTCCCGGCAACCATCGAGCTGACGCTCTTCGCCCTTCTCGTGAGCATCGGCATCGGGGTCCCGCTGGGCGCATACGCCGCCGAGCGGCGGCGCTCCGGCCGCGACTATGCGGCCCGGTTGTACGCGAACGTCGCGTATTGCATCCCCGTGTTCTGGCTGGGCCTCCTGTTTCAGCTCATCTTCGGAGTCTGGCTGGGATGGTTCCCGATCGCCGGAAGGACCGCGGCGCGGATGGATGTCACGTCCTTCGCCCGCAGCGGCTTCTACACCTTCGACGCCCTGCGCGCGGGGAACCTGGCCGCGTTCGGCGACGTGATGTGGCACCTTGCCCTTCCCGCGCTCACCCTCGGTGTCGTCCTTTCCGGGATCTTCGTACGGCTCACGCGGGCCAACATGCTGGACGTCCTGAAGAGCGACTACATCCTGGCCGCCCGCGCCCGGGGCATCCCGGAGAGGCGCGTCGTGTACAGCCATGGGCTCCGAAACGCCCTCATTCCGGTGGTGACCATGCTTGGCCTTCAGTTCAGCCTCCTGCTTGCCGGCGCCATCCTCACGGAGAGCACCTTCTCCTGGCCGGGCATGGGACGCCTCCTCCTGGAGCGGATCTACCTGCGTGATTACCCGGTCATCCAGGGAGTGATTATCGTGTACACGCTCATGGTGAGCGTTGTCTCCCTGCTCGTGGACCTGCTCTATG
>DATKLM010000074.1:0-12020 GCA_035542415.1 Spirochaetia bacterium
TCTGCCGCGCTCTCCACGAGCTTCTGCCGCGCGCCCTCAACGGCCGACTTCGCGGCATCCGGAAGAGGGATCTCCCTGCCGCCGGCGTAGGCTTTCTGGTCCACAAGATCCACGACGCCGGAGAAACCAGGTCCCGCTCCGAGGGGAATGGTCACCGGGATGAAAGATGCCTTGAACTTGTCGGTCAGGTCAGCCACGCAGGTGTCGAAATCCGCGCGCTCCTTCTCCATCTTGTTGACGACGACGAACCGGGGAAGCGACAGGGCGGACAGCCTGCGCCAGAGCTTGATCGTCTCGATCTGGACGCCGACGTCAGCGCCCACGACGAGGGCCGCGGCGTCGGCGACGCGGAACGCTGCCGCCACCTCTCCCACGAAGTCCGCGGAGCCCGGAGTGTCGAGGATGTTGATCTTGCAGTCCTTCCACATGACGTGGCTGAGGGACGTGTGGACGGAGATCTTGCGGGCAATCTCCTCCTCGGTGAAGTCGCTCACCGTCTTTCCCGCCTCGACTCTCTCCGCCTTGGGGATGGCTCCGCCGGCAGCGAGCATTTCCTCGACCAGGGTGGTCTTGCCCGTTCCGCCGTGTCCGGCGAAGGCGACATTTCGCAGAGAGCGGGTCGGAACACTCATTCTGTGGCTCCTTGCTGTGAGAGGATCAGGTACTGTAGTGCGTCAGGCCGAAAATGTCAACAAAAGGGGCCTTCCGCGTCCCGGCGCAGCCCGGTTCAGGTCGCGCTGAATCCCCCGACTTTCTCCGCGAAATGCGAGAACTCCATGGTGAACGTGGCGCGGCCCTGCGTCGCGCTGCGCAGAGCCGTGGAGTAGCCGAACATTGCGACCAGCGGCGCCCGGGCTTTCACATGGTCCGCCCCCGGCTTGCTCTCCACGTTCTGGATCACGCCCTGGCGGGCGTTCAGGTTTCCAATGACCTCACCTAAAAACTCCGACGGGGTGAGAACGTCCACGGCCATGATGGGTTCCAGGAGGATCGGGTTGGCCTTGCGGCAGGCGGCGTCGAAGGCCATGGCGCCGGCGGCTTCAAAGGCAATGGGGGTGGACGTGGCCTGGTGGTACTCCGCCTCCACGAGCGTCACACCGATGTCCAGCGCCGGGTATCCGTACACCACGCCGGAGCCGAACGCCGCGGTGACGCCCCGTTCCACGGCCGTGACGAGCTCCTCCGGCAGGGCGCCGTCGGAGATCGCGCTGGAGAACGCGTTGCCCTGGCCCCGCGGGAGGGGCTTCACGGAAATCGTGATCGTCGCGTTGTGCTCCTTGCCGGCGATCATACGGTGGTACTTCTCCACGTGCGTGACCTCGGCGCTGATGCTCTCGCGGTACGACACCTGCGGCTTCCCCACACGTGCTTCCACCTTGAACTCCCGGAAGATCCGCGTCACCAGGACGTCGAGGTGGAGCTCTCCCATGCCGGAGATGATCAACTCTCCCGTCTCCTCGTTTTCTTTCACGGAAAACGTCGGGTCCTCCTGGGCGAGCGTTTCCAGCGCCTCCCCGAGCTTCTTCCTCTCCGACAGCGTGCGGGGCTCGATTGCCACGGAGATCACCGGCTCGGGGAAGTGCATCTTCTCCAGCAGGATCGGGAAGGCTTCCACCCCGAGGGTGTCGCCGGTCTGCGAGCCCTTCAGGCCGATGAACACGGCGATATCACCCGCCTCCACGTGGTCGAGCTGAACGGAGTGATTGGCGTGCATCCGCAGGATCCTGTTGACCCGCTCCCTTTTCCTCTTGTTGACGTTGAAAACGGTCTGGCCTTCCCTGATCTTCCCCGAGTACAGACGTACGTAGCAGAGATTGCCGGTCTCCCGGTTGGCCTGGAGCTTGAAGACGAGCCCCAGGGCGAAAGCCTCCGGCTTGCACGGCACCTCCACCTCTTCGTTCTTCTTCACGTGGTGGCCCCGGGCGGGGGGCAGATCAAGGGGGGACGGGAGGAAGTCCACCACGGCGTCCAGAACAGGCTGCACGCCGATGTTGCGCAAAGAAGCGCCGCAGAGCACGGCGGTGAAGTGACGGCTGAGTGTTCCCTGCCGGAGGGCCTTCCGCAGCAGGTCCGTCGGGATCTCCGCGCCGGCGAGGTAGAGCTCGGTCAGCCTGTCGGAAATGTGCGACAGCTGGTCCAGGAGGTTTTCCCGGCCTTTTCGGGCCGCCTCAAGCCTGCCGGGATCGATGGGCGACGCCTCGATGGTTGCGCCCTGGTCGTCCTGTAACCAGCGCAGTTCCCTCATTTCCACGAGGTCGATGACTCCCTGGAAATCGCTTTCCGCGCCAATGGGGAGCTGCAGGGGGAGGGGCACGGTGCCCAGCTTGGCCTTCATTTCTTCCAGGACCCCGGAGAAGCTCGCGCCAATGCGGTCCAGCTTGTTGATGTACGCCACGCGCGGCACGCGGTAGCGGTCTGCCTGGTGCCAGACCGTCTCGGACTGCGGCTCCACTCCCTCCACGGCGCTGAAGATCACCACGGCGCCGTCCAGAACGCGCAGGGACCGCTCCACCTCCGCGGTGAAGTCCACGTGTCCCGGCGTGTCGATGATGTTGATCTGGTGGTCGCGCCAGTAGCAGGTCGTTGCCGCGGCGGTGATCGTGATTCCCCGTTCCTGTTCCTGGTCCATCCAGTCCATGGTCGCCTCGCCGTCGTCGACCTCTCCCATGCGATGGGTCTTGCCGGTGTAGTAGAGGATCCGTTCGGTCGTCGTCGTCTTGCCGGCGTCGATGTGTGCGATGATTCCTATGTTGCGTATGCCGTCGAGGTCTGCCATGGAGCTCTCCGGGATTTTTCCTTGTGGAAAACTGCGGCTACTATATAGAATCTCCCGGTCCATGAAAAGGCCGCGTGTGACGCTGCTTCTCGCCCTTCCCTGCTTCCTCCTGGGTCTGCCGGCCCTGGCACAGGAGAGTCCGCGTGCGTGGCTGGACGGCCTTCGCCGCGCCGCCGGCGCTCCCGCGGTGCACTGCGACGACCTCCTCTCACGGACTGCCGGCGACTGGGCCGCCGTTCTGGCAGCGGCGGGGACCCTGAGCCACCACGGTGCTGACGGAACGAATGCGCTGGACCGATATCGCGCGCACGGCGGGACGGAAGTCCGCGTGGGAGAGATTATCGGCGCAGGTCCGGATCTCGCGGCCGTGGAGATGGGCTGGGAAGCCAGCACCGCTCACCGCGGCCTGATCATCAACCAGTACTGGACAGATGCTGGCTGGGGATCGGTCGGACGGGTCTGGGTAGTTCTGTTCTGCCAGAAGCTCGTCGAGGACCTCGACGTGGTCAGCGGCCCCGCCGGAGTCACGGTGGCAGGCAGGTTTGCCACCACGGATGCCGCCGCCGCGCGGCTGATCGCCGGGATCGAGCCCGTTGATCCCCAGGACTGGAACGCCGCGGCG
This sequence comes from Spirochaetia bacterium, assembly GCA_035542415.1. Lineage (GTDB taxonomy): Bacteria > Spirochaetota > Spirochaetia > SZUA-6 > Fen-1364 > Fen-1364. The sequence continues at coordinate 3,399 of DATKLM010000074.1, forward strand.
AGGTCCTTCTCGTTCCGTCTTCCGGCCGCCGGCCTTCCCGGTTACCTCCGGCTCGGATACCTGCGGCAGGACGGAACGTTCGCCCTGACGAACGTCCTTACATCACTGAGAGGAAGGGAATCCCCAGGAGGGAAAGGCCGTTCTGCAGTACCTGGAGCATCCCCCTGACCAGTGCGATGCGGGAGTGAACGAGGTTCACGTCCTCATTGCGGAGCACGGGATGGTCCTGGTAGTAGCGGCTGAAGCTCTTGCACAGCTCGAAGAGGTACGCGGCCATGACGGACGGATTGAGGTCATGCGCCGCGGCGCTGACGGTCTCCGGGAAAAGGGCGAGGCTCTTTGCGATCTCCCATTCCTCCGGCAGGGTCAGCGCGCCCGTGTCTGGGCGGCCGCCGGAGTACTTCGCCCGGCGTTCCTCGAACTTGCGCAGCATGCTCGAGATGCGGGCTCCGGTGTACTGGAGGTAGGGTCCGGTATTTCCATTGAAGGAGATGGACTCCTTCGGGTCGAAAGTCATGTCCTTGACCGCGGTGATCTGCAGGAGCCAGTAGTGGAGTGCGCCCAGGGCAATGTCACGTGCCGTTTCTGACAGGTCCCCGACGTCCTCCTCCCTCTCCTTCGCCTTGATCTCCTCCACGGCAAGCCCTTCCAGCTCATCCAGGAGGTCGTCCGCATCCACCACCGTGCCTTCCCGTGACTTCATCTTTCCCTCGGGGAGGTTCACCATGCCGTACGCGAGGTGGTGGAGGCTTGCGGCCCATGGATATCCCAGACGGGCCAGCACGCGGAAGAGGACCTGGAAGTGGTGCCGCTGCTCGGATCCCACGACGTAGATCATCCGGTCGAACGGCCAGTCCCGTGACCGCTGAATTGCCGTACCGACGTCCTGCGTGAGGTAGATCGACGTTCCGTCGCTGCGGAGGAGGACCTCCCGCTCCATTCCCTCATCGGTGAGATCCACCCATACCGAGCCGTCCGCGTCCTTCTGGAAGATACCCCGCTCCAGGCCGCGGAGGACCTCATCCCGGCCGAACTTGTAGATGTCGCTTTCCAGGTACACCTTGTCGAAGGTGACTCCCGTCCGCCGGTAGCTCTGTTCGATTCCAGCGATGACCCAGCCGTTCATCTTCCGCCACAGCGCCACGGTGGCCGGGTCTCCTTCCTCCCAGCGTCGGAGCATCTCCCGGACCTGCGCGTCCGCTTCCGGGTGATCCTTGGCGTACTGGGCGTACTTCACGTAGTAGTCACCGACGAAATGGTCGCCCTTCATGCCGGTGGACTCCGGGGTTGCATCCCCGCCGAACATCTGGTAGGCGAGCATGGACTTGCAGATGTGGACCCCGCGGTCGTTGATCAGGTTCACTTTTCTCAGGGTCGCGCCTGCGGCCGCAAGGATGCGGGACAGGCTTTCGCCGATTGCGTCATTCCTGAGGTGACCCAGGTGCAGAGGCTTGTTCGTGTTCGGGCAGGAGAACTCCAAAGTCACCCGCTGGCCTTCCAGGAGTGTTCCCCTGCCGTAGCGATCCCCGTGCGCCGCAATATCGCCCAGGATGTCCTGAATGACCGGCGCGTGGGCAAGGCGCACGTTGACGTAGGGTCCTGCGGCCTCCACGGCGTCACCGGCGCTGACCTCGGGCGCGTCCACGAGCTGGCGGGCCACATCCTGCGCGATGGCGGGAGGGGCCTTGCGAAAGGAGCGCGCGAACGGAAACATGGGAAAGGCGATGTCGCCCATCTCGGGCCGGGGCGGCGTTTCGGTGACGAGCGCGGCAGGGTCCACGGCGCCCGCGCCGGCTTTCCCGGCCGCTGCGACGATCGCCGCGGCGACGCGTGAGCGCCACTGGTCGCGGTATTTCTTCATAGCGTGGCGTGTATTTAACCAGACGCGGGCGTCCTTGACTACTGTCGTTTTTTCTCCGTATATAGTCGCTTGAGAGGAGCCATCGTTTGTACAAGCCCGTCGATCCCAAGGTGAGCTTCCCGCGGATGGAGGAGCGGGTGCTCGACTTCTGGGAGAAGGAGAAAATCTTCGAGAAATCCATTATGCAGCGCGAGGGCAGGGAGGAGTACGTCTTCTACGACGGTCCCCCGTTTGCAACCGGGCTCCCTCATTTCGGACATTTCGTTCCCAGCACCGTGAAGGACGTGATCCCCCGCTACCAGACCATGAAGGGGTACAAGGTGGAGCGCCGCTTCGGCTGGGACTGCCACGGACTGCCGGTGGAGTACGAGATGGAGAAGGAGCTCCACATCTCGGGAAAACGCCAGATCGAGGAATACGGAGTGGCGAAGTTCAACGAGGCGTGCCGCTCCATCGTTCTGCGCTACACCAGGGAGTGGCGGAAGGTCATCACCCGCCTGGGCCGGTGGGTGGACTTCGACAACGACTACAAGACCATGGACCCGGACTACATGGAGTCCATCTGGTGGGTGATGAGCGAGTTGTGGAAGAAGGAGCTCCTTGTCGAGGGATTCTACATCCTCCCGTACTGTCCCCGATGCTCCACGTCCCTGTCGAACTTCGAGCTGAACCTCGGAGGCTACGTCGATGTCTCCGATCCCGCCATCACGGTGAAGTTCGCCGTGGACGGCGAGCCGTCCACGTACTTCCTCGCGTGGACGACGACGCCGTGGACGCTGCCGTCCAACCTCGGCCTTGCCCTGGGCTCGCAGATCAGCTACGTGAAGGTGAAGGACGGGACTGAGAATTACATCCTCGCTGAGGATCGGCTTCCGGCCTACTACAAGAGCGCGGACGCGTACCAGATTGTCCAGCGCTACACCGGGTCCCAGCTCGCCGGCCGTTCGTATCGGCCCCTGTTCCCCTTCTTTGCAGACCTGAAAGAGAAAGGCGCCTTCCGCACGTGGATCGGTGACTTCGTGAGCACGGAGGAAGGCACGGGCATCGTCCACATTGCCCCCGGCTTCGGAGAGGATGACTACAACCTGCTCAAGGGAAGCGGCCTTCCCGTCATTGTTCCCGTGGACGCGGAGGCGAAGTTCACGGCGGACGTGCCGCCGTGGAGTGGAACGTACGTGAAGGACGCTGACAAGGACATCATCCGCACGCTCAAGGAACAGCATCTCCTTGCCCGCAGTGAATCGCACACGCACAGCTACCCTCACTGCTGGCGCTGCAGCAGTCCGCTGATCTACCGGGCCATTTCGTCGTGGTTCGTCAGTATCGAGAAGATCAAGAAAGACATGCTCGCCGCGAATGACGCCATCTCCTGGGTGCCGTCCCATCTCAAGACGGGTCGATTCGGCAAGTGGCTGGAAAACGCGCGGGACTGGGCCATTTCCCGCAGCCGCTACTGGGGCAACCCTCTTCCCATCTGGCGCTGTGAAGCGTGCAACCGCATGGAATGCATCGGCTCCCGCGCTGAGCTGAAGCAAAAGAGCGGCAGGACGACGTCGGACCTGCACAAGCATTTCATCGACGACATCACGTGGGCGTGCTCGTGCGGCGGCACGATGAAGCGCATCCCCGAGGTCCTCGACTGCTGGTTCGAGTCCGGCGCCATGCCCTACGGCCAGAACCACTATCCGTTCGAGAACAAGAAGCGTTTCGAGGCGCACTTCCCCGCTGACTTCATCTCGGAGTCCATCGACCAGACACGGGGCTGGTTCTACACCCTCGTTGTCCTTGGCGCCGCGCTTTTCGACAAGCCGACGTTCCGCAACGTGATCGTGAGCGGCCTGATCCTCGACTCCGACGGCAAGAAGATGTCCAAGTCCGCGCGGAACTACACCGATCCCGTGGAGGTCATCGGCACCTACGGGGCGGATGCCATGAGGCTGTTCCTCGTGGACTCGGCGGTCCTCAAGGCAGAGGACCTGCGCTACTCGGACGCCGGCGTCAAGGACGTGGTCAAGAACGTCATCATCCCGCTGTGGAACGCGTACAGCTTCTTTGTCACCTACGCAACCATCGACAAGGTGACGGTCAGCGGGCCGCCCTCCTCCCCGTCGAACGCCCTGGACCGGTGGATTCTCTCCGAGGCGGAGCGCACGGTGCAGGAGGCCACGACGCAGCTCGACGCGTACGAGCTGCAGCGCGCCGTCGACTCGTTTGTCGAATTCATCGACCTGCTCAACAACTGGTACATCCGCCGCTCGCGCCGGCGCTTCTGGAGGTCGGGAGAGGACCGCGACAAGCAGGAAGCCTACCAGACGCTGCATACGGCGCTCATGAAGCTGATCCTCGTCTCCTGCCCCTTCATTCCGTTCATCACGGAGGAGATCTGGTCGAACCTCAGGCTCCCGTCCATGCCGCAGAGCATCCACCTCGCGGACTTTCCCGTGTATGACCCCTCTCGGCGAGATCTGGAGCTGGAACGGAAGATGAAAGTGACGGTGAAGACCGTGTCCATGGGACGCAGCCTGCGCACGCAGTATTCCCTGAAGACGCGCCAGCCCCTGAAGGCGCTGCACCTCGTGACGCGGGACCCGGAGGAGAGGCGGATCCTGGGAGAGATGGAAGAGCTGATCAGGGAGGAGCTGAACGTCAAGAGCGTTGTCTTCCGGGAGAATGAGGACGAGCTGGTCGAGTACCGGCCCAAGGCGAACTTCCGTGTGCTGGGAAAGATCCTGGGCAAGGACATGAAAGCCGCGGCCGAGCTCATCGGAAAGATTCCGCTTCCGCGGATCCATGACCTTCTCGCCGGGCGTGAGGTCCCCCTCGAGCTGGACGGCCGCAGCGTGTCCCTCACTCCGGAGGGAGTCGACATCCAGCGCATCGAGAAGGAAAACCTCCGCGTGATCAACGACGGGTCTCTTACCGTGGCGCTGGACCCGGAGCTCACCCCGGAGCTGATCGAGGAAGGCATGGTACGGGACCTCGTCCGCGGCATCCAGAACCTGAGAAAGGAAAAAGGCCTGGAAGTCTCTGACAGAATCACGCTGAGCATTTCCGGGTCGAAGGCCGTCCAGGCTGCCGCGGAGAACCACCGCGAACACCTCCTGTCGGAAACCCTCGCCGTTTCCATTGCCTGGAAGAAGGAGCCGGACGCGGAGCGGATCGAGTGCGGGGAAGAGACGTGCGAAGTATCACTGGCCCGGGCATCCCGGTAGCCGCGGCCCGCGCGGGTCGGCTTCTCAGGACCGCGCTCGCCGCAGCTGCCGCCGCGGTCCTGCTCTCCTGTGCCACCGTTCCCACGCGCTCGGCAACGGAATGGATGGGCGTGCTCCCCGGAGATGCGTCGATCTACATCTCCGTCTCCGTCAAATCCTCGGCAGCGCTCATCAAGAAGACCCTTGAGGCGGGCGGGCCAGACTATCGTGACGTCATGCAGTTTGCGGACTGGACCAAACGCCTCCTTGCCTCCGTGACGCTCTCCCGGGGGGCTCCGGCAAAGTTTTCCGCGGTCGCTCTCGGGGACTATCCTTCGTTCCTCATCGGGATGAGCCTCTCCGGCAGGAAGGAATGGAAAGAGGTCAAGGTCCCGGACGGCAGCTACTTCGCGTGGAACAAGGCTGACCTCGAGCTCTCCGTGCCGAACAACGCCACGCTCGTCGCTGCCAACGGCGGCATGCCGTCCCTCCTCCAGCGGTACAAGGCCCCGGTTTCTCTCCCCATTCCCCCCGAAGTGGCAAGCGACATGGGAAGCGCTGACGTCGTGCTGTACATGCCCCGCCTGCCGGACCGCATGGGGCAGGACGACGTGGACCAGCCCGCTGCGGAAGGGGGACAGATGCGTCTCCCGATCCGTGATGTCTGGATCAACGCCATGAAGACATCGGGAGGCTACTCGGTTGCCGCCACTGTCGGCACCCCCTCGGAGCAGAAGGCGAAGGTTGTGGCTCTTCTCCTTCGCGTCATGATCGTGGCATGGCTGAAGGGTCAGAACATCTCGGATGCCGCCGGGCGCCTGCAGTCGATTTCAGTGCTTCCGGAGGGAGCCCTTGTCAAGGTCAGGGGAATCACCCTGAGCGACGCCGAGATCCTTCCGCTGTTCTTCTCCTTCATCAGGGGAGAGAAGTCCTCCCCGGGGCCTGCCAGTTGAAAACGAGCCTCATTGCCGTCATCGACTACGGGGCCGGAAACCTGGCGAGCGTGCAGAATGTCCTGCGGCACCTCGGTGCCGAGTTCTTCGTCACCTCCCGGCCGGAGGAGGTGGCATCTGCCGGTTCGCTGATCTTCCCCGGCGACGGCGAGGCCGCAGCCTCCATGTCAGAGCTGAGGCGTACCGGGATGGACGAAGCCCTGCGCTCGTTCCATGCCTCCGGCCGCAAGATGCTCGGCATCTGCATCGGGTGCCAGGTGATCTTCACCCACTCCGACGAGCGTGACACTCCCTGCCTCGGGCTCATCCCCGGTGAGGTACGCCGTTTCGTGACGGCCCCGGGAATGAAGGTTCCCCACATGGGGTGGAACACGGTGAGGTTCTCCGTGGATCACCCGGTGTTTTCGGGTCTTCCCCAGGACTCTTCGTTCTATTTCATTCACTCCTACTATCCGGTTCCCTCGCGGGGGGCGCACGTGGCGGGGACAACGGAGTACGGCCTGGAGTTCGCGTCCGCGGTCGCGGCGGACAACCTGGTCGCGGTCCAGTTCCATCCGGAGAAGTCGGGCCGGGTGGGGTTGCGTCTGTTGTCAAACTATATTGCCTGGGACGGCTGCCGGCAGGAGGACATTCGGGAGCCGCTCCGTGCTTGAGAAGCGCGTCATCGTCTGCCTGGACGTCAAGGACGGCAGGACGACCAAGGGAGTGAAGTTCAAGGACAATGCCGACATCGGCGATCCGGTCGAGATGGCGCGCCGCTACTACGATGACGGCGTGGACGAGCTGGTCTTCTATGACATCACTGCCTCCGCGGAGCGGCGCAAGATCCGCATTGACACGGTGCGGCGGGTTGCCGAGCAGGTCTTCATCCCGTTCGCCGTGGGCGGCGGCATCTCTTCCCGGGAGGAAATGAGAGAAGTGCTGCTCGCCGGCGCTGAGAAAGTGAGCGTCAATTCCGCGGCCGTCCGCGCGCCCCACATCATCACGGACGGCGCTTCGCTGTACGGCAGTCAGTGCATCGTGCTTGGCATGGATGCCCGGCGGGACCCGGCAATGCCGTCGGGGTACCGCGTTGTGATCGACGGCGGCCGTACCCCGACGGACCTGGATGCGCTGGAGTGGGCGCGCCGGGCGGAGTCCCTCGGGGCGGGGGAGATTGTTCTCAACTCGATTGACGCCGACGGCACCCAGGACGGGTACGAGCTCACGCTGACCCGGATCATCGCGGAGGGAGTGGGCATCCCGGTCGTGGCATCCGGCGGAGCAGGGAAGCCGCAGCATCTTCTGGACGTTTTTCGGGAGGCGCACGCGGATGCGGCGCTCATCGCCTCCATGGTCCATTACGGGACGTGGAGCCTCGGCGCCATCAAGTCTTTTCTCGCCGGGAACGGGATTCCCATACGCAAGACCTGACTGCGCTTGCACAGGCCGCGCTCGCAAGGGCGGCCCGCAAGGTCAAGCGCTGGAGAGTCACGGGCTCTTGCCGCAATGTACTGCAATTGCTATATTCTCTAAAAAGAGAACGACCGGTGGCATAACGCCATCGTGGGGTCATGTACCGCACTCGAGGAGTCAGGAGTCCAGGACATGCCGACGTACGAGTACCGATGCACGAAGGGCCACACCTTTGAAGCGTTTCAGAGCATCAAGGACGAGCCTCTCTCCCGCTGCCCTGTCTGCAAGTCAGCGGTCAAGCGGGTGATCAACGGAGGCATGGGGGTCATTTTCAAGGGATCCGGCTTCTACACCACGGACTACAAGAAAAGTTCCGCGCTCACTGGCGCCAACGGAAGCTCGGGCAAGGACAAGGAAAAGGGCTCGGAAAAGTCCGGGGAATCAACGGGCAGCTCGGAGAAGGGTTCGTCGGGGAAGAGCTCCTCAGAAAAGAGCTCCTCGGAAAAGCCCAAGGAAAAGGCAGCCGCCAGTTGATTTCACGCGAGCTGGGCTGAACACTCAGACGCCCTCGTCTACCGGAGATCGCGCTTCGCGCGATTGGCCCAAGCCTAGAAGCTCAACACTTCCGCTTTCTCCAGTGCCTCACGAATCAGGCCTTCAGCGTCAAGGCACTCGTACGCCCGCTTCATGCGGGCCATCTCCGGGTGGATCAGCGGGTGCGCGGGAGAGAACAGCACGCAGCAGTCCTCGTACGGCAGGTTGGACGTTTCGAAAGTGCCGATCTTCCTCGCCGTATCGATGATCTCTTCCTTATTCAGGCCGATGAGCGGCCGGAAGACCGGCAGGTCCGTGAGCGCTCCCGTGAAGGCGATGCTCTCCACGGTCTGGCTTGCCACCTGGCCGAGGCTCTCACCCGTCACGAGGCATTCCCCGCCGCGCCTTGCGGCAAGCAGGGTGGAGAACCGCATCATGCAGGCGCGCAGGAGAAGCGTGATCTCCTCCTGCGGGGAGCGCTCCTTGATCCTGGCCAGGACCGCCGTGAACGGCACGACGTGCAGCGTGATGCCGGGGATCCACGGTGAGAGCGTGCGCACGAGGTCTTCCACTTTTTCCCGCGCCTTCTCCGAGGTGAACGGCGCCGAGTGGAAGTACACCGCATCCAGCGCCATCCCTCTCTTGGCCATCATCCAGCCGGCGACCGGAGAGTCGATGCCTCCGGAGA
>DATKLM010000075.1:0-7162 GCA_035542415.1 Spirochaetia bacterium
TGGGCCGGCGAGGCGCGCGGAGTGCACGGCCGCCGTCGTGACCGCAGCGACAGGAACGCCGCGCAGCCCGGTCCTCCCGTGGGCCTTCGGGCCGAGACTGCTCTTCGTGGAAGCCGTAGCGGCCTGGGTATCGCCCCGGGGAAGCGCTGTCTGCGCTGCTGCCTGCACTCTAACCTCCCGTATTCCTCGCCATCTTGCGCTGCAAGGCGGCTGCCCTGTCGGCCGGCATGATCGACAGCCAGTAGGGCACGAGCGAATCCTGCCCCGCCCTCTGGGCCTGCGCCTCGACGATCCGGAAGAGGTCGATCACGTCCTGATCTTCCATCTTCATGAGAATGTCGCGCGCGTTGGTCGGCGGCATGCTCGTCAGGTACCTCGCATTCTGCTCGAGGTTTACCCTTCTATTCTCGAACGCTTTGACCCGGTCATTAAACGCTTTTTCACGGGACGCCAGGGCGCCCTCTTTGTCGGCAAGGTCCTGGCCGAGCTGGGTGAGATCCTTCTCCTTCTTCGCAAGGTCGGCTTCCCGCCTGTCCAGGTCCTGCCGGCGCAGGGCGACAGCGTCCGCTTCCTTGGAGAGCCTCTCCTTGTCGAGGAGGTTCGGATCATCGGACGCCGCGATGACGCTCCGCTTCTGGAAGCCGAGGGCGGCGTACACCGGCGTGAGGGTCGCCTTTGCGTCGATGATCCCCAGGTAGTCGAACCAGATCATTCCCCCGAGGGTGAGAACGATCAGAAGGAGAAGGAGGATGAAGATCCTCGCTCCGGGTCGAACTTCACCGAACTCTGCCACGGCCCCCCCTCCCGTTCCCTGCTGCTCCGGTCCGGCTGTCGCGATCACGCCCCGGCGGGGGCGGTCACATCGCGCCGGGACTGCGCGGCAGTATTGATCTCGTCAACGGTCTTGAACTCCTCGTCGAGCTGGCGCTCGTAGTAGTCGTCCGCCCGCCGTTCCTTGAGCTTGTCCAGCACCTTGCGGGCCCGGGCGGCTTCCACGTACTTCGCGCGGACTTCCTCCAGCTCCACGCGTTTCTCCGCGAGCGTCGCCTCGGTGCGCTCCCGCTCCTGCGCCAGGCGAAGCACGTACAGCTCCCGCCGGGCCATGGTCCCGATGTCGACGGCCCCTCCCGTCGTGAAGACGGTGAAAAAGCTCGCCGAGACCTCCACGGCGATGTCGGCGATCCGCCGTTCAAGCACGAGACATTCCCCGAGGACCTTCGCGAGCGCGATCTCGCACTCGCGTTCCTTCCACCGTCGAAGCTCGAGGAATCTCTCAAGCCTGAACTGGAACCGCCGCATTCTCCTCCGTCAGCACGGGCGCGGCAGGCGCAGCCGCTCCCAGTTCCGCGTTCGGAATCTCGATTCCCGCGATCTCTCCCGCGCGCCGCAGGGACTCCGCGAGGGGCGCCCTCTCCTCGATGCGTTGAATGAGGTAGTCATCGATGGCGGGCATCTTCTCGATGGCTTCGTCGATCTCGGCATTGCTTCCCTTCACGTAGGCCCCGACGCTGATCAGGTCCTCCGCGCCGGCGTGCGTGGCCATCATGCGCTTGATGTATCCGGCAGCCTCGCGGGTCCGCGGCCCGGTGATCTGGTTGGCAAGCCTCGAGATGGATTGCAGCACGTCCACCGCCGGGTAGTGGTTGCGGCTGGCCAGTTTGCGGGTCAGGACGATGTGACCGTCCAGAATGCCGCGCACGTTGTCCGAAACCGGGTCGTCGATATCGTCACCTTCCACGAGGATCGTATAGAAGCCGGTGATGCTTCCCCGGTCCGAGGTTCCGCTGCGCTCCAGGAGCTTGGGCAGGATGGAGAAGACGGAAGGAGTGAATCCGCGGTTCGCCGGGGGCTCACCGATGGCCAGGCCGATCTCCCGCTGCGCCCGCGCAAACCGGGTGACGGAGTCGAACAGGAGCATGACGTCCTTGCCGGCGTCCCGGAAGTATTCCGCAATGGCCGTGGCCACGTAGGCCCCGCGGATCCTCGCCAGCGGGGGCTTGTTGGAGGAGGAGACGACGATCACGGAGCGCGCCAGTCCCTCGGGCCCGAGGTCATTCTCGATGAACTCACGCACTTCGCGGCCGCGCTCCCCGATCAGCGCGATGACGTTCACGTCCGCCGATGTGTTGCGCGCAATCATGCCCAGGAGCGTGGACTTGCCGATGCCGCTCCCGGCGAAGATCCCCATGCGCTGCCCCTTGCCGACGGTGAGCAGGCCGTCGATGGAGCGGATGCCCGTGGTGATGATCTCCCGGATGCGTCTGCGGCGCAGCACGTCCGGTGGAGCGTTGAACGCCGAATACCACTCGTCGGAGCCGATATCGCCCTTCGCGTCAATGGGCCGTCCCATGGAGTCCAGCGTGCGGCCGAGCAGCTTCGCGGACACCGGGATGCGCAGGTCCTCTCCCATGCCGATGACGATGTTCCCGACCTCGATGCCCTCCATCTCGTCGTAGGGCATCAGCTGGACGGTCTTGCCCCGCAGGCCCACGACCTCCGCCCAGACGGTTCCGTGGCCCCGGGGCACGAGGATCTGACACAGCTCCCCGACCTTCGCCGCCGGGCCGACGCTCTCCACGAGCAGGCCCTGGACCCGCTCCACAATGCCCGTGTACTTGATGGGATCCAGGTCCTCCAGGCGCGCGGTGTATTTGTCGAAAACTCCCATCGGCTCCCCCTACTCGCCTTTCGAGCGGATGGGCATGAGCTCGAGGATCCGCTCCTCGATCTCGTGCAGCTGGGAGGAGATGCGGGCGTCGATCTGCCCGAAGTCCGTCTCGATGATACAGCCGCCCCGGTCCACGGAAGAGTCCTCCAGGACCGTGATGGACTTGACGTTCTCCACCATCTTCATGAAGTCCTTCACGTGCTCCGACGTCAGCTCGAGATCCGCGAGGTTGACGCGGATCACCACGTCGCCGCGGCTCTTGAGCTTGCGCAGCGCCTGCACCACGTTGTTGATGACCACGTTCTTCTGGTTCTCGGAGATGACCTTGATGACCTTCTTCACGATCAGGAGCACCAGGTTGATGATCTGTGTCTCCGCCTCTTCGATGATCTCGTTCCGCTTCTCGATTGCCTTCGTGATGATCGTGTGGAGGCTTTCCACGAGGCGCGACACCTCGGCCTTTCCTTCTTCGAACCCCTTCTCGTGGCCGTCCGCGTGGCCCTTTTCCCACGCCTCTCTCTCCGTCTGGGCGACCCGGCCCTTGATGTCCGCCTCCAGCTCTGCCGCCTTCTGCCGGGCGTCCGCGAGGATGGCCTGCGCCTGGTCCTCCGCGTCCTGGCGGATCTTCTGGGCCTGGTTGTTCTTCCGCTTGACCTCGTCGAAGGCGACCTTCTCGGCGTCCTTCCTGATCTTCTCTGCCTCTGCCTGCGCCTCCGCGATCATGCGCGCCTTTTCCGCCTCCCACTCCGCGCGGAACTTCTCCGCCTCCCGGCGCAGGTCGTCCACTGTGGGACCGGTGTATTCGCCCCTCTCCGTTTCGACCGGCGCGGCTTCCTCCACCGGCTCCTCCGCCACGATCTTCGGAGGCTCGATGAATATCTTGCGGGAGAGGTACATGATCTCCTGCGGCTTGAAGACGTTTTTCGCCAATTCCTGGACTCCTTTGTCCCTACGACTAGGCTCTCGCCGTCTCGCTCCGCGAGACGGCTGCCGCCTCGTCGTTCAGAGCCTTCGGCTCTAAACGACGAGTTCCTCTTCGCCGGCCCGGGCCACGACGATCTCGCCCTGCTCTTCGAGCTTGCGGATGATGGCCACGATGCGCTGCTGGGCCTCTTCCACGTCCTTCAACCGGATGGGGCCCATGTAATCCATGTCTTCCTTGAGGAGCGTGGAGGCACGCTTGGACATGTTGCGGTAGATCTTGTCCTGCACCTCGGAATCCACGCTCTTGAGCGCCTTGGCGAGCTCCGCCGTGTCCACCTCGCGGAGGACCTTCTGGATGGCGCGGTCGTCCAGGAGCACGATGTCTTCGAACACGAACATCCGCTTCTTGATCTCTTCCGCCAGCTCCGGGTCGTCCTCTTCGAGGCTTTCCACGATGGTCTTCTCCGTGGACCGGTCCACCATGTTGAGGATCTCCACGATGCTCTCCACGCCGCCGGCGGCCGTGTAGTCCTCCGACGACAGGGTGGACAGCTTCTTCTCAAGCACCCTCTCCACCTCGCGCAGGACCTCGGGGGACGTCCGGTCCATCGTCGCGATGCGCTTGGCAACGTCGGACTGGATCTCGTGCGGCAGGCTTCCCAGGATGACGGAGGCCTTCTGCGGCTCCAGGTACGCCAGGATCAGGGCGATGGTCTGCGGATGCTCCTGCTGGATGAAGTTCAGCAGGTGCGCGGGGTCGGTGCGGCGGATGAAGTCAAAGGGCCGCACCTGCAGCGAGCTGGTGAGCCGGTTGATGATGTCCACCGCCTTCTGCGTGCCCAGGGACTTTTCCAGGAGCTCGCGCGCGTAGTCGATGCCGCCCGTGGAGATGAACTCCTGGGCCATCATGAGCTCGTGGAACTCCATCAGAACGAGGTCCCGCTCCTGGGGCTCGATGCTCTCCAGGCGCGCGATCTCGAACGTGAGCTGCTCGATCTCGTCTTCCCGCAGGTGCTTGAAGATCTCCGAGGCGATCTCGGAGCCGAGGGTCACGAGAAACACGGCCGCCTTCTGGCGCCCCGTGAGGGCCTTCTTGTGGCCAGGGCCGCCCTTGCCTTCGCGCTTGGTCTGGGGCTGCGGGGCCCCGACCATGGCGTTGGGGTCCGCTTTCTCCCGCGGGGGAGCCGCTGTCGGCCTGATCTGCTTTGCCATCCGTCATTCCTCCACGAGCCAGGTGCGAATGAGCTGGGCCACGTCCTCGGGATGCTCGCGGGCCATGTTGACCGCGTTTTCCTGCATTTCGAGGCGCGCCCGGTCCTCCACGGACAGCTCCACTTCCACTCCCTGTTCCTCCGCGGTGCGCAGGGCAGCTTCCCGCATGGCCTGGTGCTGGCGGGCAAGCTCCTCTTCACGCAGGCGCCGCTGCCGCTCCACTTCCTTGGCGATCAGCCGGTAGGCGAGGACGAGAAGGAGCACGAGCCCGATGCCGATGAGGACCAGGTAGATGGTCCTGCGGACCGCCATGGCATGGCGGAACACGGAGTCTTCCTTCTCGAACTGGCGGCTGCGGTCGAACTGGATGGACTGGACCTCCACGTTGTCCCCGCGGTCCCGGTCGAAGCCCACGGCGCCTTGAATGAGCGCCTTGGCCTTCTGGAGATCGTCGTCGGTGACGGGAGTGTACTCGCGCTGCATGCTTCCGTCGGGGTTCAGGAGCACCTGACCCTTCTGGTCGTATTTTACCCTCCAAACCCCGTCAATGGCCACTCCCGTCGTGATCCTGCGGATCTCCCAGGGCTGCTTCTCCTCGTTCGTTACCTTCTTGTTGATCTCGTTGTTCGTGGTCTGTGAGGACTTGTCGTACTTGCCCACGAGGTTGGAAAGGTCCTTGTACGCCGGCGGCGTCTGGCCCTCCTGCCCCGGAGGCCCTTCGGGGTTGTACCCCGTGCCCTGGAAATGTTCCTCGATGGACTGCGTGGAGCGGGCTATGGAAGGGGCGTACTTGGGCGGGGTGAACCGGGTGGCCGGCTCGATGGCGATGGGGGAGAACTCCTCCGCCGTGGAGGAGACCTTGCTCATGTCGAGCTTGATGTCGATCTTGAGGATCCTCACCCGGTCGGGGCTGAAGATGTCCCGCAGGGCGTTCGTGATCTCGCCGTTGTACTTGGTCTCCAGCTCCTGCTTCACCTTCAGCTCGCGCTTGGCGAGCTCCAGGCGGTCCACCTCCGCCAGGTCGGCGAAGTCGTTGAGCTGCTGGCCGGTATTGTCCGTAATGACGATGTTGTCGGCCTTCAGGCCCGCCACGGCAAGGGAGATGAGGCGCTGCACGCCTTCGATCTTCTTGCGGTTCGTCGTGAAGTCCGACCCCGGCTTCGGCGTGATGATGATGGACGCCGTTGTGGGCTTCTGGTCGGCCTCGAACAGCTCCGTCTTGGGAACGACGAGCGTGACGCTCACGTTGTCCACGTCATCCAGCGCCATGATGTGCTGCTCGAGCTGCTTCGTGACGGCCCTCTGGAGGTTGACGTCCCGCTCGAAGTCCGTGGTGGTCCACCTCTCCATGTCGAACAGGGCCCACGGGTCGGTTCCCTTGGGGATGAGGTTTTCCTGGTTGAGGACCATCCTCACGTGCCGCGCGGTTGTGTCGTCCGCCACGTAGAAGATGTTGTCCGGCCGCAGCTGGAAGCGCACGCCCATCTCGTCCAGTTTCGCGGAGATCTGCAGGCGCGCGTCCGTGCTCGTGATCGGATTCGATACGAGCGGCACCATGGAGGGTGCCGCGCTGAACGCGAACAGGAGGATCACGGCGAGGATGCTCGCGCCGATGACCGCGAAAAGGATCACCCTCTGGGTCGTGTTCCACCGGGCCCAGAGGGCCCGGACCTGCTCACGGATCCGCTTCCACCATTCGTTCATGTCCCCTCCCTGTCATGCCCTGTCTGCCTCTGTCGTCCCCTTACCGCACGTTGATGATTTCCCGGTACGCCGCCAGCGCACGGTCCACGATGGCCTTCGTCATCGAGAGGGCGAGATTCGCCTCCGCGAGAGCGATGGTGACGTCGTGGACGTTCACCGAGTCCGGCTTGGTGATCATGCGCTGGGTGAGATCCATGCTCGTGATCTGGCTGTCGTTGACGCTCCCCAGTGCCCCGATGAGCAGCTGGCCGAAGGACTGCTCAGGCCCGCCGCCCGCGGCCGCCGGTGCGCTCTCCCCGATGCCGGCGAGGTGCCGGGGGTTCGTCCGCGTCAGGGTCACCACGTCTCCCGCGGCCTGGATGGGCTCCGGAAAGTTCATTCACTACCTCCCGATCTCGAGGGCCTTGAGGAACATGGCCTTCGTCGCATTGATCACCGCGGAGTTCGCCTCGTAGGAGCGGTTGGCGGCGATCATGTCCACCATCTCGTTCACGATGTTCACATTGGGAAACTCCACGTACCCCGCCCGCGGACCGGACTTGATGGCGTCCGGATGCGTGGGGTCGTAGGCGAGCCGCGTGTTGCTGGCGTAGTCCTTCTCCACCTTGGACACGCGCACGCCCTTTCCCACCTCGTCCTGCAGGAAGCGGGGAA
>DATKLM010000076.1:0-72456 GCA_035542415.1 Spirochaetia bacterium
GATCTGACTCCAGCCTGAACGTCTACCACGATGCCAACGGGAGCCTCGACACGAGCATTTTCAACATCTACTCCGACCTGTACTCAACTCCGCCGCTCCCGTTCCTCCCCGTCCACGCCCGGATCAACTACTTCCACGACCCGGCAACGAACACGAGCTACGCTAGCTTCTTCGCGGGCGGCGCGTGGCAGTTCTGGAAATGGACGTACGATTCGGTCACCCTGCTCCTGTCCAGCACGCAGCAACTTGCCGGAGTGACGTCCAGGATCGATGCCCTGCTCACCGACGGAGAGTTCTTCTCGGCGCAGGGCGGCATCGGCCGGGTCTATGATTCGAGCGGAAAGATGAAGGCGAGCTTCCCGATGGGAGGTCTTTCCTTCGCCTACGAGGAATATGTCAACGGCACGCCGCGATTGTTCTTTTCGATGCCGGTCAAGAAGGGCGACAATCAGGCCTCCATTGCGGTCTATTCGATCGCGACATCCGACCTGGATTCCCTGAGCTTCTGATCATTTCATCAGGCTCTGCAGTCCCTTGACGAGGTCCGCCATGTCGGGGTCGCTCCCTGAGGCACTGAGCTTGTCGGCAAGGAACTTCAGCCGGCCGTCCGGACTCTTCTTCTTCGACAGCTCGATGATGACGTCGAGCATGTCCTGGATGGCGTTGGCCCTGCCGGCCGCAAGGAATCCCTGGTCGTACCGCTTGATGCGGTCGTAGAGGCCGGGGAACGTCTCCTGGACCGGCGGGGAGCCGAGGAAGTTGTCCAGGTAGGGCTTGGCATCCACCAGCCCCTTGTCGCCACGGGTCTGGAGCAGCGGGTCTTCCCGTGACGTGTAGCTGGAGTAGCTGCCGCTGAGCGCTGAAAGCTTCGCCTTGAGGCTTGCCAGCTCCTGGGCGGAGGACGGCGCGGAGGACGAGCTTCCCGATCCGGTCTGAGCCTGGCTCGTCGGCTGCTGCTGGAGGGAGGCCTGCCGCGCCGCGGCGTCCGCTGCCGACTTCTCCGCGGCCGCTTTCAGCCGTTCATTCTCCGAGCTCAGGGCGTCGATCTTCTTCTGCAGTGCGGCTGCTCCGGACTCCGCCTTGGAAAGCCTGGTCGCCAGGTCACCCGAAGCTCCCTGCGCGCTCTGGAGGTCCCCGAACCTGCGCGTCAGGGCGTCCATGAGTGCCGCGCTGTCCTGTGCCGCCGGATCACCGGTCGTTCCCAGGAGGTTCATGATGCTCTGCTTCACGCCGGTGAGCTCCGTTCCTCGGGCGGTGACCTGCTTTTCCAGGAGCACGAGGCGCGCGGCCAGGTCCTTCTCCCGGGCAGCAAGCTTCGCGGCCGCCTCGTTGGCCATTGCGGCCGACGCGTTGGAGATCCCCTTGACCGCCGCGGCCGCCTGCGGGCTCTGGGGATACCGCTCGAGGATCGACAGGTAGCGCGCCAGGGCGTCCGCGGGCTGACCGCGGGCCAGGGCGGCGTCACCCTGCGCAAGGATCGGCGCGGCAGCGCGGGACTGCTCGCCGGCGGTCTTCTGCAGGCCCTGCTGGGACCCCGCCGCGGAGATGTTCGCGATCACCTTGTCGAGGCGCGCCGAGGTTTCCGGAAGGTATGCAAGGGCCTCCTTGTACGCTGCCAGCATGTCGTCGAGCCGGCCGTTGTCATACGCTGCCTCGGCCCGGGCAAGGCCTGCGCGGAGCACACGCTGCCGCGCGTCCTCATCGGTTTTCGCCTTGTCGGTGAAGTACGCGTAGCTCTTCGCGATCTCGGGAATGGCTGCCAGGGCCTGGGAATACAGGTTCTCCGCTTCCGCGATGTTCCCCGCCCGCAGCTGCTCGTCCGCCTTTGCGACGATGGAGCGCACGTCGGAGATCTGCCCCGCCGCCGCCACGAGAGAGCTCGTGTCCGCCCTTGCCGGGGTGAGCTGGCCCTGCACGTAGCCGGTGAGTGAATCCACGACGAACAGGTCGACGTCCCGTCTCTGCTGGATTGCAGGCAGGACCGCCACGTCGACGCGGCTCACGTAGTCCTTGATGGCCTGGAGGCTTCCCAGCGCCTTGGGGTAGTCCCGGGAAGCGATGTCCGCTTTCACCACGCTGTACAGCCCGACGAGCTGTCCGGAGGCCAGCTCCTCCTGCTGCCTCTGGGACTGGAGCGCCTGCAGGGCCTTGTCGGACTGCGCCTTTGCGCTCTCCACTTCCCGGGTCCTCTGCTCGAGCTGCGCCTGGAGGTCCGCCTCCCTCTTTTTCGAATCCTCCAGGACCTGCTGCCGCTCCTGGTTGGTGCGGGCGAGGTTGGCGTTGAACTCCTCGCGGAGCGCGCGCAGGTTGATGTCCGCCTGCTGTTTCTCGTTCTCCGCCTGCGCCCGGTAAGCCACGAGCTGCTTCGCGAACTCCTCGTTCTTCTGCGTCTCCACGTCCGAAAGGCGTTTGGTGACTTCCTGCTCGGACAGGCCCTGCTTGCGCAGTCGGGCCCGCTCGGCTTCAAGCTCCGCCGCAAGAGATGTCTTGAGCTGGTTTTCCCGCTCCCGGACTTTCGCGTCCATGTTCGCCTGGAGGTCCTGGCGCTGCTTGTCGATCTCGGCCAGCCGGTCCTGGATCTGGCTGATCTCCTGGTTCTTTGCCAGCAGGCGCGCCTCGGAGTCCTTCTTCAGCTGCTCGATCAGCTTCCCTTCCGCGGTGATGGTCCCGGTCTCCGCCTGGGTGAGCTGCGTCTCTCCGCGCTGAAAGAAGTAGTAGAAAACGGCGAGTCCCCCGCCGAGGACGAGCAAGGCGAACAGGTTCACGAGCACCGGGAACAGGATGCCGCGCTTGGCCGCCTTCACGGCGAATGCAGCCGGCGTGACCCCGATGCGGCTTTTCGTCGTGACCGTCTCGATCTCCCGGATGATGTCCTTCTGGTCTTCCCGGGAGATGCCGGAGTCCGGCTCGAAGACAAACTCTTCCCGCCCGTCGACGGACGAGGAAGACCGGAGGCCGTGAGCTTTCTGAAGAAGGCCCATGACGCGTGCCGCGGGGGCACGCGGTGACTTCGTCTTTCTCATTTCTCCGTCATTTCATGCACGCCGACCCACGACGCCGGGGGCGGCGCCTTGAGAAAGGTCTGACTGCGCTCCAGCAGCTTCCGCGACGGCTCATCACCGGGCAGCACGCGCTGGACGTCTTTGAAGAGGGAGGAGGCCCGGCTGAAGTTTCTCTGATAGTACTCCGCCATGGCAGCGTTATGAAGCTCCCAGGCCTCTTTCTCGCGCAATGAAGGCCGGCGCGTTGCCGTGTAGATGCGCACTCCTTTCTTCTTCCCTTTCACGGCGACCGTGTCGAGAAGGCGCGTCGGCATCTTGTCCTTGACCTTCGAGAGCAGGCTCTCGGAGAAAATCAGCGTCTGATGATAGTACTTCGTGAGCCCTTCCAGCCGGGATGCGAGGTTCACCGTATCCCCGATGACCGTGTAATTCATCTTCTTGTCCATGCCCATGTTACCGACGGTCACGACGCCGTAGTGAATGCCGATGCCGATGTGGAACGGCTCTTTCCCTTCCTTCTGACGGCCGGCATTCCACGCGTGCAGAGCGTCGATCATCTCGAGGCCGGTCATGACGGACCGCAGCCCATCGTCCTCGTGCTTGATCGGAGCGCCAAAGAACGCCATGATCGCGTCCCCGATGTATTTGTCCACGGTGCCATCGCGCTTCATGATGACATCCACCATGACCTTGAAATAGCTGTTCAGCACGCTCACCAGGTCGTCCGGCTTCATCTTCTCCGAGATTGACGTGAAGCTCCTGATATCGGAGAAGAGCACGGCAAGAATCTCGTCCTTGCCCACGAGCATCTCATCGGGGTTGCCGAGCACCTTGTCGATCACATCTTTGGGAACGTAGAGCTGGAAGATGTTCCTGGTCTTCATCTCCTTCTTCTGCGCCAGGACCGCGTTGAAGGCGTATTGCTTGATCTGGTGGTACGCCTTTTCCAGCTCCTCCACCATGAGGTTGAACGTCTGGGCGAGCTGGCCGATCTCGTCGTGGTATTCAACGACGACCCTCTGGGAGAGGTCGTTCGTGGAGATGATGGACTTCATGGTGCCGGCCACGCGGGTCAACGGCCGCGTGAGGTACCCGGCGAAGATCAGCACGAGGACCGTCCCGACGCCGATAGCACCCAGCAGGATGATTCCGGTGCGGAACGTCGTTTCGTTGACGAGGCTGTAGAACGCGGCGCGCTCCTCCGTCACCAGGACGTACCACTGGAAGGGCTCGAACCAGAATCCCTTGGCCACCCGGTCTTTTCCCGCGATGCGGATGCTGGGGATGAGGTCCGAGCTCTTCGCCGATGCCAGGGCGGCGAGCGCTGGCGTTTCCCCGGGGAGTACCCTCACCGTGTCCGTGCTCATGCCAACGGTCCCTGCCGTGTCCAGCGCCACGATCAGCTCGGTGGGGCTGGCAATGATGCTGCGCGCGTACCCTTCCACGGCGGCCTTGGTCGCGGACACCATCTCGGCCTGCTCCGTGAGGTTGTTCTGGACAAGGAGCGTCCACTGGCTCTCCGCCTGCTTTCGAAGCTCGTTCGCTTTGAACCCCAGGAAATCCTTGGCAATCCTCGTGATGCCGTTGCGCGAGGAGAAGTACGAGGAGCCGCCGGTGAGCCCAAGGGTGGCGACGATGAGAGGAAGAACAATGAGGAAGATCTTCCACCGGATGCTCATACGCGATACCTATTTTTCGGCAATGCCGCGCATAGCATTGACCTTGCCGGGCGGCGGGGATACCCTGTCCGCGTGAACGCGCTGCCTGCCCTCCTGCTCGCTGCGGCGGCCGTGGTCCTGCCGGCGGAAACGGTGCGCGTCTCCCCGTCGGGGCAGCGGTCCCTCCAGGCCGTCATCGACGCCGCGCGAAACGGAGACACGATCGTGCTTGCAGCGGGAACGTACTCCTCCGCCGCGGCCGTGACCCTGGCCGACCGGGAGAGGCTCACTCTGCGGGGGGAGGGGAGTGTGCGGATCGTCTGCACGGACCTTTACCAGAACGTGATCGCCGTCATCGGGGGCCGCGACCTGCGCATCGAGGGAATCCAGGCGCGCCATGCGCAGCCTCTGAGTGCCTACGAATGTGAAGGTTCCGTCATCTGCGCGGAGAACGTCAAGGGTCTCGTGATCTCCCGCTGCGAGCTTGCCGGATCGGGCTCCATTGGCGTTGACCTGTCGGGCTCGGAGGAGGTGGAGGTGACGGGCTGCTGGCTGCACAACAACACGTTCGCGGCGATCTCCCTCACCGACGTGTCCTCCATCACCATCTCCGACAACAGGATCGTCGGGAACGCGGCAACGATGTACGCTGCCGGCGTTTCCGGTCTGACGATGTCGGGGAACGTCATTTCTGACAACGGGGCGAGCCGGTAGGCCTGCCATGGCGCGGCTCCTCCAGGAATCGTCGTTCACCGTTCAGCTCTTCGATACGGACATCCACGGGACCCTGTCCGTGCGGGGTCTGTGGGACTTCCTCCAGGAGACGGCCGGCAATCACACGCAGGCCCTCGGTGTGGCTCCCGACGACCTCCGCAAGCGCGGGCTGGCGTGGATCCTGTCCCGGCTGCGGCTGGCCGTCGAGCGCTACCCTGCCCTCGGGGAGTCCGTCACGGTCCGCACGTGGCCTTCCGGCGTGGACCGGTTGTTCGCCCTTCGGGATTTCACCATGAGCGGGGCTGATGGATCGATCATTGCCCGAGCGGTGAGCGCGTGGCTCGCGCTAGACCTCGCGTCGAAGCGGCCGCTTCGCATCCAGTCCGTGTTCGACCGGCCCGCCCTGGACGCTCCGCGCGCGCTCTCGACAGACTTGGAAAAGCTGTCCGGACCAGCCGCCGCGGCGTCAGAGTTGCGGTTCCCGGTCCGGTTCGGCGACCTCGATGCCAACCGGCACGTGAGCAACAGCCGCTACGTGGAGTGGGTCGTGGAGAGCGCTGGCCCGGCTCTTCTGGACAACTTCTCCGTTTCCAGCCTCGGCGTGGACTTTCTCGCGGAAATGGTTTTCGGTGGGGAGGTGATTGTCAGGACCGGGCCGGGCGGAGAGGCACGGCCCGGCGCCGCCCCAAAACCCGGCACGGCGGAACAGACCGCCTCGGATTCCCGGCGCACTCTGGACCATGCCGTCGTGCACGGCGGCAACGGCACCGAAGCGGCGCGCGCCCGGACAGAGTGGAGACCGCTGTGAAGAAGCTGCTGCTTTTTCTTTTTGTTTCTCTTCTTGCCGCCCCGTCCGTCCCGGTGTTTGCGGCGGGGCCGGACCGGATCCGCATCGAGGCCCCGCTCGTGGATCCCCGGACCCCGGAGAACCAGGAGCTGGTGGCGGGGCTTCTCGATTCCCTTGCCGGGCTGGCGAACAGGATTTCTTCCGGTCGGGTGGAGATCTCCCGTGCGGAGACCGGCGGAACATTCGGCTATTCTCTGAACCTGATCGCAAGCCTCGGCAAGGACAGCCCGAGCATCGTCATGCGCATCACGCGGGTCTCCGACAAGGCCGAATCCGCCGCTTACCCGTGGCTCGGCATGCCGACGCCTGAGCTGCCCACGCTTCTTGCCCGCGCCGCCCTTCTTCTCTGGGGCTCGTTCACCGGGTATCCCGCGGGATCTCAGCCGCCGGCAGTCGTGGATGAGCTGCCCACCGCGCTCATCTCACAATATGCTTACCCGTGGTCCATCGCCGTGGGAGGCGACGGGGCTCTCCTTGCCGCCCTCGGCACCGGCAGCGTCGTCATGGATCACGCGTTCCGGGTGATCGCGGAGCCAGCCCGAAACATGACGGACGCGGGAGTCCCCGTCACGATCATCGGCGCCGCGGTGACCCCGGCCGGCACGGTCCTCCTGAAGCCGGCGCAGGGCAGCAGCCTGTACCGGATCGAGCCGGACGCGGCAGCGCCGCGCAAGATGCAGACCGGGGTGGAGCTCGCCGCGGCGCCCTTTGCGGCGCTTCCCGACGGCGGCGTGCTCGTCGTTGATTCAGCGGCGCGCAAGGCCGTGAAGATCATGGGCCGCAAGCGCGCGGATTTCCCGCTGTTTGCCAACGCCTCGGAGTACATCAGCTTCCTCGGGGTGAGCCCGGATTCAACGGTCTGGGTCTATGACTATGTCCTCCGCGCGTTCCGCGTCTACACCATTGAGGGCCGGCTCGTGGACTACGTGCTTCCGCTCGTGGATCCATCCAAGCAGCTCACTCCGACGGCGGTAGCCATCGGGCCGGACGGCACGTTCGTCGTGCTCTCCGGCGGGTCCCTTCTCGAGTTCTCCCGCGACGGCTCGCTCGTGTGGAGGATTGACTCCTTTGCCGGGCTGGAGGTGGAGAAGATACCGGCAAGCGGGTCGGTGGCAGCGGACTGGAGCCGCGGGCTTCTCTACGTGGCGGATACGACCGGCCGTCGGATCGTGAAGCTCCTGGACCGTGCGTACTGCGCCCGCAAGGGCATCCGCACGGACCTGGAAGAAAAGCTCGTCTCCCTGCAGGCCGGGGCCGGCGCGGACCCCGTTGCTGCTTCGGCCCAGGCCGCGCGGTTGTACGAGGCCGCAGGGTCGTCTGCAATGGCCCGCGCTTCCTGGCAGAGAGTGCTGGATGAAGACCCTGCCAACCGCGACGCCTCAGAGCACCTGCGGGCGCTGGAGATCGCAGACCTGAAGCGCACGGCCGCGGAGTTGGACCGCATGACCCGGCAGACGCTCCTGTCGGTGGGTCCAGAGTCTGCCAGACTCACCTACACTCAGGCCCTCCAGGCGTACGAGCAGATCCTGAGCCGCGACCGCACTGACAAGGACGCGCGGGCGGCAATGGAGGATCTGAAAAGGCTCTTCGAGGCCGGCGCCCCGCAGCAGCAAGGGCCCCCGGCTCTCGCTGTCCAGGACGTGAAGATCCCCAGCCTCTTTCCGGCGCTGATGCAGTACTACCTCTCCCACCCGGTGGGAGCGGTCACGATCTCGAACCAGCTTTCGACCCCGGTGGAGAAGGTGCGGGTCAAGGCCCAGATCCCTGCATACATGGACCTCGCGTCGGAAAGCAAGGTCATGCCGAGCCTTGCACCGGGCGCGCAAGCTTCATTCGATCTCCTTTTGACCTTCAAGCCCTCGATCCTCCTGCTCCAGGAAGATCTGGCGGCGCAGATCCGCGTTGACGCCGTCTGCACGGCCGGCGGAGCGGAGCAGACGGTCACCAAGGTGGCCACGGTCACGATCAACCGCAACACGGCGCTCACGTGGGACGACACGCGGAAGATCGCGGCCTACATCACTCCCAACGAAAAAACGGTGAGCGACTTCGCCCGGCGGTCTCAGTACCCCGGGGATCAGGCGAAGCGCCTCCAGCTTTCGCAGAAGATCTTCAGCGCGATGCATATCGTCGATACGCTGGGCGCGTACGGCATGACCTATGTGCCCAATCCCGAGACGCCCATTTCCAGGGTGCTCGGAAACTCGCAGGTCATCGACACGGTGCACTTCCCCCGGGACACGCTCGCCAACCGGGGGGGTGATTGCAGCGATACGACGGCGCTCCTCGCCTCGCTCCTGGAGTCTGTCGGGATCAGGACGGCGGTCCTCACGACCCCGGGGCACATCTTCCTTGCCTTCGACACCGGAGAGCCGGCGGAAAATGCACGCGTTTTCTCCACGGACTCCCTGGAGGTGATCGTGCGCGGCACGGTCTGGATCCCGGTGGAAACAACGGTGCTCCGTCAGGGTTTCTTCGCCGCCTGGGGCGCTGCTTCGGATCTGGTGAAGAAGTACCGCGCGGCCGGACCCTTCGAGTTCCTGCCCCTCGCCGGCATGCGTGACGCCTGGCCGCCCCTGCCCCTGCCGGAGAGTTCGGTCACGGTCGTGGATCCGGCGCCCGCCGCGGTGGAGAAGATCTACGCGGCATCACTTGCGGGATTCACGGACGCGCTGTAT
The DNA here is from genome assembly GCA_035542415.1 of Spirochaetia bacterium. Taxonomy (GTDB): domain Bacteria; phylum Spirochaetota; class Spirochaetia; order SZUA-6; family Fen-1364; genus Fen-1364. The sequence goes on from DATKLM010000076.1 coordinate 8,900, forward strand.
ACAGCACGGGCTCGTGAGCTGGGAACTCGGCTCGCCGGCCTCTCCGGTCGTCAGGCCAACACGCTGCGGATCCGGCTGGGGATCCTGCACGCCATGTTCGCAAAGCGTGAGGAAGCGCAGGCCGCGTTCAGCGCCGTCATGGCGGATGATCCCCGCGCGGTTTCCGCGTATGTGAACCTAGCCAACCTCCGGCTTCTTGCCGGTGACTCCGACGGCGCGCTGGCAATCGTCATGAAAGGTTTGGCGGTCAACAAGGACGCGGCGCTCCTCAACCTCCTGGCAGCGCGGATCTATGCGGAGCGCCGGGATGCGCCGAACACGGCCCTGTACTTCACGCGGCTGAAAAGCGCCGCGCCCGAGCTTGCCGTGCGCTACGCGGAAGCGCTCGGGCAGGGATCCGCCAAGGGGAGCACCGGAGAACGGGCAGCCGAGCAGGGCTCACGCCCCGCTCTCATCTGGGGAGGGGCGGAGTAAGGCGGTCGGCGGCTGCTGACGGGCCTTCCGCGGGCCTTTCCCGCTGCCCGCGGCGTTCAGTACCTTTCACCTCATGTCAGAGCGCGGCCCCGGTTCACCCGGTCCCTGGGTCCTGTTTTCCACGATCTTCGCATCCAGCATGGCGTTCATCGACGGAACGGCGCTGAACGTCTCTCTCCCGGCCCTCCAGGCAGGTCTCCATGCCAGCGGCGTCCAGCTCCTCTGGGTCGTCAACGCGTACCTCCTGATGCTCGCGGCTCTCATCCCGGTGGGAGGGTCTCTGGGCGACGTGCTGGGCCGGCGCAGGGTCTTTGCCATCGGCATCGCTTTGTTCATGGCATCATCCCTCGTCTGCGGGCTTTCCCCGAGCATCGGGTTTCTCATCGGCGCGCGGCTCGTGCAGGGACTGGGAGCAGCGCTGATGATCCCGGGAAGCCTCGCCATCATCACGTCGTTCTTTGGCCCCGCCGAGCGTGGACGGGCCATTGGGACATGGTCCGCGGCCACCACGATCGTGACCGTGATCGGACCGGTGCTCGGCGGCGTTCTCTCCAACGCGGGATTGTGGCGTGCCGTGTTTCTCATCAACATCCCGCTGGGAGCAGCATCCCTCGTTCCGCTCCTTCTCAAGGTGCCGGAAAGCAGGAACGCGCAGGCCGGGCGCATCGACTTTCTCGGGGCCGGGCTGCTTGTCGTCGCCCTGGCCGGGTTGACCTGGGGCTTCATCTCCGCGCCGGAGGCGGGCTTCCACGATCCGCGCGTGATCGCGGCCCTCTGCGTGGGCGTCGCGGCGCTTGCCGGCTTCATCGTCGTGGAGATCCGAAGCCGGCATCCGATGATTCCCCTCGGCCTGTTCGCCTCCCGCACGTTCAGCGGCACGAACCTCCTGACCCTTGCCCTTTACGGCGCGCTGAGCGCGGGAATGTTGTTCCTGTCCCTGGACCTCGTGCAGGCGCAGGGGTACAGCATGACCGCCGCGGGATTCGCGTTCACCCCGTTCGCCCTCGTGCTCACCGCCTTGTCGCGCTGGGCCGGCGGGCTCGTGGACAAATCCGGTCCCCGCCTGCCGCTCGTCGTCGGTCCGGCCATCGCGGGACTCGCGTTTCTTGTCATGGCGTTCAGCGGCCTCACCCCGGGGCCGTCGCGCTACTGGTTGACGTTCTTTCCCGGGGTGATCCTGCTCGGGGTGGGCATGGGCATCACCGTGGCCCCGCTGACCACCGCGGTGATGGGCTCCGTGGGCTCGAACCTTGCCGGCACGGCTTCCGGGATCAACAACGCCGTGTCCAGGACGGCCGGGGTGCTCGCCATCGCCGTTGTCGGGGCGCTGGCCCTCATTCTGTTCGGGCACGGCCTTTCAGCCCGGGTGCAGGGCACGGGCATCTCGGAAGCCGCCCGCGTGTCCCTGTCTGCTGAAGCGAGCCGCCTGGGCGCGGCAACGGTTCCGGCCGAGGTCGCCGCGCAGGACGTTTCCACGGTCCAGCAAGCCATCCGCATGGCGTTCGTGGACACGTTCAAGGTCGTGATGATCGTCTGCGCCGGCCTGGCGTGGGCAGGCGCGCTGCTTGCCGGGCTCCTGGTGGAGAAGAAGTTCCAGGCAGCGACGTAGCCCCGGTCAGGCCGGAAGCCGGCCTTCTACACCGCGCTCGCCTTCGACAGGGTTTCGATCTGCTCGCGCGAAAGCCGCAGGTCCAGCGCGCCGAGATTTTCCTTCAATTGGTCCATTGCACCTGCCGCCATGACCGGAATCGCCTCCGGCTCCGCCTGCATAAGCCACGCAAGGACGACCTGGTTCGCTGTTGCGCCGACCTCCCGCGCCACGGCGCCGAGGCTCTTCAGACGCGCCTCCGTGTCGGGTCCCCGGTACTGCTCGGGGATGCTCCGGTCGGCCCGCGTGTAGGCGCCGCCGAGGAGCGGTGAGTAGGCCAGGAGCGTACAACGCGTGGATGCGCACCAGTCAAGCAGGTCGCTGTTCGCGGCGATCTGCGGGTCGAACGACGCGCCCCGCCGGGGCCTCAGGTACGTGTGGCGCTGCTGGATGCAGCAATAACCGGGCAGCGAGCTCGCTGCACTCAGCGCCCGGCAGTCGGCAAGGCGCCAGGCAAGGAAATTGCTGGCGCCGATGTACCTGACTTTCCCGCTTTTCACGAGCCGCCCAAATGCCGCCAGCGTGTCCTTGATCGGGGTGGCGCGGTCGTCCACGTGGGCGTAATACAGGTCGATGGTGTCAACGCCGAGCCGGCGCAGGCTCTTGTCGCATTCTGCCTGCACCAGGGAGGCGGTCAACCGCCGTGGAACAGAGGAGTATTCGAAGCCGACTTTGGACGCAAGAAAGAGGCGGGACCGGTTGCCGCGCTCCCGCATCCATTCGCCTATCAGCGTCTCGCTCTCCCCGCCATGGAAGCCGGCAATCCAATGCGCATAGATGTTGGCCGTGTCGATGAACGTGCCGCCGCGGTCCACGTACTCATCCAGGAGCTTCCGCGAAAGAGCCGGGTCCGTGCGGGTGCCCAGGTACATCGCCCCGAGGCACATGCAGCTCACATCGGCGCCGCTGTCCCCCAGGGGGACGGTTCTCATTGAGTTCTTCATGCCCTAGAGGATACCACCAGCGCGGCGGCACGGAACGCGTCTTTGACGGGACGGAAGCAGCCGAGGCCTCCGCGGCTGGATGCAGGATGCCGGCTATGTGTATCTGATGCGCGGATTCAGGAGCGCATAGATGACGTCTGCAAGCAGGTTCGAAACGCTGAATACCACCACGAGGAGAAGCGTGATGGCCTGCAGGAGCGGCAGGTCCCGGCGCTGGATGGCAAAGAGGAGGAGCCGTCCGAGCCCCGGGTAACTGAACAGGGACTCCGTCACGATGAGGCCCCCAATGAGCCACCCGATCCCCACCGCCGTGATCGTCACCGTGGGAAGCAGGGCGTTTCTCAGGACGTGGGAGAACAGCACCCGGGCCGGCCCCAGGCCTTTCAGGTACGCGCTTCGCACGTAGTCCGTGGACAGCACCTCCACGGTGCTGGAGCGGGTCATACGGGTGATGTACGCCAGGCTCACGAGGGACACGGTGATCCCGGGCAGGATCAGCCGGGGAAGAGCGGCGACGAAGCCGGCATCCGGCGCGATGGCCGAGCTTGCCGGCAGCCAGTTCAATCCCAGGGCGAACACCGAGATCAGGATGACACCGGTCACGAACTCCGGCAGCCCGATGAAGGCAAGGGACGCGATGGAGATGATCTGGTCGGAGACCTTCCCCCGGCGGAGCGCGGAGAAGAGCCCCAGGAGAATTCCCAGCGGCACGTACATGACGAAGGCGACGAGGGCGAGCATCGCTGAATTGCGAAGACGCGCCCCAACGAGCGCCAGCACGGATTCTCCGGTGCTGAGAGACACGCCCCAGTCCCCCTGGACGTAGTGCACAAGCCAGGCCCCGTACTGCACCAGCAGGGGACGATCCAGCCCCAGCTTCTCGCGAAGGTTGTGCAGCGCTTCCGGCGTGGCGAACCTCCCGAGGAGGGCGCGGGCCACGTCGCCCGGCAGGATCTGCGTGACGAGGAAGATGACCGCGGAGGAGATGAGGAGGGTCAGGAGAACGAGTCCCAGCCTGCGAGCGATGTAGGTGAACATCTCAGCTCTCCCGGGTCGCTGGCCCGGCTGGTCCGGCGGGGCCTTCGCCGGCGCCGGCCTGTGCCCGCGCCAGCTCTTCGAGAGGAATATGGCAGAAGATGCTGTGGTTGCCCCGCCCCGTTCTCCAAGGCGGGGTCTCGGTCTCGCAGACTCTCCCGATCTTCCGCGGACAGCGCGTGTGAAACCGGCAGCCTGCCGGAACACTGGCGGCGCTCGGCACGCTGCCTTCCAGCCGGATGGGGCGGCGCACCGCGTCAGGATCCGCCACGGGGATCGCGGAGAGAAGCGCCTCGGTGTAGGGGTGAAACGGCGGGGCAAACACGTCTTCCGCGCCTCCCCACTCCACGAGCACGCCGAGGTACATCACGGCGATCCAGTGAGACAGGTGCTGGACCGCGGCCAGGTCGTGGGAGATGAACAGGTAGGACACGTTCCTGCTCTCCTGGAGATCCGTGAGGAGATTCACCAGGGCCGCCTGCACGGAAACATCGAGAGAGGAGAGGGGCTCGTCCAGGAGAATGACGTCCGGATCAGCGGCAAAGGCGCGTGCAATCGCGGCTCTCTGCTTTTCCCCGCCGCTCAGCTCCTCGGGAAGCCGGTCCGCGTACGAGGGAGAGAGGCTCACCGATTCCAGCAGCGCGCGCACGCGGCCGCGCAGCTGCCGGCGCGGCACGCCGGCGAGCAGGGCCAGCGGTCTGGCAATGGCGCGGCCAACCGTGTGACGCGGGTTGAGGGATGCCTCGGGGTTCTGGAAGACCATCTGCAGGCGCCTCAGCACCGTGCGCGGCCGCCGTTCCACCCGGGGATCAAGGGGAGCGCCGTGCAGGGCAATCTCCCCCGAAGTCAGGGGCGCCAGTCCGCTGATGACCCGAAGCATGGTCGTTTTGCCGCACCCGCTTTCCCCGACGACGCCCAGCGTATTTCCCTTGCGCACCCACAGGGTTACGCCGTCCACCGCGCGCACGCTTCGGGCGCTCGTCCCTCTCAGGGCAAACAGCCTTTCGCCGGGGCCGAAGCTCTTTTTCAACTCCGTGATGCGAAGCGCCTCGACCCGTTCCTCTGCGTGCACCTCCATGGGAGGCGCCGCCTCCACGAACTGCGCGGCAGAGGGCAGCTCCGTCCAGCGGAAACAAGCGGAGAAGCGGCCGGGCCGCACTTCCACGAGCGGCGGCCGGGATCTCGTACAGCGCTCCTCCGCAAAGGGACAGCGCAGGGCAAAGATGCACCCCTTGGGGAGCGCATCGAGCCCCGGAATGGCGCCCGGGATGCTCGTCAGGTGCCTCTTCTGCCGGCCGGGCTGGAACCGCGGGACGCAGCCGAGGAGGCTCAGGGTGTAGGGATGGAGGGGAGTCCGGTAGATGTCCCGAACCGGCGCCTGCTCCACGAACTCTCCCGCGTACATCACGCCGACCCGGTCGCAGAGCTTGGAGACGACGGCGAGGTCGTGGGTGATGTACAGGATGGAGGAATCGAAGTCCTTCTTGAGATCTGCCACGAGATCGAGAACCACGGCCTGTGTGGTGACATCCAAAGCCGTGGTCGGCTCATCCAGGATGAGCAGCTCGGGCGTCGTGATGAGGGCCATGGCAATGACGCACCTCTGCAGCATGCCTCCGGAGAGCTGGTGCGGGTAGCGCTGCATAGTGGCCCGGGGATCCGGCATGGCAACCCGGGCGAGCATGTCGAACGCCTTCTGGCGGGCGTCCCGGGCGGAAAGCCCCAGATGCCGCGCAGCCACCTCGGCGAGCTGCCTCCCGATCCTCAGGGACGGGTTGAGCGCCATGGAAGGGTTCTGATAGACCATGCCGATGCGGCTTCCCCAGATGCCCCGCAGCTGCCGGCGGTGCAGGGAGGTAAGCTCGCGGCCGCGCAGCTTCGAAGAGCCGCTGATGATCCTGCCGTTGGCGCTGAGATAGCAAATGGCCCCCATGGCCAGCGTCGTCTTCCCGGAGCCGGACTCTCCGACAATGCCGAAGCATTCCCTCTCCTGGATGTCAAACGTCGCCTCGCGGACAGCGGGGAGCATACCGGCATCGGTCTCGTAGCCAATGGACAGCCGGCTCGTCTCGAACAAGGCAGCGGCCATGGCTACAACGCCCTCGCGCCGGGCTGCAGGAGCTGGCGCAGCCCGTCCGTCATGAGGTTTGTCGCCACGACGAGGAGGGAGATGGCACCCGCCGGAAAAAGCAGGATCCAGGGGGCTGTGGAGAAGTAGCTGCGGGCCTCGTTGATCTGAAGTCCCCAGTCAGGGGACGGCGGCTGCACGCCCAGGCCGAGGAAGCCCAGGGATGCAACGAGAAAGATCGAGTAGGAGAATCGCACGGACATCTCGACGAGGATAGGGCCGAGGGCGTTCGGGAGGATCTCGCCGAAGAGGATGACCAAATCACGCTCCCCTCGGACGCGGGCAGCCTCGATGAACTCCCGGGTCCGCAGGTCCAGGATCATGCTGCGCGCCAGGCGCGCCAGCATGGGAACGTAGAGGACGGAGATCACGAGGAGGAGGTTCAGGGGCGACGGCCCGACGGTGGCCAGGAGGAGCAGGGCAAAGAGGAGGGGCGGGAAGGAGAGCAGGACGTCCAGGACGCGCATGAGGGCCTCGTCCCAGAACCGGCCGTAGAAGCCGGAGAACAGCCCGATGGTCACGCCGATGAACGCGGCGATGAGCGTCCCGACGCCGCTGAGGAGAAAGATGCTCCGGCTCCCCACGAGGATACGGCTGAAAATGTCCCGGCCGTACTGGTCGGTGCCGAACAGGTGAGCGGTGTTCGGAGGCTTGAGCCGTGCAACGCTCTGCGCCTCGAAGCTGTACGGGGCGATCAGTGTCCCAAAGATCGCCGTCAGGAGAAAGAGGAGAAAGATGACGGTGCCGCAGAGCGCGGCCGGGTTCCGCCGCAGCCTTCCCCATACCCTTCGCGGGGCCTCGCGTACGCGCGCGAGGCCGCCGGAGGGGAGGTTGCCGGAATCGCTCATCGCGAGCGGCGGGGACGCCGTGGCAGGCCTATTTGGAGAAGTACGCGAGCGTGAAGCGCGTGCGCGCCCAGTCCGACGCCAGCGTGACGCCCTCCAGCCCCGCGCTCAGCCCCGCAACCGCCTTTTCGAAGTACGGAACGATGGCCGGTCCGCGGTCGATCAGGATCTGCTCGGCCTGCCGATACAGGGCGGCCCGCTTCGCCTTGTCCATCTCCGTGTCGACCTTGGCAGTGACCTGGTCGAACTCGGCGTCCGACCAGTGGCCCTCGTTCCACTTCGCGTCACTCCGGTAGGCGAGCTTGAAGTAGGTCACCGGCGTGGCGCGCGAACCCCAGTCCGTGATTCCGAAGTCAGCGACGAGCCAGCTCTGCTCGCCTTCACCGTAGTAGACGTCGGAGGGCACGATCTGGATGTCCACGTCCACGCCGATCTTCGCCATCTGCTCTTTCCACACGGTGGCGATCGGAACCACGTCCAGCGCCTGCTGGGCCGCGAGCGTGATCTTCAGGCCGTTGGGATACCCGGCATCCGCAAGGAGCTTCTTCGCCTTTGCGATGTCGGGCTTCGGCGGCTTGTTCAGGTAGTAGTCGGTGAACGCCGGCCCGACGGGAGTGAAGCCGTTACCCACGGAGGCGAGGCCGGGGCGCACGGCGGCGACAATGGCTTCCTGGTCGGTTCCCAGCTTGAGGGCCTGCCGCACCCGGACATCCGCGGCCACGTGACCCTTGTCCGAGCGCATGTGCAGGAAGTAGTGCATGTTGGACGTGTTCGCGATGATCTTCGTCTGCGGGTCCGCCTTGACGGCATCGGCAAGCTGGGCGCTCAGGCCCCCGACGTAGTTGAGCTGACCGCCGCGCAGGGCTTCCACCTGGCCGCCCTGGTCCGGGGAGAAGATCATGTCGATCTCATCGAGATAGGGAAGGGGACGGCCGCTGGAGTCCTTCTGGCCGAAAGAGGGGTTCTTCTTCAGAACCACCCGGTCCTCCGGGAGGTAGGAGCTGATCATGAACGGGCCGCTGCCGATTCTTTCCTTGGCCGGATCCTTGCTGGTCGCGGGAATGATGCAGGCGTGATAGTCTCCCACGTCGCTGGCGAACTCGGGGTTCGTGTCAGAGAGCGTGAACTGCACGCGCGTGGAATCGAGTGACTTGATGTCCACGATCCCCTTGTACAGGTTCGCCGCGGGGCTGCCCACCTTCGGGTCGCGAAGCCGGTTGAAGCTCCAGATCACGTCATCCACGGTCACGGGCTGACCGTTGCTGAAGCGCGCATCAGCACGGATCGTGAAGACCCAGACTTTCCCATCGGAAGACTGCCACTTCGTGGCAAGATCCGGCACGGGCCGGTTATACGGATCGATGAACGTCAGATGCTGGTAGACCTGCTCCAGGAGCGTGATGTCTGCGATCGAGGTTGCGAAGTGCGGGTCGAGGTTGCTGACGGGCTGGCTTCCGATCTTCAGGACGCCGCCCGGCGTCGGTGCCGCCTGCACGAGCACGGCCGCGCCCAGAAGCGCAGCGATGACGAGGAGCCTGAAGGAGCACTTGTTTCCCATGGGTTCTCCCCCTTTCACGTGGGCCACATTATAGAGGAAGTGTTACGTCCGTGCAAAGATATGCTATGATAGGCACCTCCCGATGAGTACCTTGTCATCCCCCAAAGGCCGCGTGATCGAAGGTCACTGCGGAATCTGCCCCTCCGGCTGCCCGGTCCGCATCACCCTGAGCGGGGACCGTATCACCCGTGTCGCCCCGGATCCCGGCCGCCTTCGCGGTACCTGCTGCCGCCGCGTGGGGCGCGCGCCGGAGATTCTGTACTCGCCGGACCGGCTGCTCCATCCCCTCGCCCGAACGGGGGAGCGCGGAGAGGGCAGGTTCCGCCGCATCGGCTGGGACGAGGCGCTGGACACGATCGCGGCGAAGCTGCGGGAAACCGCCGCCCGCTTCGGCCCCGAGGCAGCATGCCTGTACACCGGGCGCGGCACCTTCGAGAGGTCGCTGTGGGAGATGCTCTCACCGGCAGGCGTGCGGGAGACCTGCGCCTGGAGCCTCCTGTTTCCGTTTGGCTCTCCCAACACGACGGGCGCCGGGTCCAACTGCTACGCGAGCCACGCGGTGATCGCGCCGGCAACGACGTTCGGGATCTGGTGGATCGACACGGTCCCTGACATCGACGAGGCGCGCCTGGTCGTCGTCTGGGGAACGAACCCGGCAAATGCCTCTCCGCCCGACACGATGGCGGCCATCCTGCGCGCCCGGCAGCGCGGGGCCCGGGTGATCGTGATCGACCACCGGCGGACGGAGACGGCGAAGAAGGCGGACGCGCAGTGGATCGCCGTCACCCCGGGAACGGATGGGGCGCTTGCCCTTTCCATGATCGCCACGATCATCGAGGAAGGACTGTACGACAGGAAGTTCGTGTCGGAGTGGACCATGGGGTTCGATGAGCTGAGCGAATACGCGGCCCGGTTCACCCCCGAGCTCTCCGAGCCGATCACCGGTGTCCCCGCGGCGGTGGCACGGAAGGCGGCCCGGGACATCGCGCGCTCCGGCGGGACGTCCCTGGTCAGCTACGCGGGGCTGGAGTACTGCAACAGCGGCGTTCAGAACATCCGGGCTGTTATGCTCATCTGGGCCCTGACCGGAAACCTCGATGCGCCGGGCGGGATTCTCATCCGCGCCCCGGGCAGTTTTTTCCAGGTCAGCGCGAAGCGACGTCTCTCACCGCCCGCGGGCGCGCGTGCTCCCGTGGGGGCGGAAAGGTACCCGCTGTACCACTACTACCGGCACGAAGCCCAGGCCATGGAGCTTCCCCGCGCGATCCTCCGAAACGAGCCGTATCCGGTACGCGCATTGCTCGTCTTCGGCGCGTCGATCATCACGGGGTATCCTGATCCAGGCCTCTGGAAGAGAGCCTTTTCAGCCCTGGATTTCCTCCTCGTCGTGGACCGGTTTCTCACGGAGGATTCCCGGTTTGCAGACCTTGTGCTGCCAGCCGCGACTTCCTTCGAGTACGACTCCTATCTCATCCTGGACAACGTGGTGAAGCTCCGACCCCGGGTCATCGAGCCGCTCGGAGAGTCGAAAAGCGACTGGGACATCGTCGCGGGGATAGCGGATCGTCTCGGATACGGACACCTGTTTCCCCGGTCCACTGATGAGATGCTGGAATGGGCCTTTGACGGCACGGGCGTCGATCTGGATGAGCTCAGGAAAAGCCCGCACGGCATCGAGCTTCCCGCGCCGCCGACACAGTATCGCAAGTGGGAGACCGGCCTCCTGCGGGAGGACGGAAAGCTGGGCTTTCCGACGCCGTCAGGGAAGTGCGAGATCGCGTCCAGCATCCTGGCGAGGCACGGGTATCCTGCGATCCCGGCCTTCACTGCGCCGATCGAAGGGCCCATTGCGGATCCCGCTGGAGCGGCGCAGTTCCCGCTGGTCTTCAACTCGGGGGCGCGCAACCGCACGTTCTTCTGCTCGCAGCACCACAACATTTCCGGTATTGCGAAACAGAGGCCGCGCCCGATGGTCTGGATCAATCCCCAGGACGCGGAAGCGCGGGGTATCGCGACCGGCGACGCCGTGGAGGTGAGCAGCCCGCGCGGCAGCCTGCGATACGAAGCCTATGTGACTGACGATATCCGTCCGGGGTGTGTGGAGGCCGACGCTGGTGGAGGCGCGTCCAGCGCGCCGGAAGCGTGGCGCCGCTGCAACGTGAACGAGCTCACCGACAGCGAGAACCGCGACCCGATCTCTGGTTTCCCCGTGTACAAGGCACTTCTCTGCGAGGTTGCCAAAGCGCGCCCAGAAGACCCCTAGCGCCGGCGCGGAAGCTCCAGGACGCGCTCCACTTCCTGAGCCGTTGCGTCCGGAAGCGCAGAGCCGCGGTGGCTGGAGAGGATGTCCATCGTTTTTTCCCGGACACGAGCGCGCAGTCCCTTGCTTCCCGAGGCCTGCCACGAGTCAAAACGCTGACGGTCGAACAGCGCGGGCTGCCAAAGCTCCCGGAAGTGCCGCACGGTGTGGTCTTCACCGAGGTAGTTGCCGCCCGGCCCCACCGCGTTGATGACTTCCAGCGCCAGCTCCTCCGCGCCGGTCCCGAAGCCGTCGGTGAAGTGACGCATCATGCCGATCATGTCCGCCGTGAAGACCATCATCTCGGGAGAGGTGATCAGCCCGGCCTCGAGGTACCCGACGTCGTGGATGAGGTTCGTCCCGCTGAGGAGCGCGGTCTGAACGGAGAACACGGCGTCCGCCGCCGCCTGCTCGTCAAAAAGAATGCCGTCGCTGTGCCCGGCATATCCCCAGGTGGGCAGCCCGTAGTGCCTGCCCATGCACGCCACGGCCGCGCGCGCGAGCTGGAACTCGGGAGCGCCGTAGACGCTGATGGAGGTCTTCATGTCCATGTGGTGCAGGCCGCTTCCGTAGAGGAAAGGCGCGCCGGGCCTGCGGCGCTGGTGCATGACGAGGCTGCTGAGGACCTCGGCGTTTCCCAGCGCGAGGCCGCCGGCAATGGTGACGGGAGCGGTGCTCCCCATCATGGGCGCGGGCGAATGCACGATGGGGAGGCCCTCTGCCGCCATGTACAGGAGCTTCTCCGTGGCCGTGTCGCTGTGCTGAAGGGGGGTCGTGGGCTCCGAGTACAGGAGCAGCGTCGGATTGAGCCGCAGCTCTTCCATCCCGCCCGCCACGACGGCGGCAGCCGCGGCAATGGCCCGGCAGTCCGCGGCGTCGTTGCAGACGAAGACCACGGGTTTGTCGCTTCCTTCGATCAGCGCCGCATACTGCCGGCGGTATGCGTTGCCCGTGAAGTCCCGCGGGATTCCCATGGACATGAGAAAACTGATCTCGGGAAGGGCATCGGCCAGGCGCACGCAGGCATCGAGGTCCGCGAGCGTGAAGGGCCGCCGGGCGCCGGTGTCCGGGTCGAGGTAGTTGGGGCAGTCGGACCCGGGCCCGAAGCTTGACTCGCCGGGGGCGAGCCTGACGCCGGGCGCAGAAGAGCCGCGGCGGCAGAGCGTGATGGTGGACGGCGCCTGGTCCAGTGCCCACTCCACCAGCCCGGCGGGGATGCGTACGAGACTGCCATCCGTCACGGCGCAGCCGGCATCGCGAAGGAGCGCCACGGCCTCCGCGTGGTGCACGCGCACGCCGGTCCTTCTCAGGATCTCCAGTGACGTCTGGTGGATGGTTTCACATTGCGCCGCGTCAAGCAGCTCCAGGCGGGGAACCGCGCGGGAGGTGTCATTGCTCACGCAGGGATTGAACGACGGAACGGCCGGCCTGTCAAGAAAAGGGGAAGAGATTGCTCAGGCAGTAGCCCGCTCGCGCTGCCGGGAGGCGGGCAGGCCGCAGAGCGCGTTGTGCCGGAACAGCTCTCTCAGGAACTCGGTGATGTCCTCGTTCGTCATGATGGTGTGTTCGATGAAGTACCGGCCGATGGGGCGCTGACGCGCGCGCTGGATGCGCAGGATGCGGGCGACGTCTTCCACGCTGAGAAGCCGAAGCCGGTAGGCCGTCTCCCCGGTGCGCTCATGACCGGCGCGGGCCCGCAGGACCCGGATGACGTCCATGCCCTCCACGGCGCGAAGCTGGCGCGCGAGCTCGAGGAACCGGGGCCGGCTGGACCGCTGCCACACGAGGGCCGAGATGAGCGTCTGCCACGAAATCCGGCCTGAATAGTAGAGAAACTCCGCCAGCCGAAGGCGGCGCCGGGGAAGCGGCCCGCCGTAGAAGATCTCTCGGGTCCGGTGGGGTTGGGGGCCGGCAGCCCGGGCGCCCTGCGCCTGTCCCTCCGACGGCCGTTCGTTCGCTGCCCGTCCATTCGCCGTGCCGGCCTCCTGCTGAGTGGCGGCGGGGCCGCTGGACGGGCGCGCCTGCGGCGCGGCGGGGCGCCGCGGCTCGGCGCGGGTTTCCTCGGCGTGGCGGCCACGGGCCAGGAGAAAGGCCATGAGCAGCTCGTAGGCGCGGGATGCCTCGATGAATCGCGTCCCGGTCCGGGAGGTTCCCGTCATGTCGGGGTGCGTCTGCAGGGCGAGCCGACGGAAAGCGCTCCTGACCATTGCGACGGTCAGCTGAGCGAGCAGGGCCTTGCCCGCCCTCCGGGCCTGCGGCCCGAGGAGGACAACGCACGCCTCAAGGAGCTTGGAATCCATTACCCCCTATTATCGTGAACGAGGGCTGAAAGAACAAGAACCTTTCCCAGGACCTCTCAAAGTTTCTGGAACCGGCGCGCCCGGTGCGCTACACTCTGCCCGTGACCGTCCTGACGATCGCCCTGACCATCCTCGGTTTGTCTCTCTTCGAAACCATCTCCAGCATCGACAACGCGATCATCAACGCCACCGTGCTCGGGGGCATGGCCCCGCGGGCCCGCCGCTGGTTCCTCACGTGGGGGATCCTGTTCGCCGTGTTCGTCGTGCGCGGCCTGCTCCCGTGGCTCATCGTCTGGATGACTCTTCCCGGCCTCGGTCCCGGGGGAGCGTTCATGGCCGCCCTGTCCAGCGATCCGAAGGTCACGGAGTCCGTGGAGAAGTCTGCCCCGATTCTTCTCATGGGGGGAGGGGTGTTTCTCGTTCTCCTGTTCCTCCACTGGCTGTTTCTCGAGCCCAAGAAGTACGGGATCTTCGGCGAGCGGTTCTTCTTCGAGAAAGGAGTCTGGTTCTACGCCGTGGCGTCCCTTTTCCTCGCCGTAACCGTGTGGTTCTCCCTGCGGATCGGGGATCTCCTCGCGTTCTCCGCGATCATCGGCTCCACGGTTTTCTTCATCACGCACGGATTCAAGGAAAACGCGGAACGCCAGGAGAAGAGGCTCATCGGGGGGGCGATGTCTGATGTGGCGAAGATCCTCTACCTCGAAGTGATCGACATGACGTTCTCCATAGATGGCGTGCTCGGCGCGTTCGCATTCACGCTGTCCGTTCCGCTCATCATTGCCGGCAACGGACTGGGAGCGTTCGTCGTGCGGCAGATCACCGTCGGCAATGTGGAAAGAATCAAGAGGTACCGGTACCTGAAGAACGGGGCGATGTATTCGATCCTCTTCCTGGGCGCGGTGATGATATGCGACGGCTTCGGGCTCACGATCCCCCAGTGGATCTCGCCCCTTCTCACGTTCGGCGTCGTGGGCTTCTTCTTCGGCAAGTCTCTCCTGGAGCTGCGCCGCGAGCCCGCGGCGGAGGACCACCGGTCTCTTTAGCGCAGCCGGGAGGCTTCGAACTCGAGCTTCAGAACGAGGTGATCGAGCTTGTCCAGCTTGATCGTCGCGGCCTTCTTCCTGATGCTGTCCAGAGACGGGAGAACCGTTTCGGTATAGCGCTGGACCGCCTGCCGCGCCTTTTCGATCCTGTCGTGTCCAGACGCCTCGTTCACGTACGCAATGATCAGCTTCTTGCTCGTCGTGGTGAGCTCCGTCTTGTTCAGGTGCTCGATGACCGCGAAGAGGGCAAGGAGAAAGCTCATTTCGCTCACAGGAGTTTCCCCCGGTCGCCCCATCCTACGAAGCGCTGCCGGCGGTGTCAACAATGCCGCCGCATGCCGGGGCGGTCGGCGGCGACTTCGCCGCGTCGTTTCCCTTGACGGCGGCGGGGGAATACGCTATGATCTCGAACGTATTCCGGTCGCTCGTGGGTGAGGTTTCGTTGAAACAGGACTGACATGCGGAGGAATACCGCGTTCTCCGAGAAAAGGCGCGCGGAGGGATGACAGGGCTCGCGCGGGATTGCATCACAGGATGTAGGCCGCCCAGGGGTGAATCTGGAAGAAGCTCGAGTGATCGAATTACTTCCCCATAAAGTAATCGCGTCCAACCGAATCAATTCTTGTCCCCCCTCTTTCCAGGCCCGGATTTTTCCAGCATCGTTTCTGCCCGCCGGCATGACGGGAGCGCAGTAAGGGCCGGCCGTCGGCAGGCCCGGGAGCACCAGGGGTAGGGCGGGGCGCAGACCCCGCACACAAAGGGGGAGCGGCATGGCGAAAAAGATCTATGTCGGCAACATGAACTACAACACCACGGAGGACACGCTGAGACAGCTGTTCGCGCAGTTCGGCGAGGTCGTCTCGGTCAACGTGATCACGGACCGCTACACCGGTCGGGCCAAGGGGTTCGGGTTCGTGGAAATGGCCTCGGAGGACGCGGCCCGTTCCGCCATGGCGGCGCTGAACGGCAAGGAAGTGGACGGCCGGCAGCTCAAGGTCAACGAGGCCAACGAGAGGCCGCGGGACAACAACAGAAGCGGCGGGGGCGGCGGAAGCCGAAGCCGCTACTACTAGGATTTCAAGAAGCCCCGGGGAGGAACCGCGGCGGCCTGGCGCTGCCGCGGCGCTTCCCTTTTGATTTCGTCCTTTCCCCAGGAAACTCTACCCGTGCCTGCCTTCCGGCTCAGCACGGCGCGCAGAGAGGAGGACCGTGTGGGAAGATCGCCGTATCAGAGTGAGAAACGCCGCAAGGAGCTGGCCCGGCTGAAAAAGCAGGAAGAGAAACGGCAGCGGCGCTTCAACAAGAAGCACGACCAGGGAAAAACAGAGGATCAGCCCGGAGAACAGCCGTCTGCAGAAGGGACGGCGGAGTCACCGGATTCCATGGCGGATTCCGGCCCTGCAGAGACAGGGCCGCAGGATTCCGGTTCGGGAACGCCGACCGGCGGGGGGGGACCGGTCTGATGAGCTGATTGCGGAGCCGAGTCCCCGCGTGAGGCGCGGGACTCGGTTCATCGCTCAGGAGGGGGCGCTCCTCTTCTCGATGCGCGCCCATGCATCCTTCAGTGAAACAGTCCGATTGAAAACGAGCCTCCCCGGCGCAGAGTCGGGGTCGACGCAGAAATAACCGAGCCGTTCGAATTGAAACCTCTCCCCCGGCCTCGCGTTCGCGAGACCCGGCTCCAGACGCGCTTCACGCGCGGTCTCCAGGGAGGCCGGGTTGATCGTTTCCTTCCAGTCTTTTCCCTCGGGAACCTCCTGGGGGAACTCCGCGGCGAACAGGTGGTCGTACAACCGTACCTCGGCGGGCACCGAGTGAGCGGCCGAGACCCAGTGGATTGTCGCCTTCACCTTGCGGTTGTCGGGGGCGTTGCCCCCGCGCGTGGAAGGATCGTAGGTGCAGCGCACTTCCTCAACGGCTCCCGTTGCCGGGTCCTTCATCACGCCGGTGCAGGTGACGATGTAGCCGTAGCGCAGACGCACCTGAGCTCCCGGCGAGAGACGGTAGTACTTCGGAGGGGGCACTTCCCGGAAGTCGTCCTGCTCGATGTACAGCTCGCCGGAGAACGGCACCTCTCGCGTACCGGCTGACGGGTCCTCGGGGTTATTCACCGCGGCGAGCTGCTCCACTTTTCCCGCGGGCCAGTCCTCGATCACCAGGCGAAGCGGCTTGAGGACGGCCATGACGCGCCGGCAGTGTTTGTTGAGGTCTTCCCTCAGGCAGTGCTCCAGGAGAGCGATGTCCACCGTGCTGTCCGCCTTGGAGACGCCGATGCGGGCCGCGAAGTCCCGCAGGGCTTCCGGCGTATAGCCCCGGCGCCGCAGTCCCACGATGGTCGGCATGCGGGGATCGTCCCAGCCGCTGACCCGTCCCTCACGCACCAGCTCGAGGAGCCAGCGCTTGCTCAGCACGGTATGGGTGAGATTCAGCCGGGCGAACTCGATCTGCCGGCTGTGGAAGATCCCCAGCTGCTCGAGGAACCAGTCATAGAGGGGCCGGTGGATCTCGTACTCGAGGCTGCACAGGGAGTGAGTCACGCCCTCGATTGAATCGGAGAGGGGGTGCTGGAAGTCGTACATGGGGTAGATGCACCAGGCGTCCCCGGTGCGGTGGTGGGAGGCGTGGCGGATGCGGTACATCACCGGGTCCCGCATGTGGAGGTTGGGATGCGCCATGTCGATCTTCGCCCGCAGCGTCCGGGCGCCGTCGGGAAACTCACCGGCCCGCATGCGGCGGAACAGGTCGAGGTTCTCCTGCGGCGTGCGATTGCGGTACGGGCTGTCGCGTCCGGGCGGCGTCACGGTGATGGGGCCCTTGTCCGCCACGTCGGTGCCGCGGTACTCGCGAATCTCCTGCTCATTCAGGTCGTCCACGTAGGCCTTGCCGGCCATGATGAGCTGTTCGGCCCAGGCGTACAGCTGCTCGAAGTAGTCCGAGGCAAAAAACTCGCGATCTTCCCAGTCGAAGCCCATCCACTGTACGTCGTCCCGGATCGCATCGACGTACTCCTGCTCCTCCTTCGTCGGATTGGTGTCGTCGAAACGCAGGTTGCACTTCCCGCCGAACTGTCCGGCGATGCCGAACGAGATGCACATGGCCTTGGCGTGGCCGATATGGAGGTACCCGTTGGGTTCAGGAGGGAAGCGCGTGTGCACGCGGTCGAACCGGCCGCTTCGGAGATCTTCTTCGATGAAATCCCGGATGAAGTCCGAGGGTGCGGCCTTTTCAGGGGCAGGAACGGAGGACGACGTCTCTGTCATGGAACTCTCCTTCGGCCGCGCTTCAGGGGCGCGGTTGACGTAGTGATAGCCGCCGCGCCGGGCGGTGTCAAGGAGCGCCACCTGCCCCGCGCGCCGCAGCGGCGCGCGCTCAGGCCGCTCCTGCTCCCCGATTGCCCTCAGGCCGCCAGGGGAAGCGGCGCCGGGATGTGCGGTGAGCGACGTGGGTGCGGGTCCTCGTCCGCGCGGCGGCGGCGCGGCTCGGGAATGCGGCGGTACATGAGGAGGAACAGGCCGTAGATCACGGCGTTCTGCAGCGCGCCGGCAACGGCGATGGCAAGCGGCTCGCTGAGGAACGACACCCCGGCGATGCTCAGCGCGGAGCCGGCGAGCGACCCGAGCGCGTCCGCCATCCCGTAGCGGCGGTCGAATCCCGCCCGGTTCGCGCGGTACTTCTGCTCCTTCATCTTCTGCAGCAGATACACGACGGACGCCGAAAACACGCCCACCACCGCCATGGATGCGAGGTAGTACACGGCGAGGTCGACGGCGGCGACCAGCGCGACGGCAACCCCCGCGACGAGCTCGACGATCATGACGACGGGAAGCACGGCGTAGAGGCGGGAGAACAGCCGGCGGTTCCCCAGCGCCGCCCCAATGAGGAGCGGAAACACCGAGGACATGAACGAGCCGACGGCGATGACGCGCGCGTCGAGATGGGCGAGGATCACGCTGATGTACAGGGGATTCAGGAAGCCGTAGAAGAAGCTCGCAATGAATCCGCTGAGGACAAAAATATCCAGGAATGACTTCAGTTTTTTCATGGTCCACCTCCGTGGCATGCAGCAGGCGCACGAGAGGCGGATCGAGCCCCCCGCGCGCTAGGTCAACCTACCCCCAGGGTCGTCGGTGTGTTCCATTGAACCCTCCTGAGCGCACAGTGCTCGGGCTTGTCCGCGGTCAGTGCGCGGAACAGGCCCAGAGAAAAGGATAGTCCGGTTTCTCAGTATCGTCAATTTCCCAGGAATTGGGTTCCCGGGTCTCACTCCAAGAGTCTCTTCTGTCCGCTGAGGGACTGGATCCGGCCGATTTTCTGCGACACCTCGAGGCACCCGAGGAACCTGCCCGTGGAATCCCGCAGGGCGAAGTACTGGATCAGGACCTTCTCTTTCTTGCCCTCGATGTCCATGTCCAGCCAGAACTCCGCGCTCTGCCGGGTGCCGGACTTCATCTCGGAAAGGATCCGCTCCACCTTGTCCACGCTCTTCTTGGGATGGCAGTTTCGGACGTCGCGTCCCAGCACGTTCGTGGCGCGGCGGAACAGGCGCGTCTCGTGTCGGTTCCACGCCACGACCTTGTCGTCCCCGTCCGTTATGGAGAACTCCACCGGCAGCGTTTCCAGCAGCGCTTCCAGCATGGGGTCGGCCAGCTTTCCGATGAACATCCCTCACCTCCGAAAAAGTATCGCGAGGATTGTGTCCGGATGATCACATCGCTGTCAATCCGCGGCCTGCACGAGCCCCGCGAGCTCACTCCAGCTCGCAATGGCCGCGTGCTCGATGCTGTCAGGCACCGCGGAGCGCGCCTGGAAGGCGATGGGAAACAGACCGGCTCCCCGGGCCCCCACGATGTCGTACCCCACGTTGTCTCCGGCGAACCATGCCTTGTCGGCGCTGATGCCCATTCTCAGCAGGGCCGCCTCGAAGATCAGTGCATCGGGTTTGCGGATCCCGTAGTCGGCGCTGGAGATGACGAACTCAAAGGCGTCGAGGATCCCCTGGCGGCGCAGCTCGCGCTCGATGGTGACGGCGGTGAAAGAAGAGTTGCTGATGACGCAGGAACGGATCCCGCGCGCCCGAACGTCCGGCAGCATGCGCCGCACGCCGTCGATGAGGCTGATCTCCAGCGCGGCGTTCCAGAACTCCCATTCCAGCTCCTCCATTGACTGACGGAAGCGCAGATCGAACGCGTCGGCGAGGATCCGAAAGAGCGAGGCCTGCGTGAACTCCAGGGCGGACTGCTCCTCCCGCTCGATCGTGGCGGAAACGACGCGGCGCCCCAGGTCCTGGACCTGTTCCAGCGACGCGCCGCGGGGATTCTCCGCGAGGGCGAGGACGGCGGCGTTGCCCTTCACCGGGTCGAAGGCCACCGAGCTGAAGAGCGTCCCCCAGAGATCGAAGAGAATCGCCTCGGGCCTGCGCATGGTCGTCAGATGCCTCCTCGTGATGCCCTGCCGAGTCCGGCGGGGGTGTCCGCAAATATACGCCTTGTCGAGGCGCCGGTCATCACGTAGAATGGCGCGCGATGGCCGAGCCTCCCAAGAGCTACCTCATCGACATGGACGGAGTGCTGGTCCGAGGGACGGACCCGATCACCGGCGCCGACACGTTTCTGTCGCGCCTGCGGGCACGCGGGGCGAAGTTCCTCGTGCTGACGAACAATCCGAAGTACACGCAGAAGGACCTCGCCTACCGGCTCAGCAGCGTCGGGTTGTCCGTGGAGCCGCAGTCCATCTTCACATCGGCCATGGCAACGGTGAGCTTCCTCACGTCGCAGAAGGGGAACGGCAAGGTCTTCGTCATCGGGGAAAGCGGCCTCACCGACCCGCTGCACGAGGCAGGGTTCATCATCACGGACATCGAGCCGTGGTACGTCGTTCTCGGAGAGACCAACTCCTACAACTTCCAGCTCATCACCACGGCGATCCGCCTCATCGAGAAGGGCTCGCGCTTCATCGCGACGAATCCCGATCCGTCCGGGCCGGGGGACGGCGGTCTCGTTCCCGCCTGCGGCGCCATGGCGGCCCTCATCGAGAAAGCAACGGGCATCAGCCCGTTCTTCGTGGGGAAGCCCAACCCGCTCATGATGCGCACCGCGCTCAACTACCTGGGGGTTCATTCGGAAAACACGGTGATGATCGGGGACCGGATGGACACCGACATGGTGGCCGGGGTGGAGAGCGGCATGGAGACGGTGCTCGTCCTCAGCGGCGTCACGCGCCGAGAGGACGTGCAGAGGTACCCCTACCAGCCCGCCCGCATTGTGGGATCGGTGGCGGAGATCGAAGTCTAGGCTGCCACGGCGCGGGCGGCCGCCGCGCTACTTCGACGTGCGGTGGAACACGCCGTCCCAGCTCCTGGGCGGCGGGTTCTTCCTGAACTCGTCGATCCGGTCCAGGAAGACCTGGCTCGTCTCGTCCTTGAGCTCCTTGACGAGGGCCTCGAATCCCTTTGCCGCCTCCGCCCACTTCTGCTTGCGGTACAGCTCGAGGGACAGCTCGAACACCCTCTTCAGCTTCTCCAGCTTCTCCGCCGCTGACTTGGTCTCCTGGAGTACTTCGTAGATCCGCACAGGCTTGGTCTTGCCCTTCACGGTCACGAGGTCGATCTCGCGGCACAGAATGACGTCCTGGACCTTCTCGTAGACGGACTCGGTGATGAGCGTCTTGGTTCCGTATTCCTTGTTCGTGCCTTCCAGGCGCGCGGCCAGGTTGACCGTGTCCCCGATGCTCGTGAAGTCCATCCGTTCCCTGGCACCCATGCTTCCAAAGACCACGGGTCCGGAGTTGATCCCGATGCCGATGGAGACGACGTCCGCGTGCTGGAGCTTCGCAAGCTCC
Organism: Spirochaetia bacterium; assembly: GCA_035542415.1. Taxonomy (GTDB): domain Bacteria; phylum Spirochaetota; class Spirochaetia; order SZUA-6; family Fen-1364; genus Fen-1364. Next base: position 30,011 of record DATKLM010000076.1, read on the forward strand.
TTTTCCTGGGCCATGGCCTTTCGGATCTCGAGGCTCGCGCGGCACGCGTTCAGGTCCCTTTTCGGGCCCTCGAAAAACGCCATCATCTCGTCTCCGACAAACTTGTCGACCTCGCCATTGTTGGCCACGATGACCGAGTTCTGGATGTCAAGGTAGTGATTGAGCATTTGTACGACTTTGTCCGGGCTCATGGATTCCGAGATCGTTGTGAAGCCGCGGACATCCGTGAACAGGAACGTCAGATTTTTTCTTTCCGTGGTCGGTTTCTCCCGCTCGGAGTGTTTCAGGGTGGAGGCGGAGATGTAGGGAATTACTCCGCGGATTACGCTGGTCATCCTGCTGACCTCGTTGGAGAGAAGCTTGATCTCGTCACGCGTGGTGACCCGGTCCTTGTACTCGAGCAGGCGTGCGTCAACTCTCTCCTTGCCGCTGATCATCCGTGAGAGCTTGTCCGAAATCGAAAAGACGCTCATTCTCAGGAAGAGAATGGGAAAGACGATGTTGCGGCCGAAGAGGTAGATGAGGAATACGGCCGCGTACATGAACAGCGCGGAGATCGTGAAGACCTTTACCTGCGTGCGGAAGTACGGTTCGTAGATCACGTCCCGCGCGTAGTCCACCTTCACGAAGCCGATGAAGACGTTGCCCAGCATGACGGGGGAGAGGAACTCGTAGACCTTGTCCCGGGCATTGTACTGCGATCTCGCCTCCGTGAGCGGGGAATCCAGCTTCGTCCTCTGGCCGACCTTCTTCGAGTCAGTGCCGGACCACAGCTCGAAGTCGCCGGCCTTGGCATCACGGCGGTAGAACGAAAGCGTGTTGTAGCGGAACGAGGCTCCCGTTGCGGACGGCTTCTTGTTCTTGTCCGCCTGGGCGCGGAAATAGTCGTCCAGGGCGATGCGGTCCGTCGGGTTGGACTTGACCACGACCGCCGCGCCCTCGGTCACGCTCTCGCCATTGGCAAAGACGGCCGCCAGGATGGTGCGGCTGAAATCCCGCAGGAGGAAGAATGCCAGGACCACGATGATGACGAGGATGAGCGGCACAAAGGTGAGGATAAGCCGTCTCTGGATCCCCTGGCGCGGAACGACAGAGATGACGCCCTGCGCTTTGTCCTCGCCGCCCCGGCGGAACTCGAGATACTCCTGGTAGAAGGCATCACGCCGGCTGATGCTCATGATCAGCAGCACGAGGGAGAACGCGTTGAACGCGAGGGAAAGGAGAAGGACGGCATAGTTCGACGGCGAGGCGGCCTCGAAGTAGTGGGAGCTTCCCCCGAACCTGATGAAATGAATGACGATCATCGCGATGGCGAGCCCGGAGGAGATGATGTTTCCCAGGATCGGCAGGAACGCGGTCGGATCGGCAAAGGCCGGAAGCCGCTCCGCCAGGAAGAAGGAGGCGATCTTCCAGAGGCAGATGACGGGCAGGATCCACGCCATGATCGAGACGAGGAGCCACGCGACCGGTTGGCCCGGGGGAGTTCCGTAGAGCGTCCCGGCGAGCTTCAACGGGCTGAAGCTGCCGAACACGGGGCTGAGGAACGGAAGCACGTACCAGAGGATAATGATCAGGGAATACGCAATCTCCGCGGCGTGGTAACCGAGCTTCGACTTGACGTTCATCCTTCCATCTCCTTGCACGGGAGCGCTCGCTGAGCCTCCTCGCGTGATTGTCCCGGTTGCGATCCGCGCGCCGGAGCGGAACGGCTTAGTACTGGTCGAGCAGCTTCTGCTTGGATCGCGCCTTGTCCAGGTAGTCTGACGCCTGCTCGTAGTCAACCTGGATGGCTACGACGGTCTGGAGCAGGTCGATGGCGGTCTTGAAGTCCTCGTCCCGGTACGACTGGACGCCCTTGTCGTAGATGTCCTTCAGGCTCGCGAGGATCTTCTCATTGCGGTCATCGAGCTGCTGCATGTTCCCCGGATCCTTCGTGACCTTGGCCAGCGCGTTCACCTTGCGGTGAGCGGCGACCAGCTCGCCGGCCCCGATCAGGCCGTCGATGTCCTGCATGGAGGCCTCGAAGGAGACCGCGGTCGCCGCCGGCTGCTGTGTCGTCTTCTGGTCCGCGATCTTGCGGCGCAGCGCCCGCGCCTCGTCCGTCTTCAGGGCGCTCAGGGCGGCTTCGTTCTTCACTTCCGCCGTCGTGTAGTCCTTCTTGTTGAACAGCGTCAGGGCCCACTTGTAGTTCAGCGTGTAGGTCACCTGGCGCACTTCGGTGTCGAAGCTGTTGTCCACCCGCCGGTTCAGGTCACTGAGGGCGCCCACCTGGGTGCGCGCGTCTCCGAAGCTCCCCGCGGCGATGGCCTTCTGGGCCTTGTCTACCCGGCGCGTCACGAGCTTGGCCAGCTCCGCGCGCGCCGCGTTCTTCTGGTTCTGCGCATCGAAGCTCTTGGGCTCGATGTCGAGGGCCTTGTCGGTGTTCTGGAACGCTTCGGTGAACTGCTTCTCCCGCACGGTATCCGTGCTCTTGTCATCCACCTTGCCCGCGGCGGCTTTTGCCTTGGCAAGGTAGGAGGTCACGAGCGCGGACCGCACGCTCGCCGTGTCGTTGAGCATTTTCTGCGCTTCGGCATTGCCCGGGTCGATCCTGATGGCCGCCTGGAGGGAGACGAAGATGGCGTAGTTCTCGTCGTCGCTGCGCTTCTGCTTCTGCAGCCCCTTGGAGGCCGACTTCAGGCTCGCCCGGAGCTTCGCGTTCTTGTAGTCATCCACGAGGTTGAGGTACTGCTGTGCGCGGGCATTGTTGGCGTCGTATTTCAGGGCAACGACGAAATAGTTGCGGATGTCGGCGATCCTCTCGAACTCGGATTGCCGCACGAGGTGGATGTCGTACTCCTCGACGCCGGCTTCCGTGAGGGCCCGGGACTTTCCCTGATCATCAAGCTTCTGGAGGAGGAAGGAATCGTTGGGGCTGGTGGACTGGCACCCGAGAAACACCACCGCCGTCAGGCACGCCAGGACGATGAGCCTCTTCATACTGACCGACCTCGTGGCTAAGAGTATAGCCCTAAAAGAGTGACCGGACAAGAGTTCCGGGAGCCCCGCATTGCCCCCCGGTTTCACGTCTATTTTCTTGCCGCTGAAGCTCTTGCAGACTGCAGCGTGTTGGACAAGAGCATCGCAATGGTCATGGGGCCGACGCCGCCGGGAACGGGGGTGATGGCCGAAGCCTTGAGGGAAACTTCGTCGAACTTCACGTCCCCGACCATGCGCTGGCCCCTGGGGTGGCCGGGATCGGCGATCCGATTGATGCCGACGTCGATGACCACGGCGCCGTCCCGGACCATGTCCGCCGTGACGAACAGGGGTTTGCCGATGGCCGCGATGAGAATGTCCGCCTGGCGCGTGATGGACGGCAGGTCGCGCGTGTGAGAATGGCACAGCGTGACCGTGGCGTCCGCGTTTTCTTCCTTCTGCATGAGCATGTTGGCGATGGGCTTTCCCACGATATTGCTTCTGCCCACGACCACGACGTGACTGCCGGGGATCTTCACTCCCGCTTCCGTGAGAAGCCTCTGGATGCCCAGCGGCGTGCAGGGCCGGAAACCCGTCTGCCCGGTCATGATCCTGCCGAGGCTGATCGGATGAAAGCCATCCACGTCTTTGTCCGGCGCGATGGCGTCGATCACCTTCTGCTCATCGATTGCGGCAGGGAGGGGCAGTTGGACAAGAATGCCGTTGATCCGCGGGTCATGGTTCAGCGTCTTCACGAGAGCGAGAAGCTCGCTCTCCGTCGTGCTTTCGGGCAGGTTGTGCTGCTCGGAATACATCCCGATCTCGTGCGCGGCCTTGTTCTTGTTGCGCACGTAGCTCTGGGAGGCGGGGTTCTCGCCGACGAGCACGACGGCGAGGCCGGGCGTCACGCCGGTCTGCTCTTTCAGCGCAACGATGCCGGCCGCCACCTCCTGGCGCACCTGTGCGGCGATCTTCGTCCCGTCAATGATCCGTGCTGCCATTGCCGCTCTCTCCTCACCCGGTTCCTTCGAGCTTGCCGGAGCGCTCCGCGGTGATATAGCCCATGCAGAACTGGTCCTTCCCGGCGAGCGCCTCGGCGGCGACGATCGTCGCCATCATGCGGGCGTCCAGCGGATCGATGATGGCCGAGTCCATTCCCTTCGTGATGGCCATGGCGACGAAGACCTGGTTGAGGAGCTTCCGCCGGGGAAGCCCGTAGGAGATGTTGGACAAACCGCAGGTCTTGTGCACCTGGGGATGGCGCTCGCTGATCTTCTCCACGACTGCCAGGGCGCCCATGCCGTACTCGGGGTTCGTACTGACGGGCCGGATGAGAGGATCCACGAAGATGTGGTCCGGTGGCACCCCGTCGTCCTCCAGTCTCTTCACAAGGCTATCCGCAACGTCCCACACCTTGCTCATATCGTCCGTCATCCCCGCGTCGTCAAGGCTCAGGGCGACCACGCGCGCGCCGTAACGCTTGACCAGGGGGATCAGCGCCCCGTACCTCTCGGATTCCCCCGAGATCGAGTTGAGAAAAGGATCCGCACCGGCAGCAGCGAGCCCGGCCTCCACCGCCGCGGCGCGCGGAGAGTCGACGGACAGCGGCGCCTGTGTGACGCCGCGGATGCAGCTCACGAGCCACTGGATCTTGCCCACCTCGTCGTCCGGAAATGCCCCGGCGTTGACGTCGATCCAGTTCGCGCCGGCCTCGGCCTGCTTCCGGGCAAGGTCCTGGATGAACCCGGAATCCTTCTCCTGGATCGCCTTGCGGACTTGTTTCCGCGTGGAGTTGATCAGTTCACCAATGATGAGCATGCGCTGTTCCTTCTTGCGGGATGGTACGAACGGGTATCAGCGCACTATAGGCGCCTGGCAGGGGCTCGTCAAGGATTTCGCGGAGACGTCAAGGGCGGGGCGCTGCGCCTTGCCCAGGATCAATCCGTCGCGTCGAAGGAATAGGCGACATTGCAGAACCGGGAGCGCAGCTCCTTCACCTCGTCACCCACGAACTTCTTCTCCTTGAGGCAGCGCTTGAACAGGGACGCAATCTGCTCCATCTCCGGCTCTTTCATGCCCAAACGCGTCATCTCCTGGACTCCCAGGCGGATGCCCGCCGGGCTGAGGGCCTTGTCCAGGGTCTCGAAGGGAAGAAGGTTCATGTTCACGATGATGCGGTTGTCCTTGAGGTCCCGCGCCGCGGCCTCCCCGCCCCCGCAGTCGCTCATGTCCACAGCCACCTGATGCGTCTCGGTGAATCCGAACTCCTCGGCCTGCACCCTGAAGCCGACGTCGTGGAGCTTGCGGGCGAAGTGCTTCGCGTTGGCAACCACCTGCCGGGCGTACTCCGCGCCGAACTCCAGCGTTTCGTAGGACGCGAAGGTGAGAGCGACGAGGGTCTCCAGGTGATGGTTCGACGACGAGCCGGGGAAGGCGCCCTTGTCGATCTTGCGCCACTCCTCGTCGTCGAGATTGGACAGGATCACGCCGCGCTGGGAGCCGAAGAACGTTTTGTGCGTGCTGCCGGTGACGATGGTTGCGCCTTCTGCCAGAGGATCCTGAAACACCCCGCCGGCGATCAGGCCGAGCACGTGAGCCCCGTCATAGATGAGCTGGATCCCTTTCTTGCGGCAGTACGGCGCGATCTCCTTCACCGGCTCCGGAAACAGGAAGAGGCTCTTGCCCATGATCATGATCTTGGGGTCGAAGGCCTTCATGATGTCGAGCGTCCGCTCCACGTCGATGTGCCAGCCGTCCGCCGTGAGAGGAAAGTTGACGATGTTCCGCGTGTACTTCCCCACCGAGCCGGCCCGGTGATGGCTGATGTGCCCGCCGGCCGGTGTGGAGTTCACCATGACGATGTCGCCCCACTTGATGTAGCGGCTGAAGACGGCGTCGTTCGCAATGGTCCCGCTGATGGGCCGCACGTCGGCGTGCTTGCAATGGAAGATTGTCTTCATGTTCTGCTTGAGGAGCGTTTCGATCTCGTCGATGATCTCCGTTCCCTGGTAGTAGCGCTCTCCGGGATGGCCCTCCGCGTAGCGATGAGCGAAGTCGGATCCCATGATCCCGCGCACGCGCCGGCTCGTGACGTTCTCACTGGCGATCAGGTTGATGCAGGTTCCGCGCCAGTCGTTCTGATCCTTGACCAGCGCCTCGATGTGGGAAACGTTGCGTTCGTACATCCTTCAGTGTCCTTTCACTCAATGCTTGAAGCACCGCTGGCCGGTGAAGACCATGGCGGCGTCCGCCTCGTTGCACGCCTCGATGGACTCGAAGTCCCGCTCCGATCCTCCCGGCTGCACGACGGCCCTGACGCCTTCCCGAAGCCCCACCTCCACGCCGTCGCGGAACGGGAAGAATCCGTCCGACACCATGATGGAGCCGGCAATGCCGCCTTTCTGCCGGGCAACTTCACGGTCGATCTCGGCGCGCGCTTCCGCCTTGTCCAGGGAGGCATACGGCGCCTGGAAAGATTCCCACGCCAGGCGATCCGCCAGTTTTCGATACGCCTTGTCCCGGGCGATCTCCGCAACCCCGACGCGGTCCTGTTCCCCGGTGCCGATGCCCACCGTGGCGCCATCCTTGACGTAGATCACGGAGTTGCTCGTGACGCCCGTCTCGACGAGCCAGCCGAACAGGAGGTCCTCGTACTCGCGCTCCGTCGGCATCCTGGCCGTGCGGTACTGCCGGCCCTTGTACGTCGCCTGGGCCGGCAGGAAGTCCGCGGCCGACCGGGTACGCGGCACGAACGCCGTCTGCGCGATGATCCCGCCGTCGATGAGGCTCTTGAAGTCAACATACTGCGCGCCGACGAACGCGGAAAGCCGGGACATGTTCCCGATGCGCATGATCCGCAGGTTCTTCCAGCGGGAAAGCTCCGCAAGGGCGGCGGGAGCGAACTCGGGTGCGACCACCACCTCCGCGTACGTCTCGGCGATCAGCGTCGCCGTCTCGAGGTCCACCTCGCGGTTCAGCGCGATGGCTCCCCCGAAGGCGGCCAGCCGATCCGCCATGTGCGCCTTGTGGTAGGCCTCCACAAGCGTGGAGCCTTTTGCCGCGCCGCAGGGGTTGTTGTGCTTGACGATCACGGCGCACGGGACATCCGAAAAATAGCGCAGAATGTTCAGCGCGTTGTCCGCATCCGTGATGTTGATCTTCCCCGGGTGCTTGCCTGACTGAAGAAGCTCCACCTCCGAGGCGAGGTGTCGTCCCGGCCGGATCGTCACCGCCTCCCCGAGGGAGAGATTCCCGTTCACAAGACGGTACAGGGCCGCTTCCTGCCCGGGGTTCTCCCCGTAGCGCAGCCCCGTCTCCACGCCGCCAATCACCCACGTGGCCTTTTCATAGAAGAGAGTCTGGCGGCCCGATTCCCCGGCGAACGTGATCTCCATGCGCTCGGGAAAATGGTCCTCCATGATGCGCCGATAGGCGCTCTTGAAATCAGGGGCACTCACGATTTTTCAGTTTCCCTTTTTGACGTCGTAAACGGCGCTGACCTGGGGAAAGTCGAGGCCGTCGAGGTACTCCGAGACGGCCGCGTCGTATGCGGCGGTCAGTCGAAACGCGGTGCGGGCCAGGCGCCAGCGGGTGGCAAGGGAAAGGGAGCCGCCGGCCGCGGCGAGCTCGTTGACGACGACGCCGTAGTCCCGGGGATCGGTCAGCACCGCGACCCGGTGGAAGTTCTTCGCCGCCGCTCTCGTCATGCAGGGCCCGCCGACATCGATGTTGGCCCGGGCTGTCTCCGGCGTCGTTTCGGACCGTGCAACGGTTTCACCGAAGGGGTACAGGTTCACGACGACCATGTCGATGGGAACAGCGCCGGCGCGTTCCAGATCGGCATGATGCGCAGGGTTGTATGTCTCTGAGAGGAGCCCGAGGTAGATCTTGAAGTCGAGAGTCTTCACGAGGCCGCCCTGCATCTCGGGCTGCCCCGTATAGCGGGAGACCTGTTCCAGCGCAGCCGCGGCGGATGGACCGAGGATCTTCTGGATCGTGTCATAGGTCCCGCCGGTGGAAAGGATTCGAAGCCCGGGCGAGGTGGAAGCGAGCCCTGTTACGAGGAGATCGAGGCCGGTCTTGTCCGAGACGCTGATCAGGACGGTCCTGATGCGGACCCTGTCGTCGATGGTCTGGACTATGTTGAGGGCCATCTCTCCTCCGCGCGGGCATGCTATTGATTTTCCCGGGAAGATTCAACAGCCTTCTGTCGCCATCGCGTCGGCCTTTCGGCCGTACGGGAGTACCCGTTCGGCGAGTACGCCGTCCCAGGCACGTGGCCTCCCTCGACATCCCCGTCTACGCTTGATAGAATGCTCTCCCGATGCAGAGCTCTCTCCGACGGCGCCTCTTCGTCCCCATCGTCTACATCGGTGTCATCCTTCCGCTCCTCCTCCTGGCATTGTTTGCGAAAAGCTTCTCGGAAAGCATTGGTGATGCCCGGGTCTCGGGCCGCTTCTCTCCTTTCCCTCTTTTCAACGCCAGCACGCTGGAGGAGCTCACGCTTTTCTGGAACGGGCTGTCCCTTGACTTCTCTCAGAACGCGCAGCCGGGACTCCGCAGGTATGAGGCCGCAGATGGTCAGGCAGACATCGTGTTCGACGGGAATGCCCGGCTTCGGCTTTCTCCCTCGGAGGGGGCAGGCTCGCTCGCCATCGTCCCTATCGCCGGTTCGGCGGCTTCGATCCCTGCCGTGGAGATTCCTTTCTCCATCTCGGGCATTGTCGACCGCCAAGGTCAGGCCGGCGCGCTGCTCTGGAGACAGGGAGACCGCAGATACAAGCTGATCCTGCCATCCGGCGCGCGCATCGACTACGACGCGCGGTCCATCGAGCTGCCGACCCTGGGACAGCAGGGCTTTCGGCTCGTTTCGCTGCAGCCGCCTGAGGCAGTGGTTGCCCTCGCCGGCTCGGTTCCTGCCCAGCGTCCAACCCGTGCGAGCGCGTCGCGGCTTCCGGATGAGAGGGCCCTGCCGACGCCGGAGCAACTCAGTGCGGCCATCGGCCGGTTCGTCGATGCGGCATACGCGGGGTGGAGCTCCGTGCGTCGGAACGAGGACGCCGGTACGTGGAAAATGCCCGACGGAACCTCGGCGTTTGACGAGACCATCGGCGTTGCCCTGCTGGCGGAGGCCCTGAACCGCGGGACGTTCGCGGGAGGTCTTCAGATATGGACGGATGCCCTGCAGCAGAGAGGCGTTGACTCCGCTCCCGTCACAAGCGTCTACACCGGGCGGACGAAGGACTTCGTGAAACAGGTCCGGGGCTCCGATGACGCCGAGACTCAGCGGCTGAACGGGCTCGTGGACCGCTCGGATCTTTCCTTCCTTTCAACTCCGGGAGCCGAGCTCTTTCTCCTCACGCGCGCCGGCCGCGGTCCGGCAAAAGAGGCGGAGACATTCCTCCTGTCAAAAGGCGCAGCCGGGCTGGACACGGCCGGGTCCTTGTCGCTCCTCGAGGCGCTCCTGGACTACGCCCAGTTCTCCACGGACGATCCGCAGCTTCCGGAGAAGGCGCGCCAGCTTATCGACAAGGGAATCTTCACCCTGATCACAGCCGTTGATTCGGCGGTCTTTCTGCGATCCGGGACAGGGGCAAGCGTGGACGTGCGGCAATCCGTTCGGGCCGGCTCGCTCCTTGTCCGGGCCGGATCCCTGCTGCAATATGCACGGGCGGCGGCCATGGGGCGCGGACTGATTGCTTCCGCCCTCGCGCTGTCCTCGGGTGCGGGCTACCTGCCTGCATCGCTCACGGCGGACTCGGGCCGCATCACGGCGCCGCAGGGGGCGATCGCCCCGGAGTCGGTGTACCGTCTGCTCCCGATGGATCGTCACCTCCCGAGGCCGGTGCCCCTGTTCGCCCAGCTCGGCGATGGCGCGTGGGTCTTGACCGCCGCCGCGGTGACGCCGCTGCCGGGAAGCGACTCCGTGGTCAGGCTCGGGTTCTCCTACCCGATCAAGGTGGCGCACAGCCTGGTGTTCCGCGGCCTTCGACCGTTCTCGGAGATCCGGCTCCATGGGATCCCCTGGCACGCAGATCCATCGTACGCGTCCTACTCGGATGGCTGGTCGTACGACACGGCAGGCCGCACGCTTCTCATGAAGATCACCGGGCGGGTGGACCAGGAGGTGGTGGAGATCAGGTTCTAGGCAGGGACGGCGGACAGGCCGACTTGGCGCGGCCGCGGCCCGGGGCTATGCGGGCCTGAGGCCCCGCCGTGCAGAGCGCGGTTCCATTTCCTCGTACAGGCTCATCACGCTGGTCTCCAGTTCGCTCTTCAGCCGATGTTTCTCCAGCCCGAACGGGACGTGCGCGTCGAAACGGATCGGCTTTCCCACGCGGATCGCTCCGGCGTGGCGGTTGACGGCAATCGGAAGGAACTGGACGGCCTTCTTCGTCTCCTGGTAGTAGAGCCTGGCGACGTGGATGAAGCCGGTACAGAACTCGCACAGCACGTCGTTGATCTTTCTCGTGGAGTCCTCGGCGAACACGAGGATGTTCTTCCCCTGCTTCAGGAGGGCGATGCTCTGGAGCACCGTCGCCTTGATCATCTTGCTCTTCTGGTAGACCGGGATTGCCCCGATGTCCCTCATGAGCGCGACGCAGATCCTGCCCACGACCCTGCCGAGCCACGCGCTGAACGGCGGCCGCAGGTGCAGCTCCTGCTCGATGAACTCCTGCTGGATGCGCGGCGCGGCGGTCTTCAGGTCCGTGACCTCGTGCGCAACCCACGGGTACAGCCTCAGGGGAACCGACGTGATGACGGAGACGGGACCGAAGGATCCCACGTGATTTGCCACCATGATCACGGGCTCGTCCGAAGGAAGGTTTGCTCTCCCCCGGAGCCGGGCCTTGAAGAAGAGGCAGCGGATCGCCTTATAGAAGTAGCGCGCAACCATCCTGGCCCCGCAATTGCATCGGCAGTCTATGTCGATACTATCCACGCCTGCTCGCGGCGTCAAGTTTGGCTGTCCGGGGTGGTTGTCCGGGCGCAGGGTCTAGAAAGCCTGCTTGGGTTCGCCTTCGCGGCCCAGGAGCGCCTTGAGGAGAAAGGGGCTCGTGAGGAATGCCAGCAGGGAGAGAGACAGGACGATGATGGCGAACAGCCCGCCGAGTCCCCAGAAGCTGCGCAGCACCGCCGCGCCTCCCACGATCCCTACGGCGAGCACGGCGCCCGCCTTGAGGAGCCTCTGGCGGATGCGGACGAAGAACACCGATGCAACGCCGAGGGTTGCGCAGAACAGCGCCATGGCGGTGTCCCACCTGCTGAAGCGTCCCTCGAATCCGCGCAGGGCATTCAGGAGATACCCCTCCGACCTGCTCACCGTAATGAGCCAGATTGCCAGGACCGGCAGGGGGAGAAGCATCAGCGAGACAAGGATCCAGTCTCTGCGGGCGATCTTGACCGTGGTGGCTGCCACGAGCCAGATGGTGGACATGCACAGGCAGCCCAGGAGCCCGAGTTGCCACAGCGGCGCCGGGATGCCGGTGCCGTATGCGACGTACGTCACGGTGCGCACTGCCGGGTCCCACGAGACGTAGGTCAGGATCAGAAGGGGGAAGACCGCGTATCCGATCCACGAGTACAGCCAGGGAGGAGTCCCCCGGCGCCACCCGACGAGGGCGATGAACACGATGGTGGAGAATGCCGTTACAAGAAGCACCGGCTGCCGCCAGACATGCGTGGCAAACAGCGCCGCCACGATCATGTGCGGCTGGCAGCTGATGAGCGCCTCCATCCAGCTCCCCCGGCTGTACGCCTCGTACATGAGCCGGGCAATGGACCGGGCGCCGCCGAAGGAGGCCAGGGCTTCCCGCGTGGCCAGGGGCTCGGGCAGACCGCCGTCCTGAAGCTCGCTGACCTTCTCCTGGAAGTGGGTGTACAGCTCGCTGATCACCCGCGACTCGGTGCCCGGGTCGAGATGAAGGTGAGCCCTCACCTGGTTAAGGAAGCTGGCAACCTCCGTCCGCACGGACCGGCCCCTCCTATCCCTCCGCGGGTTTCATCACAAGGGCCATGGCGCTGGAGAAGCTCTTCCACATGGCCAGCTTCTGCTGCAGAAGCTCACGTCCCTTGTCCGTCATGGCGTAGTAGCGGCGCTCCTGGCCGTTGGGCAGCTTCTTCCATTCCCCGCGAACAAGCCCGTCGTTTTCCAGCTTGCGCAGGGCCGGGTAGACGGTGCCTTCCTTGAAACGGAAGTATCCGCCGCTGCGCGCCTCGATCTCCTTGATCAGGCGGTAGCCGTAGGTCTGTCCCTGCTCGTTGATGAGGTAAAGAAGCAGGGAATCGGTATTCCCGCGAAGAAGATCGGAATCATAGCCTCGTGTCGTGTCCGCCATCTCCTCCCTCACTTTCTTGCCAATGTTCGTCTGGGAAAAGGGTAGTGACGCCCGTCGGCAGGTGTCAAGGCCCCCTGCTGTCGGGCCGCGCTCCGCTCCCCATTGGTGTATACTTACGGGCATGGCGAAGGCGAAACCGAAGGCGAAGAAGAAGCCCGATCCGCGCCGGGCGAAGCTCGAGAAGGAGCTGAAGGACGCGATCAAGCAGATCGACGAGGAAGGTCTTCTCTTCCTCCTGCAGCAGGCCGGCGTCCTGATTCACAACGCGCGCGTGGACCGGATCAACAAGGTGGCCAGCGAGATCCGAGGCACGCGCAAGGCCGGCGCCGCCGCCCCCCCGGCGGGGGTCGAGATCGAGGAGGCGGAGGGCGGGAAGGTCTTCTTTCTCACCCTCGGACAGAGCCGCAAGGTGATGAACCTGGAGGAGATGAAGAGGATCATCCGCATCTGCTACGCGGCCGAGACGAAGAGCGATGCGCTGCGCCAGCTGTTCACGGTGTTCGAGCGGGAGCGGCGTGACATCCTCTCGGACGCCCACATCGGAAATCCGCAGAACCCGCTCCTCAACGGCCTTTTCAACGCGGTGAGGCAGAAGTTCAAGCTCGAAGACAGGTAGGGCGTAGTCTTGCACCGGCGGTGAATCCGCTCTATTCTTTCTCATGGCCCCGGCTGAAATCGATGGGAAGTATTTTCTCTCCTACGAGGAAATCCACGATACGATCCGCGCGCTCTCACGGAAGATCATGGACGACGGTTTCGACCCGGATGTCATCGTGGCAATCGGGACAGGCGGATTCATCCCTGCCCGGATCCTCAAGACGTTCCTCAAAAAGCCGATCCTGACCGTCGGCATCTCCTACTACGGTCCCGACAACAAGCCGGCAAGGACCCCGCACACAATCCAGTGGATCGACGAGGTGGAAAAAAAGCTCCAGGGTAAAAGGGTGCTCCTTGTCGACGAGGTCGACGATTCCCGCGTAACCCTGGAATACTGCCTGCGGGAGCTGCTGCGTCACGGCGCGCAGGAGATCGCCATCGCCGTGTTGCACAACAAGGACAAGGAGAAGCGGGGGAAGATTCCCGAAGAGATCCGCCGCTACTACGTTGGTCTGGAACTGGAGGACCGCTGGATCTGCTACCCCTGGGACGCGCTGGACATCACGGAGCACTCCCGCAAGGCGGACCAGCCCTCTACGGTCTGACCCTCTTTCGATCCCGCGGGAACAACGTCGCCTCCTTGACGCTGCCGAGACCGAGGATCTTCTGCGTGAGCCGCTCCAATCCGATTGCGAAACCGCCGTGGGGCGGGCAGCCGTAGCGGAAGATGGACAGGTAGTCGGCAAGGCCGGCGGGGTCCAGCCCGAACGTCTTCGCGTTTTCCACGAGCATGTCGTACTGGTTGATGCGCATGCCCCCGGAGGTCACCTCCAGGCCGCGGAACAGCAGATCGAACGCACGGGTCTTGTTGTTGTCCGCCGGGAACGTGTAGAACGGCCGGGACTTGCGGGGGTAGCCGTGGACAAAGGCAGCATCGATGCCGGCGGTCTTCTGCGCCCAATCGCAGAGCGTTCTCTCTCCCTCGGGAGTGATCTCGAACGCTTTCCTGCCGGTCTCCTTCGACACGATCTCCCGGGCTTCGTCATGCGACACGCGGGGGATACGGACGCATGCTTCAGGATCCGGCACCGACGCCTTCCACGCCTCGAGGTCTTTTCCGTTCGCCTCCCGGACGACCGTGAAGATCGAGGCGAGGATCCGGGTCTCCAGGTCCATGAGCTCCTGCTCGCTCTCGATGAAAGCCATCTCCACGTCCAGGGACACGAACTCGTTGATGTGCCGGGGCGTGTCGTGCTTCTCCGCCCGGTAGGCCGGACCGATCTCGAACACGCGCTCCAGCCCGGAGGCGATCATGGCCTGCTTGTACAGCTGCGGGGACTGCGTCAGGTACACTCTCGTGTCGAAATATTCCACGGCGAAGAGGCCGGTGCCTCCCTCGGTTCCCGTGCCGATGAGCTTGGAAGTCTTGATCTCGCTGAAGCCTTCGCTTCTCATGTGCTCCGCGAATCCTCGGAGGATAGAAGACTGCACGCGGAAAATCGACAGGATGGACGGGTTGCGGACGGAGATCATGCGGTTGTCAAGGATCGACTCCAGGGACGTCTTGCCCGGCTCCTGGTTCACCGGAAACGGAAGATCGACGGCTGCCGCGGAGAGCACCTCGAGCTTCTCGACGCGCACCTCAACGCCGCCGGGAGCCTTCTCATTAGCGGAAGCCGTGCCTTCCACGCGGATGACGGACTCCACGGTGACATCGGGCTTCTCGCTGAAGACGAGCTGAGCGCTCCCGCTGCGGTCCCGCAGGACCACGAAGGAGACCTTTCCCAGGTCCCTGATGCGGTGCACCCAGCCGCTCAGGCTGACGGCGGTGCCCACCTTGCCGGGGAGCTCAGAGGCAAGCGTCCGCATTTCCCTGCTCCATTCTGGCCAGCATCTCCTCCTCATTCTCGGAGAATGCCGCGCATACGACGAGCTTCGTCCACGCGGATTCGGTGGTGAGCGGACCCATGGGGATGGCGCCCTCGCGCCACAGCTCGTGAGAGCTCGCGTAGCGGGAGAAGTCCACGATCCCTTCCTGCTGGGAGGTACAGAAGAAGCGCACCCCCTTTTCCCGGCCGGCGAGGAAGGCGCGGCGAAGCGAATACGGGGAGTCCCGGAGGTTCGCGGTTCCTGTGTCGTAGAGTTCGAGCACGAAGTTCTTCACGCCCCGATCCATGAGGTTTACGAGGTGGTCCCCCCTCATGCCCGGGTACACGCGGATGATGAGCGTGGAATTGATGGCGGATTCGAAGCGCGCCTGCAGCTCCTGGCGGTCACCCGCCAGCGGGAGGTCCTCGAACAGGGGGGGCGCCGAGTGACACGGCTTGGAAAGGTTCCAGTTGCGAAAACCGTCCGATGCCATGCGCTCGAACTTGAGGTTCACGGGGGAAAAAACCTTTCCGGCGAACACGACGTACACCCCGGGCGCTTCTTCCGCTGCCGCCTGAACCGCGCGGCGCAGGGTGGGGATGGCATCGCTTCCCGGCTTCCCGGGCATGGACAGGGACGCCGTCAGCACGACGGGTACCGGCGGCTTCGGGAAGAGCCAGAACAGAAGCGAGGCCGTGTACGCGAGGGTGTCGGTGCCGTGCGTGACGACGATCCCGGCCGCTCGCCCGCCGCGCAGGTGCTCGTCGATACCGGCAGCCAGTCTCGCCCAGTCCGCGGGCGTGATCTCCTCACTGAGGATCCGGCCGACTTCTCCCTCCTCGAAGGCGATCCGACGATCGAACGTGCCTTCGGCCTCGAGCTGCCGCATGATCTCCGAGGGATCCCCGGCAACCACGTCCCCCTGCGCGGATTCCTTTCCGACGATCGCGCCGCCCAGGGACAGGATCTGGATCACGGAAACAGCGAGCTTCCTGCCCACCAGGGACTGCACAAGCGACGGATCCGCGCGACCCGAGGTCTCCCGCATGATCTCCCCGATGAGGAACGTAACCAGGCGGCGGTCTCCTCCACGGATGGAAGCGACGATTCCGGCGTTGGCCTGCATGACTTTCTCGATGGAACGTTCCAGGACAGCGGGGTCGGTGATCTGCTCCCAGTCTTTTTCACGGATGATCGCAAGCGGATCCTTGTTCTCTGCGAAAACCCTCTCCAATACTGCCTTGGCGATCTTGCCGTGGATCCGGCGGGAGGACAGAAGACCCAGGAGCTCGGCAAACCGGGCCGCGCTCAGCGGGCTTTGGGCAAGCGATACGGAGGCCCTGTTGAGGTGCTTCTTCACGTCCGCGGCGAGCCAGAGCGCCGCGCTCTGCGGATCAGCACCCAGCCGAACCGCCTCCTCGAAATAGTCCGCCGTTGCCTTCTCCTCGCAGATGAAGTCAGCCTGGTCCTCCGAAAGGGAAAACCTCTCCATGAGCCGCCTGCGGCGCGCCTGGGGCAGCTCCACGAGTGAGGCTTCCACGCCGTCGAGAAAGGCCTTGCCGGGGACGAAGGGGGGCAGGTCAGGCTCGGGGAAGTAGCGGTAGTCCGACGAGGATTCCTTGGTGCGCATCCCCTCGGTGACGTCTCGGTTCTCGTTCCAGAGGCGCGTCTCCTGCGTGACGCTTCCTCCCCGCTCGAGGATCTCGGTCTGGCGCTCGATCTCGTACGTAATCGCCTTCCGGACGAACTTGAAGGAGTTGAGGTTCTTCACCTCGACCTTGCTCCCCAGCCCCTTCCCCTCGGGATTGACCGAGACGTTCGCGTCGCAGCGAAGCGACCCTTCCTCCATGTTGCCGTCGCAGACACCGAGGTAGCGCACCATCCGGCGGAGCTCCTGGAGGAATACTTCCGCTTCCTCTCCGACCTCCATATCGGGCTGCGTCACGATCTCCAGCAGGGGTGTTCCTGTTCTATTGAAATCCAGCAGCGTAACGTCGCCGGCATGGATCATTTTGCCGGCGTCCTCTTCCAGGTGGACCTCCCGGATCCGGACGCGCTTTTTCCTCTTCCGGATCTCGATTTCCACCCATCCGTCGGTTCCCAGCGGGGAACGGAACTGCGAGATCTGGTAGTTCTTGGGAAGGTCGGGGTAGAAGTAGTTCTTCCTTTCGAAAAGTGTGGACGCGGCGAGCGCGCAGTTCAAGGCCCGGGCCACAAGGTATCCCATGCGGATGGCTTCCCCGTTCAGAGCAGGAAGCACCCCCGGATATCCCATGCAGACGGGGCATACGTTCGTGTTCGGTTCGTCGCCGAAGGCTGCCCGGCAGCCGCAGAAGACCTTGGAGCGCGTCAGGAGCTGCGTGTGGACTTCAAGCCCCAGGTATGATGCGTACACGCCTCAGCTCCATCCCGCCGGGTACCCCGGAGCGTCCGGGGACGGGAAGACCTCTTCCACCTGCCGGCACGCGGACAGCAGGAGGTCTTCCGCGAAGGGCGGGGCGAGGAACTGCATGCCGATGGGGAGACCGTTTTCCACGCTCGCGGGGAACGACATTGCCGGCAGCCCGGCCAGGTTCGCCGAGCAGGTGAAGATGTCCGCGAGCTTCTGGGAGAACGGATCGGAATCCGCGCTCCCGCGGGCGAAAGGCGGGACAGGATAGACCGGCATGAGAACGAGATCCGCGCCGGCGAACGCCTTTTCGAAATCCATGCGGATGGCCGTGCGGATCTTCTGGGCCCTCATGTAGTACTCGTCCTGGAAACCGGAGCGCAGGACATACGTACCCAGGAGGATGCGCAGTTTCACCTCGTCTCCAAAGCCCTCGTTCCGTGAGGCAAGCGTCATCTGCTCGGGGTTGTCCGAGCTTGCCGTTCGATGGCCGTACCGCACGCCGTCGAACCGCGCGAGGTTCGCGCTGGCCTCCGCCGTGGCGATGACGTAGTAGGAGGAGACGACGTGTTCGAAGGTCGGAAAGCTGACTTCCTCCAGCGTGTGGCCCAGGTCGCGGAGCATTGAGCGCGTCTTTTCGAACGCCTTCGTCACGTCCTCATGCATCGGCACCGTGGCGCACTCCCGCGGAACGTGGATGCGCAGGCGCCCGTCCTTGCGGGGCTGCGGCTGCCAGGGAAGTGAGGAATGGTCGAGGGGGTCCTGCCCCCGCATGACCTCGAACGCCTGCGAAGCGGTGTCCACCGTCTTTGACACGATCCCGATCACCTCGAGAGAAGAGGCGTACGCGACGAGGCCGAACCGGGACACGGAGCCCCATGTCGGTTTCAGCCCGTACACGCCGCAGAACGCCGCGGGCTGCCTGATGGAGCCGCCGGTGTCGCTGCCCAGGGCAAACGGAACAATGCCTGCGGCAACCGCCGCTGCCGAACCTCCCGAGGATCCTCCGGGAACCCTGCGCGGGTCCCAGGGGTTCTTCGTCTCTCGCAGCGCCGAGTTCTCGGTGGATGAGCCCATGCCGAACTCGTCAAGGTTCGTCTTTCCCGCTACCACGGCGCCGGCCTTCTGGAGCCTTTCCACCGCGGTTGCGGTATAGGGAGACACGAAGTCTCGGAGCATGCGGGAGCCGCAGGTCAGGCGGAACCGGCGAACGGCTATGTTGTCCTTGACGCCGAAGGGAGTGCCCGCAAGAGGGCCGGAGTCGCTGGATCCGTCCTGGCCGAGCTCGGGATCCAGCTGGAGAAAACAGCCCAGCTCCGCGTCACGCGCTTCCGCGAAGGTCTTCCATTTCCCGCGCCCCGGGCCTGTTGAGGCGAGCCCGCGCCATTCTAGTGCCCCTGAAGCCCTGCCGGGCTGCGCCGCGTGACGCTTCAAAGGACGTTGGGCACGACGATGAAACGCTCCTCCCGCTGGGGAGCATTGGCGAGGAGCGCATCGGCTTGCGAGGCTTCATTATGGTCCGCACGGACCCTGTTCTCGCGCAGCAGGGCGTGCGTCGTGGGCGCGAGGCCGTCCACGTCGATTTCCTTCATATGAGAGAAATAGCGGAGCATCTGTTCCACGGCCTTCCCGAGCTTCTCCAGATCCCGGGGAGTCAGGGTCAGCCGGGCCATGCGCGCGGTGGCGTCAAGCTCCATTGCGTCCATGCCGGTAGTTAACCCGGCACCTCATCCAGTGTCAAGAACGGCAGGAAACTCCACGCGGCGGCGAAACTTGACGATGCATGCCCACTAATCGTAAATTCGTGACAGCGCCCCCCCGCTTCTCACTTTGGAGAACTCACCGCGACGACGCCGCTGGTGGAATACCGCGCCGCCCGCTTTTCCATACTGCGGCGAAGATTACGTTTGACGCTGGGTGAGGGCATGGTACAATACGTCCTCGAAGAGCGAGGAATGTGAGTGGCAAAAAAGGACTTCCCGAAGATTCATTTCTACGATCAGGATCTCGTTGCTCTCTATGACGAGACGTGGCTCCTGATCAAGGACTTCTGGAAGAAGGGCACGTCGGCCAACGGCTTTCACAGCAGGTTCTTCAACCACCCCGCAAGCACGCGCATCAACCAGTTTGACGCATGCTTCTCCTCTTTTTTCCTCGTGTACTCCAACAGGATCTACCCCGTGCTGTCCGCGCTGGACAACTTCTACGGCAAGCAGGAGGAAAACGGCGCCATCCGCGGCGAGTACCGGGAAGCAGACGGGAGGCCGGCCCACGCCAAGGACAACCCGAGGGGAGTTCTCCCGCCGCTGTTCGCGTGGGCGGAATACAACATCTACCACAAGCTCGGAGTCAAGAAGCGCATCCGGGAAGTCCTGCCCGTGCTGGAGAAGTACTACCGCTGGATAGAATCCACCTTCCGCCGGGAGAATGGCCTGTACTCCGTCCCCCTGTCCGCCACCATGATGGAAAACTCTCCGCGGGACGGCATGGAGTACCCCATCGACTTCAACTCCCAGATGGCGCTCTCCGCGCTGTACATGGCGGAGCTCGCCGACATCATCAACGACAAGGAAACGAACTACGCGTACAAGAAGGCCTACTTCTCGCTGAAGACCAAGATCAGCTCTCTCATGTGGGACGAGAAGGATGGCTTCTACTACGACCTCGACGCCTCCGAAAAGCGCCTGAAGGTGAAAACCATCGCTTCGTTCTGGCCTCTCATCGCGGAGATCCCCAACGAGGCCCGGGGAGAAAGGCTCATCGAGCACCTCGTGGATCCGCACGAGTTCGGCATTGAGAACCCCTTCCCCACGCTCGCCGTCAAGGACAAGAGGTTCGATCCCATGGGCATGGGTTTCCGCGGCTCCGTGTACCCGCCGTTCAACTACATGGTGATCAAGGGGCTGGAGAAGTACAAGCGCAACGACCTCGCGCGGGAGTTCGCCATCCGTCATCTCTACCACGTGCTGGACGGCCTGTATACCGGCAACGGGAAGAAAGGCTCGCTGTACGAGGCGTATGCCCCCCACACGGAGGGGCCGGCCCGGTGGCCGGGAAAAAAGAGCTTCCCCCGCACGATGTACGTGCCATACACCGCCCTTACGACAGTGTCGCTGATGCTGGAGAACATCATCGGCCTGGACATCTCGCTTCCCCGCAAGACGGTGGACTGGACCATCCCCACGCTGGAGCTCATGGGCATCAAGGACCTGGCGCTGAAAAGGAATCTCATCTCGATCCTCAGCGCGAAGAGCAGCCGGGGCTGGGAAGTGCACCTGGAAAGCGAGAAGCTGTACTATCTCACGATCGACCTTTTCGGAGCGCGCAGCAAGACGCTTCCCATTCCGTCGGGAAAGTGCTCGATTCTTGTAGACAAGTTGTAGAGAGCCGCGCGGCCGCCCGGTACGCCGTCTAGTACGCGCTCCTGCCTTTGAAGGAGCGCACGAGAGTTTGCTTGTCCGCGAACTCGAGGTCTCCCCCCACGGGGAGGCCGAACGCAATCCGGGAGACCTTCACCCCGGCGTCCTTGAGAAGCTTCACCAGGTAGAGGGCTGTCGTCTCGCCTTCAACCGTGGGATTCGTGGCAAGAATGACTTCCTGCACGCTTCCCTTCCTGACTCTTTCCACAAGCGCGTCAATACGCAGGTTCGACGGCCCTACTCCCTCCATGGGAGACAGCGCCCCACCGAGGACATGATAGAGGCCCCGGTGCTCGCGGATCGACTCGAGGGTCAGAACGTCCCGCGGCTCCTCCACGACGCAGATCGAGGACCGGTCCCGCGAGGGATCAGTGCAGATGGAGCAGGGGTCGACGTCGGTGTACGTTCCGCAGACGCCGCAGGGGAGGATCGTCTGGCGCAGCGTTCCCAGGTCCTCCGCAAGGGACCGCACAAGGGTCTCATCAGCGCGCAGGAGGTAGTAGGCGATGCGGGAGGCGCTCTTCTTTCCCAGCCCGGGCAGCCGTGCGAGGTTTGCGATCAGCCTCTCCAGGGCGTTCATCGCCTAGAATCCAAGGAATCCGGGAGGCAGGCCCAGAAGCCCGGTGACCTGCGATACTTCGTCACGGATCTTTTCCTTCAGCCGATCCAGGGCGTCGCTCATGGCGGCCTGGACGAGGTCCTGGAGCATGGCGATGTCGCGGGGGTCGACGGCCTCGGGCGTGATCGTGACCTTCTCCACCTGCATCTGGCCGTTGAGCTCGACCGTCACGAGGCCGCCGCCGGCGGAGCCCGTGGCTTTCACGGTCCGCAGCTTCGCCTGAACCTCGCCCATCCGGGACTGGAGCCCCTGCAGCTGCTTGAACAGATCAAACGGATTCGTCCCCATGTCCTTCACCTTTCACGACCTCGCCGCGGAAGACTTTCCTCAGAAGCTCGACTCTCTGATCCACCTTCACCGGCTCCTGGCGCGCCTCCCGGAACTCGAGCTTGATCCGCACCGCGCTGGAGAGCAGAGCGGAAAAACGGGAGGACAGCATGTCTTTGTCTTTGAGGACGACCTCCCCCTGGAAACGGTCCCGGGCGAAAAACGCCAGGACGACTTCGTCCCCTTCGAGTGTCACCGAGGCCACGTGCTCCAGGGCTGACGCCAGGGCGGGCTTCTCCCGGCGCAGGGAGTCCGCGATCATCCGCGCCGCGTGCTGCACGTCGGGTTTCTTCTCAGGGGAAGCAGAGGAGGCAGCGGCGCCGGCGGAAGCTGGGGATGCCGCTGCAAGCCGCGCCCCGGGAGCTGCCAGCACCTCCCCGCGGATTTCCTGCAACGCCTCGCGGATGTCGGAGGCGCTGATCAGGGAGTCCAGCTGGGACAGCCGGGACAGGGTGAGCTCAAGCTCGAAGCGCTGGTTGAGGGAGAAACGGATATTGCGGTACAGGGAGAGGAGAAGCTCGATGGCCCGTTCCAGCTGCGGCAGGGACAGGGTTTCCAGGACAGAGGAGTCGAAATCCTCCGGCGCATATCCCAGCAGCGTGTCCTTCGAGATCCCGCTTTTCAGGAACAGGAGGTTGCGGAAATACTCGGCGAGGTCCGCGACAAGCTGCTCGATCGAGACTCCGGTAGCCAGGATGGCGTCTGCCCGTTCCAGCACGGCGGCGACGTTCCCCCCGCGCAGCAGCTTCACGAAGTCGTTGAGCTCTTCGATTCCCAGGACGCCGAGCTTTTCACGGATCCGCTCCAGAGTGATGGACCCGGGCGAGAAGGAAACCACCTGGTCGAGCAGGGTGTACGCGTCACGGAGAGAGCCCGTGGCCTCCTTCGCGATCCAGATCAGGGCCCGCTCCTCCGCCTGCACGCCGAGCTCCTGCGAGGCCTCCCGGAGCTTGGCCTTGATCTCTGCCGTCGAGATGAGACGGAAGTTGTACTGCTGGCAGCGGGAGCGGATGGTCGCGGGAACCTTGTGCGCCTCCGTCGTGGCGAAGACGAACACGATGTACGGAGGAGGCTCCTCGATGGTCTTCAGCAGGGCGTTGAACGCGCTGTTGGAAAGCATGTGGACTTCGTCGATGATATAGATCTTGTAGCGGCCGGCATTGGGCGCGAAGAGGACCTCGTCGCGGATCTCCCGCACGTCGTTGACGCTCGTGTTGGAGGCGCCATCGATCTCGATGACGTCCAGCGACGACCCCCGCGCGATCTCCTGGCAGCTCGCGCAGGTCCCGCAGGGCGTGTCCGTCGGCCCTTTTTCACAGTTCAGGGCCCGGGCGAGAATCCTGGCAACGGACGTCTTGCCCACTCCGCGCGGTCCGGCGAAGAGGTACGCGTGCGCGATCCTGCCCTGGCGGATGGAGCTGGCCAGCGTGGCGGAGACGAACTCCTGACCGACCAGCTGCGCGAAGCTCTGGGGCCTTTTGCGAGTTGCCGTGACCTCGTACGCCATATACCTGCGGCCTCCGCGCCGGCATCGCTGACGCCGGCGTCAGAAAGAGGAAATCCCTCTTGGTGGGAAAAAGCAACCCCTTCGGCTCCATCCAAGCCTGTTACGGCTCATGAGCACGCTGCGTACCGCTGCTCCCTTCCGGGCCTGACGGGGTTCCGCAGCAGCTCATAGCGTATGACCTGGATATCAACGCCGAAGGGGTTGTACGGAGAGAGTGGGATTCGAACCCACGGTACCCTTGCGAGTACACACGCCTTCCAAGCGTGCACCTTAGACCGCTCGGTCATCTCTCCAAGCCCATGGACGGGCGAAGGGCGGATGCATGCGCACAGGGAGGTACAAGCAGACGCCCAAGGCACCAACACGGGTCAAAACCAGAACACTCGCGGAGAGAGTGGGATTCGAACCCACGGAGCCGCAAGCGGCTCAACGGTTTTCGAGACCGCCCGATTCGACCGCTCTCGCATCTCTCCGAATCTCAAAGGCGGCCGCCTGCATTCCCCCTGCAAGCGGCCGCCCTGTCTCCGTGCCCAAGAGGATTCGAACCTCCGACCTTTAGATCCGCAGTCTAATGCTCTATCCAGGCTGAGCTATGGGCACACACCAGCTCTGTTTTTCGCGAATCGCTGGCTACGGGCTCGCTGTCGGGCTTCCCTGCCCTCGCTCGCCCTCGTACGGAGAGGGGGGGATTCGAACCCCCGGTACCCTTTCGGGGTACAACGCCTTAGCAGGGCGCCCGATTCGGCCACTCTCGCACCTCTCCAGTTCCAGTAACCCCTCGACAGGCACCCCCGGCGTTCGGGAGAAACGACCTCTATTCCTCTCTCATCGTCAAGGAAGGCATGGGAAATGTGACCGGAGAGGGAGGGATTCGAACCCCCGGAACCGCAAGCGGCTCAACGGTTTTCAAGACCGCCTCCTTCGACCACTCGGACACCTCTCCCCACGTGAGGCGCAGGGGCACCGGTGAAGCAAAACCGCGTGACTCCACGACTTGCACGCTTGTACTGGCAGTGCTGACTATACTCACGGGGTCCGGCTTTGTCAATAAAACGGATTGCCGGCGGCCACAACAAGGCGGTCTGCAGAGCGCTTCACCTTCGCAGAAGAAGCTGAAGAACCCTTTCAAGGTCATCCGCGGAATAGTACGAGATCTGGATTCGCCCCTTCCGGCCCGTCCCGTTGATGTCGACTTTCGTGCCCAGCCTTTCGATGAGCTTCTGCTCCACGTCGCGGATCTCCGGGTCCTTGCGCGCACCGGCCGCAGGAGCACCGCCTTTCCTGGCAGCGCCGCGCTTTCCGCTGTTGAGGGCGGCAGCAGCCTCCTCCGCCTCGCGAACGGAAATCCCCTTGTCGATCACACGGCGAAGGAGCACCTGCTGGTCCGCAGGGTTCACGAGCATCAGGATCGCCCGCGCGTGCCCGGCGGTGAGATCCCCCTTGCCCAGCGCTTCCTGCGCTTCTGCCGGGAGCTTGAGAAGGCGCAGCGTGTTCGCCACCGTCGAGCGGTCCTTGCCCACGCGCGCAGCCATCTCCTCCTGGTTCAGGGCCGCAACTTCCATGAGGCGCTTGAAGGCGAGGGCCTGCTCTATCGGATTGAGATCTTCGCGCTGGACGTTTTCAATCAGGGCGATCTCGAGTTTTTCTTCATCGCTGAACTGCCGCACAATGACCGGCAGCTTCTCCAGGCCGGCCATCCTGGCCGCGCGCACGCGCCGCTCTCCGGCAATGATCAGGTAGGTGCCGTCCGTGGAAGCCTCGGCGAGCACGGGCTGGAGGACCCCCTTCTGCCTGATGGAATCCGCGAGCTCACGCAGGGCCGCCTCATCGAAATCGCGTCGGGGCTGTTCCGGGTTGGACTTCAGCGCGGAGACGGGCACCTCGGCAACGGACGAAGGGTCCTGAGCCTCCTCCCCTCCCAGGAGAGCGCCGATACCCTTCCCGAGCGCTTTCTTAGACATTGAGAAGGACCTCTTCGGCAAGCTTCTGGTAGCTGCGGGCCCCGATGCACTCGGGGTCGTACTGGCTGATTGGCTTGGAGAAGGAGGGCGCTTCACTGAGGCGGACGTTGCGCGGGATGATGGTCCGGAACACCTTGTCCTTGAAGTAGCCCGTGACTTCCTGGACGATCTCGTGCGCGAGGCGGGTCCTCACGTCGTACATCGTGAAGAGGATTCCGCCGATCTTCAGCTCCGGGTTCAGGCTCTTCTGAACCCTGCTGACCGTCTGGAGGAGAAGGCTCAGACCCTCCAGGGCGAAGTATTCACACTGCAGCGGTATGATGACGTAGTCCGCGGCGACCAGACCGTTGAGGGTCAGGAGGCCCAGGGACGGGGGACAGTCAATGAAGATGTAGTCAAACCGGTCGACCAGGGGGCGCAGGGAGCGCTTGAGGAAGTGCTCCCGATCCTTCTGCTCGACGAGCTCGACGGTTGCGCCGGTGAGATTGATGCTGGATGGAATGATGAAGAGGTTGGGCACCGAACAGGTCTGAATTGCCGCGGACGGATCTGCAGTCCCGGTGATCACCTCGTAAATGCCGGCACCGTTCTTTTTTGCTCCAACGCTGCTGCTGGTGTTGCTCTGGGGATCGAAATCCACGAGAAGAACCTTCTTTCCCGCCTGTGCGAGATATGCCCCGAGGTTGACGGCTGTGGTCGTCTTCCCGACCCCGCCTTTCTGATTGGCAAAGACTATGCTCTTCCCCATCGCCCCTCAGGAATACCCCTTTTTCCCCCTGCTGACAATACAACGGGACGGTAGAGAACTATACATGCGTTCCCCCTTTTTGCTGTCTGTCGAAAAAAAAAACGCAGGGCCCTTGCGCCGGCTCCATCCATGCTGTATACCAAGGGCCGGTCTTCGACCGCGGAAACATCCTTGGGAGGGGAAAACGCGTGTTCGTCTCAATCAAAAAGCGCAACGGGATAGTTGTCCCTTTTCGCCCGGAGAAAATCACAGAAGCATTGCGGCGCGCCGGAGAAGCGACCGGTGAGTTCGATGAGGACACGGCCCGAAAGTTGATGCTGAGGATTCTCACCCTCGCGCAACTTGCGCTGCCGGGAGAGATCCCGTCCGTCGAGCAGATCCAGGACATCGTGGAGGAGGTCCTCCTCTCCTCCCAGTACAAGCGCACGGCGAAGGCGTACATCCTCTACCGTGACCAGCACGCGCGCATGAGAGAGATCGTGTCGCGCGCGGACGTGGACCTCATGGACCGCTACCTGGAAAGGGAAGACTGGCAGGTCAATGAAAACTCCAACATGGCCTACTCGCTCCAGGGCCTGAACAACTACGTCTCATCGGAGATCAGCAAGATCTACTGGCTGAACAAGATCTACCCCCCTGAAGTGCGCGCCGCGCATGTCGACGGGGATTTTCACGTTCACGACCTCGGCATCCTCTCCGTCTATTGCGTGGGATGGGACCTGGAAGACCTTCTCATCCAGGGATTCACCGGCGCGCCGGGCAAGGTGGAGAGCCGGCCGGCCCGGCACCTGCGCAGCGCGCTCGGCCACGTCGTGAACTTCTTCTACACTCTCCAGGGAGAGGCCGCCGGCGCGCAGGCATTCTCCCACTTTGATACCCTGCTCGCCCCGTTCATCCGATTCGATTCACTGGGCTTCAACGAGGTCAAGCAGGCGCTCCAGGAGTTCGTCTTCAACATCAATGTTCCGACGCGCGTGGGCTTCCAGACTCCCTTCACCAATGTGACCATGGATCTCAAGGTGCCGGCCATGCTGGCAGACAAGCCGGTGATCTGGGGAGGCGCCTACCGGGAAGAGCCGTACCGCGAGTTCCAGGAGGAGGTCACAATCTTCAACCGCGCCTTCCTTGAAGTCCTGTCGGAAGGGGATGCGCGGGGCCGGGTCTTCACGTTCCCCATTCCCACGTACAACATCACCGGGGACTTCCCGTGGGACGACCCGTCCCTGGAGGTCCTGTGGCGCGTAACGGCCCGGTACGGGATTCCGTACTTCTCGAACTTCGTGAACTCGAACATGTCGCCGGAAGACACGCGCTCCATGTGCTGCCGGCTCCGCCTGGACCTGAGAGACCTCCCGAGCCAGCCGGCCCTGGAGAAGCGGGGCGGCGGCCTCTTCGGCGCCAACCCGCTCACCGGTTCCATCGGCGTTGTCACCATCAACATGCCGCGCCTGGGATACCTTTCGGCGGACGAAGGGGAGCTCCTCGACAGGCTGGGAGCGCTCATGGAGCTGGCCAAGACCTCCCTTGAGATCAAGCGCAAGGTGCTCGAGCGCTTCACCGAGTCGAACCTCTACCCCTACACGAAGCACTACCTGCAGGGAATCCGGGAGAGATTCGGCCAGTACTGGAAGAACCACTTTTCGACGATCGGCCTCGTCGGCCTGAACGAGGCGTGCCTCAATCTTCTCGGCACGAATATCGGCGCGGAGAAGGGCCAGCTGTTCGCCCTGCGCGTGCTGGACTTCATGAGAGAGCGGCTTCTCGCTTTCCAGGAAGAGACGGGCAGCAACTACAACCTCGAGGCCACCCCGGCGGAGGGAACGTCCTACCGGCTGGCGCGCATCGACGCTGAGAAGTTCCCCGGGATCATCTCCGGCAACGCGTCGCGCCAGGCAGCAGAAGCGGGACCCGAATCTCGCGCGCCGCTGCCGTTCTACACGAACTCCTCCCAGCTTCCCGTTCAGTACTCGGATGACATCCTCGAGGTGCTCGACCTGCAGGACGAGCTTCAGACCAAGTACACCGGGGGTACGGTCCTTCACCTGTTCGTCGGGGAGGAGATCACTGACCCCGGAAATGTCAGAAAGCTGGTGAAGCTCATCTGCGAGCGCTACCACCTTCCCTACTTCACCGTCACGCCGACCTTCAGTATCTGTCCGTCTCACGGCTACCTGTCGGGACGGCACGAGAGCTGCCCGTCGTGCGGGACGGCAACCGAAGTCTACTCGCGCGTCGTGGGATACCTGAGGCCGGTCAACCAGTGGAACGAAGGCAAGGCCGAGGAGTTCAGGGAGCGCAAGACGTTCAAGCTGACCTCGGCGGGATACCCGGCGCAGCAGACAGGGCCGCGCTGAGGCGGTCCAGGACAGATCATGACGATCGGCGGCTTCCAGAAGTTCTCCCTCATCGATTTTCCGGGCCGCGTGGCAGCTGTCGTGTTCACGCGCGGCTGCAACTTTCGCTGTCCCTACTGTCACAATCCTCAGCTCGTCGAGCCGGTCACGGGGGGGGCTGCCGTTTCCGAAGAGGCCGTGCTTTCATTCCTGGGCACCAGAGTCGGGAAGCTTGCGGGAGTCACCGTAACCGGGGGCGAGCCAACCATCCAGCCTGACATCGAGGAGTTCCTGGCAAAGCTGAAGGCCCTCGGTTTCGCCGTCAAGCTCGACACAAACGGGAGCGCCCCGCGCGTACTGGAGAGGATTCTCCGTGCCGGGCTTATGGACTACGTCGCTCTGGACCTCAAGGCCTCACCGGCGAGGTACGCCGAGGTGGCCGGGGTTACCGTGGACGTCGAAGACCTTCGAGCCAGCATCCAGGCAGTCGTGGCTTCCGGCATTCCTCATGAGCTTCGAATGACGTTCCTGGAAAGGATCCTTCCCTCGGAAGAGATCCCCGCTGTTGCGGAGCTGGCTCGAGGATGCGGACTCTTCGTGATCCAGCCCTTTCTGCCGTCGACGACGCTGGAGCCGCGGATGCGCGCCGAGCCGCGGCCCTCACTCGCCCAGATGAACGCGGTGTGCTCTCGCTTCAGGAGCCTCGGTCTACCGACCCGTGTCAGGGCCTGATCATCGATGCCGCGCAATCCTTCCAGCTCTGCGCCGCGGCTCAGCCCAGCACCACTTGCTCTGCCGTGACAATAACGTTGTGCAGCACTGCCGGCGTGGCGGCGGTCTCCAGACGATCCTCGAGGTAGTCACTTTCGAATATCCCCGCGATGTGCGACAGCAGGATCTGGTGAATCCGCGGAGTGTCCGCAGGCGTCAGGAGGAGGAACAGCAGGTTGATGTCCTCCCCGGAGACGGGAGCAGGGATGGGCGCCTTCATCCGCGCGACGATCACCATGGGATCAGTCAGGCGCTTCAATCGCGCGTGGGGAATTGCCAGTCGCCGGCCCACGTAGCTGCTTCCCAGCCTTTCCCTCTCGGCGACGGAAAGCATGATGGCCTCTTTGGTGACGGGGAGCCCCGTCGTCTGGATGCGGTCCAGGGCATTGCGGGCCGCGCTCAGAATACTGTCCCCTTCGACGTCGAGAAGTGTGCGCTCAGGCGTAAGGAGGTCGGAGAGCCGGATCGGGGTCTCCGTCGGATACTCCTCCTCCACGGTCCCGATAACCTCCTCGATCGCGTCTTCAAGGGTAATGATCCCGCTCCACGCGCCATCAGGACCGAACACGAGGGCCATGTGGCAGGCCTTGCGCTGCATCTCCGAGAGCCGCTGCTCCAGAGAATCCTGCTCTCGGAACAGGAGGCAGGGACGCACGAAGGATTTCAGGTCATCGGTCTGCCTGCCGGCGCGTTCGGCAAGAAAGAGATCCTTGATGTGGACGTATCCGATCGGCCTGTCAGGATTGTCCGCGAGCAGCGGGTACCTCGAGTAGCGGTTATCCGCAATGATCTGGTCCGTTTCCGCCCGGCCCTGGCTCGTGCTGAGACACCTCACCAGCCGCCTTGCTTTCATTGCGTTTCGGACCGTGAGCGTGCCCATGTCGAGGACGTTCTCCAGGTGGAGGAGCCTGCGGAAGGACAGCGTGCCGCTTGACTGCGACTGGTCCAGGATGATTCGCAGCTCATCCTCGGAGTGGCTGCCCGGTCCGACCGTAGGCGGAAGCCTGAAGACCCGCAGGATTCCGTTGACCGTCGAATTGAGCGTCCAGATCGGGATGATGAAGATGTAGCGAAAGACGAGCATTGGATACGCGGTGAGCAGCGCAGCGCCCTCCGTCTTCCTGATTGCAACTGACTTGGGCACAAGCTCACCGATCACGATATGCAGGAAGGATACGAGCAGGTATGCGATGGCGATGGCAAGACCATGTGCCGTGATCCGGGCGCCGAGCCCCGAGAGCCCGACGAACCGCACGACCGGTTCGAGAAGGCTTGCAAACGCGGGCTCCCCGACGAACCCCAGGCCGATACTGGCCAGGGTGATGCCCACCTGGCACACGGAAAGGTACTCATCCAGGTGCGTCTGGATCCGCTGCACGAGCTGCGCCCGGCGGTTTCCCCGGTCGGCGAGGGCTTCCATCTGAGTCGGACGCACCTTGACCATTGCGAACTCCGCAAGCACGAAGAAAGCGTTGAGAAGCAGGAGGATCGCCGCACCAAGGAGATACGTGGCCAGAAGCATCAGTACCTCATTCCTCGCCCTCGGTGTCCTGTGGGGACTCGCCACGGATGATTAGATTGCATTTTCAATCCAAGAAAAAGGGCAGACCCACCTCCGGCGGTAAAAAACGGCGCGCAGGGGTTTCACGTGGAACTTGACGGTGAAACAATGAGTGGATAGACTCGACTGAAGAAACATGACTGACTTCGAGGAAGGCTTTCTCTTGGGAATCCTCGTCGGAGAGGGCCATTTCGGCGGCGACGGCCTCCAGGCGCACGTAACCCTGCGAATGCACGTTCGACACGAGGCCCTTTTTCATCGCTTGCTTGCAAACATTCCTGGTTCCAAGCTGTACGGTCCTTACCATCACGGCGGCAGGGACTACTATCAGTGGATGGTCAGGGGAAAACCACTTCGTCAAGAATTGCTACCCCTGCTTCGACGCCACTTTGAAGACATCGATGATCACGTTCGCCACCGGATCATGGATATGATCGAGAGATACAAGCTCAACGACTAGGATTCGGTAACGCGGCACAAGACAGTTCTGAACAGCCTATGCTCCGTCCGAGCGGGAGTCTGTACCTTCTGTGGCCCCTTCCCCGTTCTGTTCTTCCTTGACGACCCGCGCCACGCCGACAACCACGTCAGGCTTCGTGATGTTGACGATCCGAACGCCCATGGCGGTTTTTCCCAGCGTGGCGATTTCCGACAGGCGGAGCTTCAGCGTGTTGCCCTGGGAGGTGATGCAGACAAGGTCATCCTTGTCGCTCACGGACAGGACGCCGACTACTTCACCCGTCTTCTCCGTGGCCTTGTAGCAGATCTGGCCGCCGGTTCCCCGGCCGTGCGGTGAGAAGTTGTCGTACTCCGTGCGCTTGCCGAACCCGAACTCGCTCAGCAGGAGCATCTGCTCCCCCTTACGGACCATGGCCACGCCGGCAAGCTCATCTTTATCCGAGAGCCTGATGCCCCGAACACCGTGCGAGGCCCGGCCCATGGCGCGCACCGCTTCTTCATGGAACCTCAGCGCGTTGCCCTTGCGGGTAACCAGCACGACCTCATCCGAGCCTGACGTGAGCAGGGCCGTCACGAGCCCGTCTCCCGGGTCGAGCTTGATAGCGACAATCCCGCGGGTCTTGGCGTTTGCGAACTCCGAAATTGCCACCTTCTTGACGACGCCCTGCCGGGTTGCCATGAGGACGAACTTCTCATCAGAGAAGTTCCTCAGGCTCACGACCGCGGTGATCTCCTCTTCACTTCCCAGGGAGAGAAGCACCTTGATGCTCTGACCCTTGGCCTGCCTGCTGCTCTCCGGTATCTCATGGACCTTTACCCAGTACGACTTGCCCTGGTTGGTGATGAACAGCACAAAGGCATGGGTGGAGGCCACGAAGAACTGCTCGATGAAGTCGTCCTCCTTGAGCAGCGCGGACGAGGAACCCTTGCCCCCGCGTCCCTGCCTCCGGTACGCGCTCACGGGGATGCGCTTGATGTAGCCGCGGTTGGAGATCAGGAGGGCCATGTCCTCTTCCGCGATGAGGTCTTCCACGTTGATCTCTTCCGCTTCCTCGTTGATGATCTCCGTTCTTCGGTCATCCCCGAACCGGGTGGAAATGTCCGCCGTCTCTTCCTTCACGACGCCGAAGATCTTCTGCGCGCTTGAAAGGAGGTCTTTCAGCTTTTCGATGAGGGCCAGGACCTCTTCCAGCTCCTCCATCACCTTCTTCACCTCGAGGCTCGTCAGGCGCTGGAGGCGCATGTCGAGGATGGCCTGGGCCTGCTTCTCCGACAGGGAGAAGCGTTCCATGAGGCCCGTCCGGGCGCTCGCCGTATCCGCGGACTTCTTGATGAGCGCGATCACCTCATCGATGTTCTCCAGGGCGATCTTCAGTCCCTGCAGGATGTGCGCCCGCTCCTCCGCCCGCGCAAGCTCGTAGCGCGTCCTGCGGGTCACGACTTCCTTGCGGTGCTCGATGAAGTGCTCGAGGATCTCCTTGAGGGAAAGAGTCTTCGGCAACCCCTTCACAAGGGCAAGGTTGATGACGCCGAAGGCAATCTGCATCTGCGTATGGGCAAAGAGCTGGTTGAGGATCACCTTGGGCGACGTACCCTTGCGGAGGTCGATGACGATCCGCATGCCGTGACGGTCGGATTCGTCGTTGAGATCCACGATCCCATCGATTTTCTTTTCCTTGACGAGGTCGGCGATCCGCACGATGAGGTTGGCCTTGTTCACCTGGTACGGGATCTCCGTAATGATGATGGAGTCCTTGCCCGAGCTCGAGGTCTCCACGGTCACCTTGGCCCGCACGATGATCCTGCCCCGGCCCGTCGTGTAGGCATCCCGGATTCCCTTTCGACCCAGGATGATCCCCCCCGTGGGGAAATCAGGGCCCTGGACGATCTTCATCAGCTCTTCAGCGGTGGTCGAGGGAGCGTCGATGAGCGTGATGATTGCCTCGCAGATCTCGCGGAGATTCTGCGGCGGGATATTCGTGGCCATGCCCACGGCGATGCCGCTTGCGCCGTTGGCGGCAAGGAAGGGAAACGCTCCCGGAAGAACGAGGGGCTCCTGCTGGCTTCCGTCGTAGTTCGGGCCGAAGTCGACGGTCTCCTTGTCGATATCGCGGAGCATCTCCTCCGCGACGGGGTTCATCCGGGCCTCGGTATACCGGACGGCCGCGGGAGGATCACCGTCGATGGAACCGAAGTTGCCCTGCCCGTCCACCACGGGGTAGCGCATGTTGAAGTCCTGCGCGAGGCGGACGAGAGATTCATAGATGGCCATGTCGCCGTGGGGATGATACTTCCCCAGGACGTCGCCGGTGATGCGGGCGCACTTCTTGTAAGGCCGATCCGAGCGCAGGCCCATTTCGTTCATTCCGAAGAGGATCCTGCGGTGGACAGGCTTCAGGCCGTCGCGGACGTCCGGCAACGCGCGCGACACGATGACGGACATTGCGTAGTTGAGATAGGAAGTGCGGACCTCCTCCTCGATGGGGAGGGCTATTGTCCGGGATTTCGCGTCTGACATTCTGGGCTGCCCTTATACGTCGAGATTTGTCACCGCGAGCGCGTTGTCCTCGATGAACTTCCTCCGCGGCTCCACGTTTTCTCCCATGAGCGTCGTGAAGATTTCTTCTGCTTCCACCCCATCCTCGAGCTTCACGTGGATGATGCTTCTCTTGTCGGGACTCATGGTGGTTTCCCACAGCTGCTCGGGGTTCATCTCCCCGAGACCCTTGTAGCGCTGGATGCCGACCTGGTCTTCCGACTTCCCGTTGCGCTTGAGGATCTCTTCCTTCTGCGCATCGTCATAAGCGTACTGCACCTGCTTGCCGATCTCGATCTTGTACAGCGGGGGCATCGCGATGTACACGTGGCCGCGCTCCAGGAGCTCGCGCATGTAGCGGAAGAAGAACGTGAGGAGGAGCGTCCTGATATGCGAGCCGTCGACGTCCGCGTCCGCCATGATGATGATCTTCCCGTAGCGCAGCTTGGAGATGTCGAACTGGGCGCCGACGCCGGTGCCGAGAGCAGAGATGATGGGGAAGAGCTTGTCGTTGGTGAGGACCTTGTCGATGCGCGTCTTCTCCACGTTAAGCATCTTGCCCCAGAGAGGGAGGATGGCCTGGAAGACCCGGTCCCGCCCCTGCTTTGCGCTGCCGCCAGCCGAATCTCCTTCTACGATGTACAGCTCGCACTTGTCGGGATCATCTTCGGAGCAGTCCGCCAGCTTGCCAGGGAGTCCGGAGTTTTCCAGGAGACCCTTCTTGCGCGTGAGCTCCCGAGCCTTGCGCGCCGCTTCGCGCGCCTTCGCTGCCATGATCGACTTGTCGAGGATCTTCCTGACGACGTCCGGGTTCTCGTCGAAGAAAAGACTCAGCCGGTCATACGTCAGGCTCTCCACGATGCCCTTGACCTCGGAGTTCCCCAGCCGGGCCTTGGTCTGACCTTCGAACTGGGGCTCGGGCACCTTCACGGAGATGACGGCCGTCAGGCCTTCCCGCACGTCATCACCGCTGAGGTTCTCCTCCAGCTTCTTGGAGAGGTTGAGCTTCTTGAGGTAGTCGTTGAGGCACCGGGTGAGCGCGCTCTTGAAGCCGATGAGGTGGGTACCGCCCTCCCGCGTGTTGATGTTGTTCGCGAACGTGAAGATCGTCTCGCTGTAGCCGTCGTTGTACTGCAGCCCGACCTCGATCCGCGTGTGGTCCCGCTCGCTGTCGAAGTACACCGGCTCGTGGTGGATCAGCTCCTTGTTCTTGTTCAGGAACTCGATGAAGGACTTCACCCCGCCGTCGAAGTGGAAGATGTGGCTCTTGCGCGGCAGCGTGCGCTCGTCCGCGATCTCGATGTGGATCCCCTTGGTCAGAAAAGCGAGCTCCCGCAGACGGTTGGAGAGAATATCGAAGCTGAACTCGATGTCCTCAAAGATCTGCTTGTCGGGCATGAAGCGGGTGACGGTGCCGTGGCGGTCCGTGGACTCGGTGGCCGTGACGGGCGCCTCAGGCGCGCCGCGGACGTAGCGCTGAAAGTGGATCTTCCCGTCGCGGTGCACGGCAACCTCGCACCATTCCGACAGCGCGTTCACGACCGATGCCCCCACCCCGTGCAGCCCGCCGGAGACCTTGTAGGTGTTCTTATCGAACTTTCCACCGGCGTTCAGCTTGGTCATGACCACTTCCAGCGCGCTGACCTTCTCCGTGGGGTGCATGTCCACCGGGATCCCGCGCCCGTCGTCCTCCACGGTAACCACGTTGCCCTTGGACAGGAGGACGGAGATGCGCGAGCACGCCCCGACGAGAGCTTCGTCGATGGAATTGTCCACGATCTCGAATACGAGCTGGTGCAGGCCGTCCTGGCTCGTGGAGCCGATGTACATGCTGGGCCGCTTGCGGACATGCTCCAGACCCTTGAGGACCTGTATGTTGTGTGCGCTGTAAGTATCGTGCATGGGAAGCAGAGCTGCGATTACTATTGACGATACAGGTATTTAGAGAAAAAATCAACTCGGGCGGATGCTGCGGAGACCGCACCCGGCGCGGGACCGGGCAAGCGCCGGGCCGGATTTTTCATTGAAAAGTTGCCCGATTCCTCTTGCGGGAAGCAAATCGATGGGGTAAGATGCGGTCGAAAGGGCGTGTGAATAATCTGTGGACAGTGTATGATATTTTCGACAGGTTCCCAAGAAGCGGGCGCAGACGCCCGCTGTGACATCAAGAACAGCCAGACTCAGAATAGCCTATATACAAATCATTCTATTATAAGAAAATATATTCACAGCGCTCTCTTTCGAGGCTTTCCAGCGGATTTCCCGGGGACCTTTCCCTGTTTTTCTGCCGATTCGGGAACCCGTCGAATTGTGCACAACCTGTGCATAAACTGGCAATAAGAAGGGGACAATCCCATGGAGGGAGGGAAAAGGGGCTACGAGGCCTTCTGGAAGGAGGCCCTTGCTGACATTTCCGCTGACCTTTCCGAGCAGGAGTTCGCCACGTGGTTCCGCGGCATCGAGTTCACGGGCAGCGGAGACTCCCATATCCTGCTCTCCGCCCCCTCCTCGTTCATCAAGGACCAGTTCAGCCAGCGCTACCTCGGCAAACTGGAAGAAAAACTGACGGATCTTGCAGGTCAGAAGCTCTCCATCAGGTTCTCCATCCAGAAAAAGACTTCCTCCCGCGGCCCTCATGAGGAGTCCCCGCGCGGCCAGAGGTCGGAGGAGGGCGGGACCAGGAAGCGCCAGCATCCCAATCTGAACAAGGAATACACCTTCGAGCGGTTCATCATCGGAGAATCCAACTCTTTTGCGGCCAACGCGGCGCTCGCAATTGCCCGAAACCCGGGAACCGGCTACAACCCCTGCCTGATCTATGGCGGCGTCGGGCTGGGCAAGACCCATCTCATCCAGGCCATCGGCAACTCCGTCTACCGCGAGTTCCCCGACCTGAAGGTCGGCTACGTGACCGCGGAAGCATTCGCGAACGAGTTCATCCTCTCCATCCAGAAGAAAACAGGCCACCAGTTCAAGAACCGCTACCGCTCGGTGGACGTGCTCCTCATCGATGACGTGCACTTCCTGGAAGGCAAGGAAGGGACCCAGGAAGAACTGTTCCACACGTTCAACGCCCTCTACGATGCCAACAAGCAGATGGTCTTCACCTCTGACAGGCCGGTGTCGGAGATCCGCAGCCTCTCCGACCGGCTGCGCAGCAGGTTCGAGCGCGGACTGAACGTCGACCTGCAGCCCCCGAACTACGAAACGAGAATCGCAATCCTCAACCGCAAGATCGAGGAGAAGAAGGTCAAGATTCCGGACGAGGTCGTGCAGTTGATCTGCCGCAACGTGAACACGAACGTCCGCGATCTGGAAAAGGCCCTCACCAAGCTCATCGCGTACGCCGAGCTCGTGAACAAGCACATCACGCTGGAGATCTCCCGCCAGCAGCTGAAAGACTTCTTCACCCAGCCCAATCAGAAGAATATCACGATCGAGCTGATCCAGAAGATCGTGGGAGACTACTTCGGCCTTTCCTACAAGGACCTGCGGGGCAAGAGGAGGACCAAGGCGGTGGCTTTCCCCCGGCAGGTGGCCATGTACCTGTCCCGAGAGCTCACCGAGTACTCCACCACGGAGGTCGGGGCTGAGTTCGGAGGCCGGGACCACACCACGGTCATGCACGCCTGCCAGAAGATCGAAGACCGGATGAAGCTCGATCCGAACCTCGAGCCGACCATGCAGGCTCTTGTCAAGAAGATCAAGGAAAACAATGCCTGAGACCTGGGGATGTCCTGTGGACAACCGCCGTTCCCGGGCCGGACGAGCTGTGAGCCGCCGTGCTGACAGGGGGATTGCGCTCGTGCGAAATCCCACCGACGGGCAATCGACAGTGGAACAAGTGCAAACCTGGTGGACAGCCGGCCTGGGTTGTTCCGGGGGCCAACTCCTTGTCGCGGAGGGAGTTGATCAGTCTTTCCACATATCCACCGCGCTTACCGGTACTACCGGCTTTCTTTTTCTAGAAAAAGAAAAGATAAGGAGGAGACGATGAAGTTCACGTGTTCCCGGGACGACATCCTCAGGGAGATCTCCATTGCACAGGAGGTCATCTCCTCGAAGAACTCCCTTTCCGTGCTCTCTAACGTGCTCCTCACCGTGAGCAAGAAGGAGCTGTCGCTCCACGCCACGGATCTGAAGGTCGGGTTCGAGACGAGCCTTCCCGTGGAGACCGTGCAGGAAGGAACCACGACGGCCTTCTGTGACAAGCTCCAGGGGATCCTTCGGTCGCTGCCGGAAGGAGACGTCGAGCTGGAGCAGATCGACGCGACAATGCTGCGCATCCGGCCGCTGTCGAAGAAGATCGACTTTCAGCTTCGCTGTATCCCGTCCGACAAGTACCCCGAGCTGGCCCGTGTCGCCGACTCCCAGTACTTCGATTTCCCCCAGAAAGACTTCATCGACATGGTGTCCAAGACCCTGTTCGCCGTTTCGGACGATGAGACGCGGTACTTCATGAACGGCATCTTCCTGGAAAAGCGGGACGATAACCTGATCATGGTGGCAACGGACGGACGGCGTCTTGCCTTCATTTCCCGGCGGATCCCCATCCGCATGGAGAACCTCAAGGGCATCATCCTGCCGCCGAAGATTCTCACCATCGTGCGCAAGCTGTCTTCGGGAGAAGGGAGCCTCTCCCTCGCGTTGACGGACAAGAACGTTTTCATCCGCATGGGAGCGACGAACCTCTCGTCCAATCTCATCGACGGCCAGTTCCCCGATTACCGCCGGGTCATCCCTGACGCGCAGAGGTTCCGCGCCGTCGTGGAGCGCCGGGCCCTTGAAGACGCCTTGCGACGTGTGTCCCTCCTCGTCGAGCAGAAGTCACGCAAAGTAGTCTTTTCCCTGGCCGGTGACGTTCTCACGATCCTCTCCCGGGAGAGCGAGCTCGGCATTGCCTCGGAGGAAGTCCCCTGCGAATACGAAGGGCCCGAAATGTCCCTTGCTGTGAACTGCCTCTACATGAGCGAGCCACTGCGTGAGCTCTCCTGCGACACGGTGAGCCTGGAGTTCAGCGACGTGAACAAGGCCATCACGCTCAAGCCTCAGCCGGAGGACGGCTACCTCAACATCATCATGCCCATGCAGCTGGATTGATGGGCTTTGAGAGGCTGCGGTTCTTCAACTTCAGGAACCTGAGGGACGGAGAGCTCCGCCTC
The DNA here is from genome assembly GCA_035542415.1 of Spirochaetia bacterium. Classification (GTDB taxonomy): domain Bacteria; phylum Spirochaetota; class Spirochaetia; order SZUA-6; family Fen-1364; genus Fen-1364. Next base: position 68,565 of record DATKLM010000076.1, read on the forward strand.
GGCGCGCGGGAGATCTTTCTGGTCGGGGAAAACGGCCAGGGCAAAACGAACCTCATCGAGGCGGTGCATCTTCTCTGCCGCGGCTCGTCGTTCCGGGAAAAAAGGGAGGCGGCCCTCCCGCGTGACCCCGGGGCCCCGATGGGTCTTGCGGGCCAGTATGGCGCCGCCGGCGGCGCCCTCGCGGATATGTCGATGCAGGTCTTCCCCGACAGGAAAAAAGAGCTGCGCGTGAACGGAAAGCAGGTCGCGGATCGCCGGGAGCTGCTCTCCGAGGTCCTCTGCGTCTGCTTCGTTCAACAGGACATGGATTTCGTGACCGGCGCCCCGGAGGACCGGCGGCACTTCTTTGACCAGACCCTCACGCTCTGCGATCCATCGTTTCTCGATTCGCTGCGCGGCTACCGCCAGGTGCTGCGGTCGCGCAACTTCTGTCTCAGGGCGCGCCAGGGGGACATCCTGGACGCCTACGACGCGCAGCTTGCCTCTTTTGGTCTCGCCCTGCAGCGCCGTCGCGCGGAGCTCGTCCGCGAGTTCAACGGCGTGTTCGGCCCGCTGTATCGGGAGATCAGCGGCGCCGGGGAAGAGGTACTCATCCGGTATCTTCCCTCCTGGCAGGGACTGGACGACGTGGAGTCCGCGCTGGCGAACCTCGCCGCCCGCCGCGGAAGCGATCTGGCCCTGGGGACCACAGGCACCGGGCCTCACCGTGACGCCTACGCGTTCATCTGCGCGGGCCGCGACTATTCCCACTTCGGGTCCACGGGACAGCTGCGCCTGTGCGCCCTTGCGCTGCGGATCGCGCAGGCCCGCTACCTCACGGAGCGTACCGGTCGCCTTCCCGTTCTCCTGCTGGACGACGTTCTCCTCGAGCTGGACCAGGGGAGAAAGAAGGCCATCGTCGAGCGGTTCCCCGGCTACGAGCAGGCTTTCTTCACGTTCCTGCCCGACGAGACGTACGACTCGTACCGGACGGAAGAGACCCTGGTGCTGCGGGTCGCCGCCGGGGATTTCGCGCGATGAAGAAGGTCGGAGACATCCTGCGGGAGTATCTCAGGGAACGGGGCTGGCTGACCGAGAATCCTTATACAGCGCTTTTCTCCGCGTGGCAGACGGTGGCCGGGGAGGCCCTGGCCGCTCACGCGCATCTTCGTGACATCCGCAACGGCGTGATGATTGTGTCCGTGGACCATCCCGGGTGGCTGCAGATTGCGCGTCTTCGAAAGGAAGCGCTGCTGGCCGCCGCGCGCGCTGCCGCACCCGGCGGGCGGCTTCACGACGTGCGGTTCTTTCTCGGCTCCGGGGATCGATGACGGGCAGGCATAGGCTGTCAGCGTCCGGCCCGCGGAAGAAGCGGCCGTCCGGGGCCGCGCGGCGAGCCTCTGCCGTTGACACAGAGGTACCGAAGTCCTATATTTTTCGGGATATACCAGAGCCAACAACCCCTGGTCACCAGGTTACCCAAGGAGCAATTCGTCGTATGAAACGGACCTACCAGCCCAGCAAGACCAAGAGGACGAGAAAGTTCGGCTTCCGGGCGCGCATGGCCACCAAGGGCGGACGGCTCGTGCTGAAGCGCAGGCGTGCAAAAGGGCGCACAAAGCTTACCGCCTCAGATGAGAAGAAGCCTTACTAGGAGCGAACGACTCCGCGCCGCGAACGACATCAGGAGGCTTTTCAGAACGGGACGAAGGATCGAGGCGGGCGGCTTGAAGCTCCTCCTGGAGCGCAACGGCACCCCGGGGAACAGGATGGCGGTCGTCGTTGCCCGGGGATGCGGTGGAGCGGTCAGACGAAACAGGGAGAAAAGGCTCACGCGGGAGGCGTATCGAACGCTCAAGGACCGCGTCTCTCCCGGCCATGACCTTGTGTTCCTCGTTGCCCGTTTCGGCTGCTCGTTCGCCGAGAGGCGCTCGGCTATGGGGCAACTCTTGAATCGCGCCGGATTCCGCGACCATGCGCGCTAAAAGGATCGCACGAGCAATCGCTTCCGTCCTCATCACAGGGTACCAGTACCTCCTTTCCCCATTCTTCCCGCCCTCGTGCCGGTACGTGCCCTCCTGCTCCCAATACACGAAGGAAGCGATCATGAAGTACGGCGTCCTCAAGGGATCGTACATGGGTGCCCGAAGGATCCTTCGCTGCCACCCCTTTCATTCCGGCGGATACGATCCCGTTCCCTGAAGAAGGAAATCTATGGATAGGAAAACACTCCTGGCGGTCGTCCTTTCGGTCGTGATCATCGTGGCGGGCATGCTCCTGCAGTCCGTTCTCTTCCCACAGCAGAAGAAGCCTGCGCAGACCACGGCCCAGACGGCCCCTCCTCCTGCCGCAGGGACCACGGCTCCCGCGGCCGCCCCGACCCCGGCGGCACCCACCGCTGCGGCTGCAGCTTCTCCCGCGGCGGCCCCGGCACCCGCGCGGGCAGGAACAGTTCCGGCGGGCGTACCGGGCAAGGTGGTAGAGATACCCGCCTCCGCGCCGCCAGCCTCGCAGCCCGCGACGATCGAGCGCCAGACCGACCTGTACGACCTCACTTTTGCCGCAGGCGGGGGCACCCTGACTTCCGTGAAGCTTCGCAAGTACAAGAACCTGGATGGCTCGACGGTGGAGATGCTGCTGCTGCCCAAGACGCCGGCCTCCAACGAGCAGCCATTCGCCCTGTCCTTCGGCGACTTCAAGGCTGATCAGCTCACCGTGCCGTTCACGCTCAAGGAAACGAGTGACGGCAGCCAGTCCACGCTCGACTTCTCCCGGACGTTCGTCTCCCCCACGGGAGTGCCTTTCACGCTGCACAAGACGTACCTCTTCTACAAGGACGAGTACCTGTTCCAGCTGCAGGTCACCATCGAGAACAGCGTCAACGATTCGCCCGCCCTCGACTTTGGCGGCTATGCGTACACCCTGACCCTCGGTCCCCAGATCGGTCCCCACTATACAAGGCTGGACGGACGCAGCGACTTCCGTAACTACGTTTTTTACGCGGACGCACGACGCCAGGACCCCGGCGTCGGGGCTGGCTCGATCAAGGAGATCGACAAGGTCGTCACGTGGACGGCGATCCAGGGCAAGTACTTCACCGGGATTGCGGTTCCCGACGGCGCCGCGACGCACATCGTCTTTGACTCACGCCGGCTCGTGACAGGGTTCGACCGCAACACGATCAGCTTCTCCCGGCCGGTGATCAAGAGCTCGAAGGTCACCGACACGTACCGTTTCTACCTGGGGCCCGTGAAGCCCGAGATCCTGGCGCGGTACAACGATGCGGACAAGAATCGCTTCGGTGTGGCGAGCCTGCACGCCGACCAGATGGTCGCGACGGGCTTCTTCCAGTTCGCCTGGCTCGCGCAGCCGCTGAAATACGTCCTGGACCTCTTCTACCGCATCATTCCCAACTACGGGATCGCGATCATTCTCCTGACCATCCTCATCAAGGTCATCTTCCTGCCGCTGACCTTCCGCAGCTCGGAATCCACCGCCAAGATGGCGGCGCTCAACCCGAAGATCCAGGAGATCCGCACCCGGCTCAAGGGAAAGCCCGATCTGATGAACAAGGAGATCAGCGATCTGTACCGCCGGGAGAAGATCAATCCTCTCTCGGGATGTCTCCCGCTGCTTCTCCAGATCCCCGTGTTCTTCGCCCTGTACAACCTGCTGAACACTTACTTCGAGCTGCGGGGGGCTATGTTCATTCCCGGGTGGATTCCCGATCTCTCCGTTCCCGAGTACATCCTGCTTCTGCCGTTCAACATTCCGCTGCTGAACGCCGATGCGATCCGCGCCCTGCCGCTGCTCATGGTGGGCAGCCAGCTCCTCCAGGGCAAGTTCACGCAGCCGGCGGACCCGTCGCAGGCGGGCGCGCAGATGAAGCTCATGACGTACGCGCTGCCCATCG
>DATKLM010000077.1:0-8283 GCA_035542415.1 Spirochaetia bacterium
GTGATTCTATCGGAAGACGGTGATCTCACAGGAGGCTGCCTCAAGAGGCAGCCTCTTTTTGTCGCTGGTACCTGCTATTTCACCTTCTGCCCCAACGTGAAGAAGGAGAGCCGGTCCAGGTCGATGTACTTGCGGAACGCCGCCTGGATCTGCGCCGCGGTCAGGCTCTCGTAGGCGCGCGCCACCTTGTACAGCCTGTCAAGCTCCAGTCCCTCCTGGCTGTAGCTCAGCCAGCTTCCCGCGATATCGGATGCGGACTGGCTGGCCAGCTCGATCTGCCGAAGAGACTGCGCCTTGGCGAGGTGGAGCTCCTGCTCCGTCATAAGCTTCTCTCCCATGCCCTTGATTACCTGGACGGCGATCTGCCGGGCTTCCAGGACCTTGTCCGGTGAGGCACCGTAGCTCAGGGAGAAGCTGGAGCGCGTGCGCCCGAAGCTCGTGGCGGAGCCGACGCTGTAGACGAGCCCCCTCTTCACGCGAAGCTCCCGGTACAGGGGGCTTGCGAAGCTGTCCCCGCCCAGGAACTCGTTCCCCAGGGCCAGGGCGTAATGGTCCGGATCATTGTAGTTGAGTGGAAGGGTCTCGGCAAGAACAACGTCGTTCTGCTGGCGCACCGCATCAGGAACGAGTACCTCCTGGGATTTGGACGGCGGCACCGGCGGAAGGTCCAGGACCGGTTTCGGCCCTGCCGCCCGCCAGGAGCCGAAGTACTTTTCGATGACGGACTTCGCTGCCGCGGGCTCGATCTTCCCCATGATCACGATGGTCGTCACGTCAGGACGGACAACATTGGCGTGGTAGGCTTTCACGTCGTCGATGGTAAGGCTGTTGACCGATCCCTCGGTGGGCCGGCGCAGGGACGGATCACCCTCCGGCGCAAGCCCCTTCTGCACGGCCAGGTGAAACTGGGACACCGGGCTGCGTGACTTTCCGGCCTCCTGCCGGGCCTGGAGAGGTTTCTGGCTGGCGAACGCGTCAGCGGGCAGCGCCGGGTCAAGGAGGTCTTTGGAGAGAAGCTCTACAGCGCGATCGAAGTATTCCGGCAGGACGGAGAGGGAAAAGCCGGCGCCCGTAGAATACTCGGCGCCAATGGAGTCCATGGCCGCCTCGAATTGTGCGCGGCCCATTCCCCGGGGACCCCATTCGAAGAGCGTGTCGAGCATGTCGCTCACTCCCTCCTTGCCCGCGGGGGCCTGGAGGTCCTCGTTGTTGCGCACGCCGCCGAACAGGCTGACAGCGCCGCTGCCGGCCAGAGGCTGAACGATCAGCCGAAGCCCGTTGGCCAGGGTGAGGACTGTCGGCGTGAACAGCGGAGTGGGGTGGGGCAGCTTTGCCAGCGCTGCCTGCGCCCACGGAGGCAGTGAGACGGGCTTCTCCGGGGTCGATGCGAAAGACTCTGGCGTGCCGAACTCCCGGCCGGACTGGGGCGCCTGGCCGCTGGGAGCAGGTGTGAGGACGAGCGTTATGGCATGATCAAAGTCCAGGATCCGGGCCGCGGCGGCGTTCACGGATTCCGCGCTCACCGCTTTCAGGCGATCCGCGTCGACGTCAGGAGACTCCAGACCCTGCACGGCGACGGCATCCGTCCACAGTTGTGCCAGCCCGGAGATCGAATTGCCGCGCAGTGCGTTGTCCAGGACGACTCGGCGGCTCTCCGCGTCGACAAGCTCCGCGGGAATTCCCGCCCTGGACTGCAGCACGGCGGCCTTCAGATCGGCTGCCAAGGCTTTCTCATCTCCTCCCTGCGGAAACGCCGCCCACGCGGTGGCATACCCCGTTTCCGCGAACGTCTGCTGGAAGAAACCGGAGCCAAGCGCCTTTCCCTCGTAGCTCAGCTCGACAATGGCGCCGCGCGGTGAGTTCAGAGTCTGCGCAAGGATCTGGGAGGCGGCGTAGTCGGGGCTGTCGTACCCCGGGGTGCGGAAGGAGTAGGAAACGAATCCGTAGGGCTGATCTGTCGTGGAGGTGAACGTCTCCGGCGCCACCGGCTGAAAGGCAAGCTGCGGCTTCTGGGGGAGGGTCTTCTTCTGAATCGGCCCGAAGAGATCCTTGATCCTGGAGAGAACGGCCGGGGGATCGATATCGCCGGCGATCACGAGGAGCGCGTTGTTGGGAGCGTACCAGGCATCGTGGAAAGCTTTCAGCATGTCAGCGGTGGTCTTGTCGAACGACTCCTTCGTGCCCAGCCCGGTATCCGCGTAGGGCGTTCCAGCGAAAATGCGCTCACGCGCCCGGGACTGAAGCACGAACATGGGGCTGGAGTTGTCCCGCGCCACTTCCTGCTCGATGGCGCCGCGCTCTTTTTCCCAGTCCGCCTGCGCGTCGTCAACGCCGGCCATGCGCGTGGCTTCGATGCGCAGAATAATGTCGAGGTCGTCTTTCGGCACGGTGAAGTAGTAGGTCGTTGTGGTGGATGCCGTGTACGCGTTCGTATCGCTTCCCAGCTGGGCCGTGATTCCCGAGAGCTGATCCGCGCTCAACCCCGGGGAGCCGCGGAACATCATGTGCTCCTGCGCGTGCGCCATGCCCGGAAAGCCGGGGGGAGACTGGTTGGCCCCGGCGCGGTAGGTGACCTGCTGGGTGACCACGGGCGCGAGGGAATTGCGGACGATGATGACCTGGAGGCCATTGTCCAGGGTTGCGCGGACCACGTCCTTCGAGGCGGACGCCGCGGGTCCGCTGGAGACGCATCCGAACAGGATGACGACGGCCGCAGCGGTCAGGCCCAGGGTGCGCATCAAGCGACCGAGCATCACGGGAAGGCGATTTCTCAGCATGATCGAAGGATACCTTCAATCCTTCGCGCCGACAAATCTACCGCGGAGCGCTTTCCTGCGGAGTCTGGATTTCCTGTCCGGGGAAGATAAGGTCGGGATTCTGAATCTTGTTCTGGCCGGCGATGATCCGGTAGTTGAACGGATTTCCCGTGAACCTGTTGGAGATGTCCCACAGCGTGTCGCCTTCCTTGACGACGTAGAACGTCGTGGTCGGTGCCGGCTTCGCAGTGGTGGCCGCGGGCTGCGGCGTTGCTGGCTGAGAGGGCTGCGCAGCCGGGGCTGCCGCCGGTGCGGGCGCCGGTGCGGGCGCCGCCGCGACCGAAGTTGCCTGCGTCTGCACAAAACCCCGCGCCAGGTACAGTCCGGTTCCGAGAGCTGCGATGACAATGGCGCTGATGACGAACCCGAGCACGCGCCGTCCCCAGGTTCTTTCGGAGCGCGCGGCCGGCTCGACGAGGGCCGCCTCTTCCGCTGGTGTCACTTCTGCTTGAGTTCTTGCCGGCCCCGCGTCGCTGACGGCACGTTTGGGCTCAGCCGGCTTCTCCGGCTGCACGTCCTCCTCATCAACAAGGCTCGCTTGAAGCGCGGACCGTATTTCAGAAGAAGAATGGGCAGCGACTTTCGGCTCTTCAATATCGATTGACCCTGCCGCCGCGCCGGTTGGTTCTGCCGGAGGCGGCTCCAGGATTTCAGGCTCTTCAAGAGTCGGAGCTTCCGCTATCCCGAGCTCCTCCGCCGTGGGCGGCGCGGCCGCGACGGGAGGCGCCACCGCTGGGGGCGGTGTCTCGTGCGGCGCTGCCTCGGGTGGCGCGGCGGCCGTCGCAAGCGGCTCAGAAAGCTCGATCCACTCCGGCAGCGGCTTCTCTTCAGGAGCCGCTGGCGCTTCTTTCTCTGGCTCTTCCTCAACGACCGCTTCCACGACGGTTTCGGCAGGCCCGGTTCCTTCGGCCCCTGGCGCTGTTCGAACCATCTCGGGCTCGATGGGCTGCAGCGGCGCAAGGGCGGTCACGAGCTCCGTAACCTTTGCCTCGTCTGAATGCGAGACAAGCGCTTCGATGTTGAATATCAGCCTCACGGATTCTCCCGCGGTGTAACATCCGTACACAACGGGATACGGGAGTGCCACCGGCACCTCCCGCTGCTCCTCCCGGCCGACGGAGCGGGCATCGAAAACCTGGTCGCTCATGACGAGGGCGCGAAAGCCGCCGTTGGCGATGACGATCATGCTTCCCGCCTGCCGCGCCGGGGCATTCTCATCGTACAATCGCGCAAAATCGAGAACGGGCAGAAGGGCGTCTTCGTGGTCCGATACTCCAGCAACGATCCTCGGGGAGAGGGGAACAGGACGGCAGGGTTCAGCGGGGATGACCGCATGCGCCTCGGACTCCGGAACCGCATGGCGCCTTCCGTGGGCTATAAACTCGACGACCCTGACGTCCTCCCTTTCAAACTGGGAAGGGAAGACGGAGTCCGGCTTGTGCCGGGCGGTGAGGTTCTTCTCTCGTGGCGCATCCGGGCCGGCCGCAAGCAGCGCCTGAAGGTCGAGCAGCCCGGCGACTTCTCCGTTCCGGACCGCCGCAGAGTGAAGCCAGGCGGACTGCGTCACCGGCGGAAGCTCGCGAATCCTGGTATCGCTGCTGCTCCATTCCCCTCCGTCTTGGTCCACCAGGAGGGCGGCTGATCCCTTTCCAACGGTGGCTTCCAGGGCCACCGGCGTTCCCAGCGGGGCTTCCGGGAAGATGCGGCTTCTCAGGTCGACGATGGGAAGGATCCGGTCAGGGAGGACCGCGATTCCGTCGATATCCCGCGGCAGCAGGGGGAAGTTCACGACGTGATAGCCGGAGAGAAGGCTGCGCGCCACCGCGGCCGCGGGGAGCGTCAGGATGCAATCCCCGGCTCTGACGGCACGAAGATTCGACACCTGCGGCTCCGGCTGGGAGGCTTCTTCGTGAAGGGCGTTCCGGGGGGGGCCGATCTCATGGCTGCCGTCTTTCACCATGCCATAGAGGGCCGCGACGTCCAGAATCAGGACTGCCTGGCCGTCGAGATTCAAGCACCCCTGGATCCCGGGAAGAGAGAGAAAGCCGGGAACCGGGACCACCGACTCCGGCGGGACCTGCGAGACATGCGGTTGACCCATGACAAGAAATCCCTGGATTGGCTCCCTGTCCGACATAATCAGGGCCCGCGCACCGGCGCGCTCCTTCGTGGGTGCGAACCCCAGGCAGGCGGGCAGGTCCGCGAGGGTGCGCGTGCGCTCTCCGATCACGGCAAGGACGTTCAGGCTTGTTTTCAGAAAGGGAAAGTGATGGAGAGAGCCGACGTCTTCCACGGACGAGACATGGTCTCTCCAGACAGCGCAGCGGGTTTCACCGAGAGTGAACAGGACGACGTCTCTCATGGCTGCTGGGCGCGCGCCGTTCCCAGGTTGATCGATCCCCCGCGGTGCGCCGCCAACCGACATCATAGCCCATTGCGCGCCCAAAAAAAACACCCGCGGCTGGGGGCCGCGGGTGCGAAAAGCGCTGAAAAGCGATGAGACCCTAGTACGATGGCGGGACCGGGTTGAACTCCTGGATGAGACAACCGCGGTAGTCCGACACGGCGATCTGACCAGTTGCGTTGATGGCGATCCCGACGGGCCAGCCGAATCCTCCGTTGCCCATTCCGCCCGTGCCGAACTTCTGAATGAAGTTCCCCGAGGAGTCGAACTTCTGGACCCGGGTGTTGAACATGTCGACGACATAGACGTAGTCCAGGGAGTCAATGGCAACCCCTATCGGCGCGCTGAACTGGCCGTCACCAGACCCGAAGCTGCCCCGGATCCAGAGTACGCCCAGCTCTTGACGTAGTAGCCGTTGGCATCGACGACCTGGATCCGCGAGTTGCCCATGTCGGCGATGTAGAGAGAAAGGAAAGGGATCTATGAAAAGGGCGCTCACAAGTCTCCTGGTTCTTCTGGGCGAGCTTGGCGCCTAGACGGTTTGCTTCACGCGTGGTATCTTTGAGCGATGAAGGGGTGAGGAAACGATGAAACGGCTCATGCTGACCATGTTCGGGGCGCTCCCTTGACGCTCCTCCCCCCTGCCGCTAGACTCACTCTGGCCGTTGACGCCCGAAGGTGCGCGGCCGGGTTTCCATTCATTCACCACATAAGAGGATGCTATGGCCAAGCTGAGCGGCAAAGTCCTGATCGCGCAGGGCGGAGGGCCCACCGCTGTCATCAACCAGTCCCTCGTGGGCGCAGTCCTGGAGTCCCGCAAGTTCCCCGAGGTGACGAGGGTCTACGGGGCCCGCAACGGGGTGCGGGGGATCGTGGAGGAGGAGTTCCTGGACCTCACCCAGGAGACCACGCACAACCTGGAGCAGGTGGCGGGCACTCCCTCAAGCGCCCTCCTGTCCACGCGGGACAAGCCGGATGAAGCGTACTGCCGGGAGATTTTCAAGGTCTGCCAGGCCCACGACGTGCGCTATTTCTTCTATATAGGTGGCAACGACAGCGCCGACACGGTGCGGATCGTGAACAACAACGCGGAAGCCGCCGGCTACGACATGCGCTGCATCCATATTCCCAAGACCGTGGACAACGACCTCGTCGTCAACGACCACACGCCCGGCTACGGATCCGCCGCGCGCTACGTTGCGCAGGCGTTCATGGGGTACAACCTGGACAACCGGGCCCTTCCCGGGGTGTTCATCGGCGTCGTCATGGGCCGCAACGCCGGCTTCCTCACCGCGGCGGCCACCCTGGGCCGCAAGTACGAGGACGATGGCCCTCACTACGTCTACGTGCCGGAGAGGCCGTTCTCGGAGGAGCAGTTCCTGGGGGACGTGAAGTCAGCCATGGACAGGCACGGGCGGTGCCTCATCGCCGTCAGTGAAGGAGTGGTCGACAAGGACGGCCATCCGTTCATGACCCGTCTCAGCGGCAACAAGGAAGCGGACGCACACGGCAACGTCCAGCTCTCCGGCTCCGGAGCGCTGGGGGACATGCTGTCTGACCTCGTGAAGAACAAGCTGAAGATCAAGCGCGTGCGGGCGGACACGCTGGGATACGCGCAACGCTCCTACCTGGGGGTCGTCTCGGACGTGGACGCTCATGAGGCCCGGGAGGTCGGGGAGAAAGCGGCCCAGTTCGCCATCTGGCACGATATCGACGGCTCCATCACGATCCAGCGCACGGGCAACTACTCCGTGGACTACCGGATCGTTCCGCTGGAGCAGATCGCGGCCAAGACCAAGGTCATGCCGAAGGAGTTCCTCACCGCGGACGGCAACGACACCACGTGGGACTTCTACAACTACGGCCGGCCGCTCCTGGGCTCGGGCTTCCCCAACGTGCACCGCATCCGCGCGCCGCAGGTGGGCAAGATCCTGGGGAACAACAAGAAGAAGTAGACGCGTCACGCCGGCCGGCGCTCCCGCCGGCCTGCTCCGTTGACTGCAACGGCGCTGAGCGATTACGCTGACGGCCATGGAGAATGACCGGCTGCGAGAGCATGTGGAGACCATCCGGGAGGTCTTCAGCTACCTCAAGCAGTTCCGCGGCACGACCTTCGTCGTGAAGATCGACTTTGCCGTGCAGAACGACGCCCTGTTCTCGTCCCTCGTCAAGGACCTCGCGCTCCTTCACCAGGCAGGCATCCGCATTGCGGTGGTGCCCAGCGCCAAGGAGAGGATCGACCAGGTCCTCCGCACGTACAGGATCAAGTCCACCTTCGTCAAAGGGGTGCGCATCACGAGTGATGAAGCCATCCCGTTCATCAAGATGGCAGCGTTCGACGTCTCCAACCGGATCATGACGATGCTGTCGGCAAACGGGATCGCGGCGGTGATCGGCAACTGGGTCAAGGCCCGCGGGATCGGCGTGATCGACGGTGTGGACTACCAGAGCGCCGGCGTTCCCGAGAGCGTCCGGGTGGACATGCTGCGCAAGGCGCTGGAGGACGGCGTGGTGCCCATCTTCCCCTGCATCGGGTGGAGCTCCGTCGGCAAGCCCTACAACATCTCCTCCAACGAGCTCGCCGTCGTGATTGCGACGAGCCTCGGCGCGCAGAAGCTCTTCTTCATCACGTCAGCCGGCGGCTACGAGGCAGGCTCGTTCAAGGTGCCCGAGACGGTACCCGTGGCCCCGGGCGGACGCCTTGCCAACTTCAGCCTGCCGGACCTCGACGAGTTCTTCGCCGCGAACCCCGGGCGCGAAGCGGACCTGGAGATCCTCCAGCGCGCTCGACGCGCATGCTCCGGAGGCGTGGAGCGCGTGCACATCCTGGACGGCCGCAGCGAGGGCGTGATTCTCCAGGAAACCTTCTCCAACCTCGGGTCGGGCACCATGGTGTACTCCAACCGCTACGGCGGGATCAGGCCCATGACCCCGAATGACGTCTCTGATGTCCTTCGCATCATGCAGCCGTTCGTGGCGCGGGGAATCCTCCTTCCCCGGACGGAGACCCAGCTGGAGGAGGGGCTGGCGGAGTTCATCGTGTTCGAGGTTGACGGGTCCGTG
>DATKLM010000078.1:0-2353 GCA_035542415.1 Spirochaetia bacterium
GGCGAGCTCGAGGACCCGGTGGAGCACTCCGATGGTGAGCGGCGCGCCGCAGGTGGGACACGATCCGCCCGTCCGCAGGCTGCGCGCCGGGTCGAGGCAGACTCCGCACTTTCGGTGCCCGTCAAAGTGGTACTTGCCCTCTTCCGGGTAGAACTCGAACGTGCCGAGGAATCCCGATCCTGTGCGCAGCGTCCTCTCTATGCCCCCCCAGCTGAGGTCGGTCTCCATGAGGTTCGCCTCCCGGCCCAGGTTGGCCGGAGAGTGCGCGTCCGAGTTGGAGACGAGCCGGAACCGGTCCAGGGCGCTCCAGCGCCAGTTCATGGGAGGGTCCGAGGAGAGCCCCGTCTCCAGCGCAAAGATGCGCGGCGTCAGATCTTCGAAGCATTCCTCGATGGCGTCGAATCCGGACTTGGAGCCAAACAGGGAGAACCACGGCGTCCAGACGTGGGCCGGGATGAGAAATCCTCCGGGCGCTGTTTCGAGGAGGATGGCCAGCAGGTCCTTGGGGTCCAGGCCGAGGATGGGACGGCCGTCCGAGGCAATGTTGCCGATAGCAGCGAGCCGCGCCCCGATCCTGCGGGCGTCATCCAGGGACGGAACTCCGATGATCGTGTGCACCTTTCTCGTTTCGCCGCGCTTCTTGTAGATGGAGCTGATTTCAACGGTGAGGATGAACCTCACCGGGATGTCCGCCGGTTCCGCGCCCGGCAGCGCCGGCAGGCGCGGCGGCTCCTTCAGCTCGAAGAGGCCGTCCCGCTCAACGAGCTTCTCCGAAAGCTCCGCGATCCACCGGGGATGGGTGAAGTCTCCCGTGCCGACGACATTGATGCCCTTGAGGCGCGCCCAGCGGTAGTAGCCTTCGAGATCCGCCTCCCTGCTCGTTGCCCGTGAATACCGGGAATGGACGTGCAGGTCGGCGACGAGCCTCATGCGGGGTTCTTGGAGAAGACCGTCCTGATTTCCTCCTTGGCCCCGTCGAGGACCTCGGTGTACTTCACGTCGAGCTGGGAGAGGTATTGGCGGATCATGGCCTGGTATTCAGGATCGGCGGCCGGGTTGATCTTGACCGGCCTGCCGAGCTGCCGCGACAGCTCCTCTTCCTTCTTTTTCTTCACCTGGCCGTACTGCCGGTCCACCGCCTCGATGAGTCTTTTGCGCTCCCCGAGGTACTCCTTGAAGAAGTTCTCCAGCTGGCTGAAGATCATGGAGATCTTGCGCGCGTCAGCGACAGTGGCGCTCACCGCGTCCCCGATGCGCTTGTTGTTCTTCAGGGAGAACTCATCGATGGGGAGCACGAGGTTGGCAAGGAGGGACTGGATCAGGCCCTCTCTCACCCATTCGAGCTGCTGCTTGTCGAACGTCTTGAGTGCGGCTTTCACGTCGAAGGATGCGTCGTCCAGGAGCCGGGAGACGAGCTTCTTTCCCTCGTCCCGGAGCCGGTTCGTTTCCACGAGCTCCTTGTTTGCTTCGATGTCCTTCGAGTTCTCCATTGCGATCTGGTACGCGGATTTGATCTCTCCCATGGCACATCAAGTGTAATCAGTCGCCGGGAGTGAATCAAGACAGGAGGACGGATTCGAGGTCGGACACCACTCCCTGAAGGCGCTCGTCGCGCTCGGTGTGCGGCACCTCCTCCACGATCTGCTCGGAGAGGCACAGGCCGATGGCGGTGAAACCCGCCCCGCCGGCAGCGCGCGCGGAACGCAGAAAGCCGTCGTAGAAGCCCTTGCCCCGTCCCAGGCGGTTGCCGGCTCGGTCGAACGCCAGTCCCGGGGCCGCGACCAGCGCGCCGCGGGCGTCGCGGGGGTCGAAGGGCTCCCACGCTGGATCGGGCACCGGTATGCCCCACGCGTCCCGCGGAAGGGTCCCGGCGTCCGGGGGCAGGAACAGGAACCGGATCACGCCGCCTTCGATGCGCGGCACGGCGACGCGCCGACCGGATGCCCGCGCCGCCGCTATGAGGCCGTCCGTATCCAGCTCCCTCGGCATGGACAGGAAACAGAGGATCGTGTCCGATCTGCTCCAGGCTTCGGTGTCCATGAAGCGGCGCGCCGCCGCGGCGCTCCTGCGGGCAATCTCGTTCTGGCTGAGGGATGCCAGGAGCTCCGTCATACGCCTGCGCATTTCGGCCTTCGTCATGCTACAGTAGTACGGGACGGGAGGATCGGATGCAAGAGGACTTCTGGGACAGGGTGCGCCGTTCCGTGATCGGCCGCAGCGCGTCGCTCTCCACGCCGTTCGGAACGCGGAGGCTGACCTACGCGGACTACACGGCTTCCGGCCGGGGCGTGTCCTTCATCGAAGACTACCTGAGAAGGTTGATGGAAACCTACGGGAACACGCACACCGAAGA
>DATKLM010000079.1:0-14976 GCA_035542415.1 Spirochaetia bacterium
TCTCCAGGGAGATCTCCACGTGCTCGGCGACCAGGGTCTCCTTCCCCGTGGCCGCCTCCAGGAGCGTCAGGTTGCCGAACGCGGGGGACGTCGGGCGGATGTACAGGAGGTAGCGGCCGTCCGGCGAGGTCTGCATCGGGGCCACCCGTCCCGTCTGTATCTGCTTTCCGCCGGTGAAGGAGGGGAACATGGCGAGCGGCAAGATGGTGCCGAATCCTGCCTGGGAGCGGAAAACGCCGAAGCGGTTCTGGATCTGCAGGACAGCTTTGTCTTGAAGAAGGAGAATCTCCTCGGGAAAGAAGGTGAGCTGGCGGATTGTCTTGGCGCGGGGATCTGCGAGGAAGAGAGTCGAGTAGGTCCCGAAATCAGGGCCGCGCGCGGTGGCGCCGAAAAGCAGCCTGTTCTTCGCAGACAGATCGAGTCCGGAGAAGGTCACCTGGGACCAGGCGGCCGGCGCCATCATAACGAATGCGAGGAGCAGTGATTTCCTCAAGATCCGCACCCCTTCTTTATGCCTGCTCCTACAATCTTCGGCAGTTCGCACGCCAAAGCTTCACCGAAAAAGCCCCCCCGGCGCGTGAAATGCGCCGGGGAAGCCCGTTCGCCTTGACCCCTCCCGGCGGCCGATGCTACAGTTGCGCCATGAAAATCCTCATCACTGGTGGCGCCGGGTTCATCGGCTCCCATGCAGCGGATGTATACCTGAAGGCGGGCCATTCGGTGGTGATCGTGGATGATCTGAGCACGGGAAACCGGGCCAATATCCCCTCAGGAGCAGCTTTCTATCTCATGGACATCGCTTCTCCGCAGCTTCAGAAGGTATTCGAGATCGAAAAGCCGGACGTGGTGAATCATCACGCTGCTCAGATGTCCGTGGTTGTTTCTTCCCGGGACCCCATGCTGGACGCCCGGATCAACGGCCTCGGGCTTCTCAACGTGCTGGAGAACTGCTGCAAGGCGAGTGTGAAGAAGTTCATCTTCATTTCGTCCGGTGGGGCGATCTATGGCGAATCACCCCTGGAGCATATTCCTGAGGACAACCCGCCCGCCCCGGAATCGCCCTATGCAATTCACAAGCTTCTCGGGGAAAACTACCTGCGGTTCTACAAGAACCAGCACGGGCTGAACTGGACGGCGTTGCGCTACGGAAATGTCTACGGCCCACGGCAAAACCCCCATGGAGAGGCCGGCGTGGTGGCCATCTTCATTTCCAAGATGCTCGCCGGAGATATCCCGACAATCAACGCGTATCCCGAGGACCCGGAAGGAATGGCCCGGGACTACGTGTACGTAGAAGACGTCGCGCAGGCCAGCCTTGCAGCCCTGGAGAAAGGAGACGGGGAGGCCGTCAATATCGGTACCGGCCGGCCCGTGAAGACTCGGGAGCTGCTCGCCGCCATCTGCCGGATCATGGGAAGGGAATTGAAGTATACGCGCGGCGGCCCGCGGCCGGGAGACCTCAGGCGCAGCTGCCTGGACATCTCCAAAGCGGCGCGCGTGCTGGGGTGGAAACCGTTGCGGGACCTCGACACCGGGCTGGCAAGCACGGTCGCATTCTTCAGCGCATCCCATGGCTGACGTGAGCCTCTCCCAGATCGGCATCCTGCCCTGCCCGGGCGGACTCGCCTTCGCCCAGAAAATCTTCGGCCACCTGGAGACCATCACCCGGGAAAAGCTCGAAGAGCGCGTGGCCATGCTGAGCAAATCCTACAAGCTGCCCCGGGCAGAGATCATCCGGCAGGTGAACCTTTCCAACGACATCCTGCCCTCCTCTGGCGATCTCGACGAGCCGATCGACCGGCAGCGCAGCCCCACGTATCTCGTGCCGGCCAAGTTCACCCGGTTCCCCAACGGGGAGTTCAAAACGGAGATTCTCACCTCCGTGCGGGACACGGAGATTTACATCGTCCAGGACGTCTCCAACCGCTACCCCCTCCAGTTCCAGAAGACGGATGATCCCCAGTGTCTCTCCGTGAACGACCACCTCTTCTGCCTGCTCGTCACGGTGGATGCGGCGCTGCAGGCGGGAGCCATGCAGGTCACCGTGATCCTGCCAACGTTCCCCTACTCCCGCCAGCACAAGAAGAAGGGACGGGAGAGCCTGTCCGCGGCGCGCGTGGGCCAGATGCTGGAGGCCTTCGGCGTGACGCGCATCATCACGCTGGACATCCATTCCAAGGAGATCGAGAACTGCTTCAACCACGTGCGCCTGGAGAACCTCCACGGTGCCTACCAGATCATCAAGGCGCTTGCCAGCGTCACGGACCTGAAAGATGAGAAGCTCGTCGTGGTGGCGCCGGACACCGGCGCGGTAGACCGCAACAAGTTCTACGCTTCCATCCTGGGCAAGCCCCTCGGGATGCTGTACAAGGAGCGGGACTATTCCCGTGTGGCACAGAGCGCGGAGAAGGGCAACATCACCGACATGAAGCTTCTGGGCTCCGTGGAGGGGAAGACGGTCTTCATGATCGACGACATGATCGGGACGGGCGGAACGCTCATCAAGGCGATGCGCAAGCTCAAGGAGTTCGGCGCGGAGGAGACGTTCTGCGCGGTGAGCCTCCCGCTGTTCAGCGCGGAGGCGGTGGACACCTTCGACGCCGCGTACGCCGAGGGGCTTTTCTCACGGATCATCGGCACGAATGCCGTGTACCACGACGAATCGGTCCTGAACCGGGAATGGTACCTCAGCGCGGACGTGACTCAGCTTTTTGCCAGGATCATCTACCGGCTCCACTACAACAGGAGCCTGAGCTCACTCCTGGATGACCGGAGCGTGATCAAGGATCTCTTGAAGAGGTCCTGATGATGAGGTCCAGTTCCTTCTCCATGTCGGCAAGGAGCTCCTGGAGCGTTCGGAGGCGCAGCAGGTAGTCTTCCTCTCCCTCGGATCCCGGGTCTCCCGCGGTCTCCTCCAGGAGCGCGCAGAGGTCCTCCCCCTGCCCGAACTCGTAGCCGCAGTGCGGACAGTACTGGAAGCTCCTGTCCACGTTTTTCCCGCAAAACAGGCAGGTTTTCTGCTCCTCCATGCGCTCAAGTATAGTCGGCGCGGGAGGAGCTTGCAAGAAAAAAGGCCCGCCTGCGCGGGCCAATTCAGTTTCCGGGGCGATTGCACACAGAGCGGGCGCTGGCCGCGCGGCGTTATTTCAGCTTCAGGATGTCGTCAATGGCCTCCAGGAGCTCCTTGATATCGGACATCTGCAGGTCTCCCATGTGGGCGATGCGGAACGTCTGCTCCTTGAGCTTCCCGTAGCCGTTGGAGAGCGTCAGGTTGCGCTTCCCCAGCTCCTTGTTGAGGTCCGCAACGGAAATCCCGCGCGTGTTCTTGATGCACGTGACCGTTCGTGAGGCGTACTTCTCTTCGGGGAACAGCGCAAAGTGCCCGCGCGCCCACGCCTGGACCGCAGAGGCCATCTGTTCGTGCCTCTTGAAACGCGCATCAAAGCCTTCCGCGATGATCCGGTCCATCTGCTTGTCCAGGGCGAAGAGGTGGGAAATGCTCATGGTGGACGGGTACTGGAAGTTCTTCTCCCGGATGAACTGCAGGAGCTGAAGCAGATCGAAGTAATACCCGCGGTTCTTCACGCCCTGGGCCCGCTTTTCCGCCTTGGCAGAGAACGTGGCAAGCGAGAGTCCAGGAGGGAGGCCGAGGCACTTCTGGCTGGAGGTCACCATCACGTCGATGCCCAGGCTGTCGACGTCCACCTTCACGCCGCCGAACGATGACACCGCGTCGATGCACCAGACGATGTCGGGGTACTTGCGGAACACCGGGGCAATCTCCTCCAGGTGATTCATGACGCCGGTGGACGTCTCGCTGTGCGTCAGCGTCGCGCAGTCGTACTTCCCCGTGGACAGGTGCTCGTCGATGATCTCCGGCGTGAGGCCCTTGCCCCACTCCACCTCGTACTTGTCAGCAGGGACGCTGTTGCCCTGCGCGATCTCGAACCAGCGGTTCCCGAAGGTCCCCACGGAAAACACAATGGCGCGCTTGGCGGTACAGCAGCGGATGGCGCCTTCCATGAGCCCGCTCCCCGACGATGCGGAGAAGAGGATGGGGTTGGCCGTGAACGCCAGCTTCTGGACCTTTTCCGTGACGCCCTTCTGGAGCGCGGTGTAGTCCGAGCTGCGGTGGCCGATCATCGGGGTGGACATCGCGGCAAGGATCTCGGGGTGCACCTCGATGGGTCCGGGAATGAACAACTTCTTGTGCGGCATGCGATACCTCTTTCAGGGGTGATCGAGACTGCATAATAATACGGGCCATGAAAAAAGAGTCAAGACTGAATCGTGAACACATTCTCAATCCGTTTCGCTTTCCAGTTCAGCCAGTGCGGCTCTTGGGTAGTCACGCCCCGTGAAGATCCGGAACTGGGCCACCGCCTGGGCCCGCAGCATCTGCTTGCCGCGGATCACCCGGCACCCGGCGGAGATGGCGCGTGACAGGAAGTGGGTCGTCGGAGGCGCGTAGATCAGCTCATAGACGATTTCCCGGCCCGTGAAAGTGCACTCCGGAAAGGGATCGTCAGCGGTCCGGGGGGACATGCCCGCACTCGTTGTCTGGACGATGAGGTCGCGGTGCCCTTCCATCAGGGCGGCTCCCCGGGCGTCGAGGCTTGCGGCAACGGCTGCGGCGCCGAAGGTTGCGGCAAGCCTTTCCGCCTTCTCCAGCGTGCGGTTGAGGATGAGCACGCGCGCGCCAGCCGTGACCAGGGCCGAGACAACGGAGCGCGCCGCGCCTCCCGCGCCGATCACGGTGGCGCCCAGTCCGGGCGGGACGATCGACCTGCCGCCGAATGCCGCCCTGAGAGGGGCCAGGAATCCTTCCACGTCTGTGTTCGTGCCGGTCCAGCGCCCGTCTTCGGCCCTGGAGATCGTGTTGCAGGCGCCTATGGTCCGAACCAAGGAGTCCTGAGTGTGCAGCGCCCGGATGATGTTTTCCTTGTGCGGCACGGTGACAGAAAGCCCGCGGATGGAGAGGATCGGCGCCGCCTGCAGAAATGCACCGAGGTCATCCACGAGAAACGGCAGGTAGACGGCGTCGAGACCGAGCTCCGCAAAGCCTGCGTTGTGAATGCGCGGGGAAAGTGAGTGCATGACGGGATTGCCGATAACACCGAAGATGCCGGTGTCCGGCCCGATCGTATTGTACCGATACAGCTCGTCCAGGGTAGCGGGGTCGGTGTGTCCGGGGGCAGCCGCGCCGGATGGAGGAGACGAGTAGCAGAAAAGCGAACCGAGGCGAGGTGCGAGCACCCGGGTGGGGAAACCGAAGTCCCCCATGCCGAGAAGCACCTTCTCTATGCCCTTGAGACTGTCGAATGCCTGCAGAAGGCGAAGGAACTCGGCGGAGCCTTTCGGTGTCACCGCTGCCTTGGGGATTTCCCGCGGTCCGCGCGCGATCCGCTTCACGAGGTCCACAAGGTCATGAGGCACTCCAGCGCGATCGTGCAGGGAGCGGATAATGCGCCCGCCGCTGGAGACGAACAGCTTGTCCAGCTCCGGCGCATCAAGGTCCTGCTCGAGATCGAGGCAGGAGAAGCCGGCCGGTGCAAGCTTTTTCAGCAGCGCTACCCTTTCCCGCTCATCGCCTGCGAAGTGTCCGCCCTCCTGCTTTCTTCTGACAGTCAGGATCACGGGCAGGCCTTCTGCCAGCGCTGGAAGCTTGCCTGCGGCCGCTGCTTCCTCTGGAGTCAGGAAATCCGCCCTCAGCTCAAGGAGGTCAGCATGCCGCCGGTACGTGCGGATGATGCGGAGGTCTTCCTCCAGGGTTGCAGCGGTCAGGCACAGGCAGATGCCCGAAGGTGATTTCAGAAGTCGCTCCTGTAGACATAGACGTCGGAGAGTACGCCATCAGCAAAGACCAGGCGAACCCGAAGGGGGAACTCGGAATCGTCGATGTCGAAATACAGCGAGTCTTCCCGCGCGGCGAGCGGACGGGAGAAAGAGCGCATGACGACGTCGCGAGGAGTGCCGAGAGCCAGCCCGAAAAGGGGGTGCGTGAAGCGCCGGTCACACCGCACCTGCCAGACGCGGTCCTGATACCAGAACAGGTAGAGGTAGTCAGAATAGTAGAAAACGACATTGTCCTGGCCTGCTTCGTCGCCCCGATAGGTGTATACGCTCTGCGGCACGCCGAGCTGGCTCATCGCGGACTTCAGATCCAGACCGATGAGCTTCGCGGGATCGAACTCATCCGTTGCCACCGCGCCGGGATCAGCGCGCAGTCCGGTCGCTGCGGCAACGAAGAGCACGGCGACGACGATGCCTCTCATGGCAGGGGAGAATAGAAGGTTTCGGCTGGAGCCGCAAGACTGAAAGTGCTACAGTGCGGCCCATGATAGCCACCATCGTCAACGCCGCCGCCGTGCTCATCGGCTCCCTTCTCGGCCTCCTCCTGCGAAGCAAGATCAGGGATTCTTTCAAGGCGATCGTTCAGGTCGGGGCGGGAATCACGTCCCTCATCATCGGCGTGCAGATGGCGCTCAGCGGCACACGGATCGTCTATCTCGCCCTCTCTCTCATCATCGGGGGCATCCTTGGCGAGTGGTGGCGCATCGAGAACGGCATCCTCGCGCTGGGAGAGAAGCTGAAGCGGACCTTTGCGAAGAAATCCGAAGGATCCGAGTTCGGCTACGGTTTTCTCAACGCATCGGTGCTTTTCTGCGTCGGAGCGATGGCGCTCGTGGGATCGTTCCGAGCCGGGGCCGAGGGCAACTACGACCTCATTCTTACGAAGTCCGTGATGGACGGGTTCATGGCAATCGTCCTCACCGGCGCCATGGGCATCGGCGTGGGGTTCTCAGCGATCTCCGTTCTCGTCTATCAGGGCGTCCTCACGCTGGCCGCGGTCTGGCTCAAGCCCGTGGTGACGGACATGCTCCTCAAGGAGCTCACGGGCGTGGGCGGGGCGCTTGTCGTCATGATCGGGATCAACCTCCTGGGCCTCGCCAGGCTCAAGACGGCAAACTTCCTCCCCGCCCTTCTGCTCATCGTGCTGTTCGTCGTCGGGGAGGGCTGGGTGGTCGCCCGACACCTGTTCGGCTGAGAGGTATTCTTCAGCGGCTACGCCAGATCGTAGCGATCCAGGTTCATCACTTTGCTCCAGGCAGCGACAAAGTCCTTCACGAACTTCTCCTTGGAATCGTCACATGCGTAGACTTCGGCGATTGCGCGGAGCTGGGAGTTCGAACCAAAAATCAGGTCGACACGCGTGCCGGTCCACGTGACCTCGCCCGTTCTGCGGTCATGCCCTTCAAACACGTCCTTGGCGTCCGACACGGGCTTCCACTCGGTGCCCATGTCGAGCAGGTTCACGAAGAAATCGTTCGTCAGCGTTTCCGGCCGCCTGGTGAAGACGCCATGTTTCGACTGCCCGACGTTCGCATTCAGGGCACGCATGCCGCCGATCAGAACCGTCATTTCCGGCGCAGTCAGCGTCAGCAGCTGCGCCCGATCCACGAGCAGCTCCTCTGCCGGCACGCGCAGTCCGGTACGCTGGTAGTTGCGGAAACCATCCGCCATAGGCTCGAGCACCGCGAAGGAGACCACGTCGGTCTGCTCCTGCGAGGCATCCATGCGTCCCGGTGCAAAGGGGACCTTCACCTTGTGCCCCGCCTTCTTCGCCGCCTCCTCGACCGCGGCGCAGCCACCAAGAACGATCACGTCGGCAAGAGAGACCTTCTTCCCGCCGGAGAGAGCACGGTTGAAGTCCTTCTGAACGGCTTCCAGCTTCTTCAAGGCCTTCGCCAGCTCGGCCGGCTGGTTCACTTCCCAGTCCTTCTGCGGTGCCAGGCGGATGCGCGCCCCGTTTGCGCCGCCGCGCTTGTCGCTGCCGCGGAACGTTGACGCCGCCGCCCAGGCGGTCAAGACCAGTTGGGAGATGGAAAGCCCTGATGCAAGAAGCTTGGCCTTCAGGGAGGCGATATCCTGCGCGCCAATCAGTTTGTGGTTTACCGCGGGAATGGGATCCTGCCAGATGAGCTCTTCGTCAGGAACCTCCGGGCCGAGATACCGCGCGCGAGGGCCCATATCGCGGTGCGTCAGCTTGAACCACGCCCGGGCGAACGCGTCCGCGAACTGATCCGGATTCTCCATGAACCGGCGTGAGATCTTTTCATAGGCCGGGTCGAACCGGAGCGCGAGGTCCGTGGTCAGCATGGAAGGCGCGTGACGCTTGGACGAATCGTGCGCATCCGGCACGGTGCCGGCTCCCGCGCCGTTCTTCGGCTGCCACTGGTGAGCGCCGGCTGGACTCTTCGTCAGTTCCCATTCGTAGCTGAACAGGTTCCAGAAGAAATTGGTGCTCCACTTGGTCGGGGTGGTGGTCCAGGTGACTTCCAGGCCGCTGCCAATTGCATCACCGCCCTTGCCGGTGCGGAAGCTGCTCTTCCAGCCAAGACCCTGCTCCTCGATGCCGGCCGCTTCGGGCTCAGGCCCCACGTGGGACGCAGGGCCGGCGCCGTGGGTCTTGCCGAAGGTATGGCCGCCCGCGATGAGCGCAACCGTCTCTTCGTCGTTCATCGCCATGCGGGCGAAGGTCTCTCGAATATCCCTGGCCGCGGCGACGGGATCCGGGTTTCCATTGGGGCCTTCCGGGTTGACATAGATCAGGCCCATCTGCACGGCAGCAAGCGGATTCTCGAGGTCCCGGTCACCGGAGTAGCGCTTGTCCTCCAGCCACGTGCCCTCGGAGCCCCAGAAGATGTCCTTTTCCGGTTCCCAGATGTCCTCACGCCCGCCGGCGAAACCGAATGTCTTGAACCCCATCGACTCCAGGGCAACGTTCCCGGCGAGGATCATCAGGTCGGCCCATGAGATCTTCCGGCCGTACTTCTGCTTGATCGGCCAGAGCAGCCGCCGCGCCTTGTCGAGGCCGATGTTGTCGGGCCAGCTGTTGAGCGGAGCAAAGCGCTGGCTGCCGTTGCCCCCGCCGCCGCGGCCATCGCCGGTACGGTAGGTGCCGGCGCTGTGCCAGGCCATGCGGATGAACAGGGGTCCATAGTGACCGAAGTCCGCCGGCCACCAGTCCTGGGACATGGTCATCAGCTCAGCGAGGTCTTTCTTTACGGCCTCCAGGTCGAGGCTGTTGAACTCCTTGGCGTAGCTGAAATCCCCGTCCATCGGGCTGGGCTTGGAAGAGTTCTGGTGCAGGACATCGAGCTTCAACTGGTTCGGCCACCAGTCGCGGTTCGACGTTCCGCCGCCAGCAGTGTGGTGAAACGGGCGTTTTGGTTCGGTTGACATGGTTTCCTCCTCTCGAGGCTTTTTGCGAAGCGTACGTACATAAAGTAATATTCGGAATGATTACTGACAACATGAAACGGACTATCGCTGTCTCTGCTTCCGGGCGCACTTCTCGCAGGTCCCGCGGAACTGGATGTCGTGCCACCGCGCTTCGAACCCGACGGCATCTCGGAGGCGCCGGTTCAGCGACTCATCCGCGGGAAGGTCAAGGTCGATGATCGTCCCGCAGATATCGCAGACGAAGTGATAGTGATGCCGCATGTTGGCGTCGAAGCGGTCAAACGTGCTGCCGAAACCGATTCTGGAAATGAGTCCCTGCTCGACCAGCACGCCAAGGTTGCGGTAGACGGTTCCCATGCTGAGGTCGGGGAACTCCTTCCGCAGCCTGGCATAGAGCCAGTTGGCTGTGGGGTGTGTGTCCGTTTTTTTCAGGAGCTCAAGGATCCGTTCTCGCTGTCGGCTTCGGCGATAATAGTGGATGCCTTTCATCGTTTGCATTGCACTTCACCCGAATCACTGTCTCCCTGTCAATCTACCGCGCCAATGCCGCGCGCGCATAGCGAGGAACAACTCCGCCCTACCCCCACTTCACAAGGCCGGGAAGGAACGGATGCACCAGCGCGGGGTGCGCGGGGAGGATCCGGACCGTTACGCCCTGCCGGCCCGTCCTGTCGCAGACCATTTCTGCGCAGAAGACAGCACGGTCCTTGTCCGTGCCGCAGTGATTCATGGCAAGCCGGCGCGGCTCTTCGATCTCCCCCTGGGAGGAAACGTTTCCATAGTAAAGCTCCACGCCCACTTCGTCCGGTGCAAGACCGGCAAGGTGGACCTTTGCCGTCACGGTGATCTTCTCCCCGATCTTGAGGATCGAGGCCGACGGTGAGGTCAGCTCATCGATGCGAAGCTCATCCCAGTTCTTGCGAAGCTTCTCCATGTAGGCCGCCAGATCCTTGCACAGACCGCAGGCCTGCTCGTCGAAAGCCTTCGCTTTCTCCAGCGCGGGCGCGTAGAACCGATCCGTGTATTCCATGAGCATGCGGTGGGTGCTGAAGCGCTTGCCCACCTCCCGCATGGAGGCCTTCATGCGCTTGATCCACTCCCGGGGAAGGCCGTCCATTCCCCTGTTGTAGAAAGCGGGAATGATCTCCCGCTCCAGAAGGTCGTAGAGGGCCTTGCCCTCCACCTCGTCCTGCAGGGCGGCGTCCTCGTACTCCTCCCCCCGGCCCACGGCCCAGCCGATGTTCATGGAGTACGCTTCGTCCCACCACCCGTCCAGGACGGAAACGTTCAAAGCGCCGTTCATGGCGGCCTTCATGCCGCTGGTTCCGCTGGCTTCCAGCGGGCGTCGGGGCGTGTTCAGCCACACGTCGCTGCCGGACACGAGGTAGCGCGACGTGGTCATGTCGTAGTCCTCCAGGAAGACGACGCGGGTGGCGACCCTGGGATCACTGGCAAAGTGCACGATCTTCTTGATGATCTCCTTGCCGGCCAGGTCGTGGGGATGGGCCTTGCCGGCAAAAATGAGCTGGACCGGGCGCTCGTTGTCCGTGAGCAGGCTGGTGAGGCGCTCAGGTTCCGACAGGAGGAGGTCGGCGCGCTTGTACGTGGCGAACCGCCGCGCGAAGCTGATGGTGAGAGCGTACGGGGAGAGCGCATTCGCGCCGCGCGCCAGGTCTGAGTTCGTGACCCCGCGGCGCTCCAGCTGCTCTTTCAACCTCCCGCGGGCGAATGCCACCATGCGCTCCCGCCGCCTCTCATGCGTACGCCACAACTCCTCGTCCGACACCCGTTCGATCCTGTCCCACTTCTCCAGGCTCGTCGGCGCGTCATGGAACTCGGGACCGAAGTAACGGTCCAGGAGGTCGATCACGTCGTGGGAGATCCACGACCGGGGATGAACGCCGTTGGTGATGTGCGTGATAGGGACTTCATCCACGGGAAGGGCCGGCCAGATGTGCTGCCACATTCCGCGGGAGACCTCGCCGTGGAGCTTGCTCACCCCGTTGTTCCGGGCAGAAAGCCGCAGCGCCAGGACCGTGAGACAGAACTCCTCCGCGTCGTTGTGCGGGTCCTCCCGGCCCAGCCCCAGGAAGTCTTTCCATGACAGCCCGAGCTCCTCTGCCATCCCTTTGAAGTATTTCTCCATGAGCGCCGGAGCAAATCTCTCATTGCCGGCAGGCACCGGGGTGTGCGTGGTGAACACGTTCGTGGCCCACACCGCCTGCAACGCAGCGCCGAACGACAGCTTGCGCTCCGTCATGTAGCAGCGGATACGCTCCAGGCCAAGGAAGGCGGAGTGGCCCTCGTTCATGTGCATGCAGGAAGCGTTCACCCCCAGGGCCTCGAGCGCCCTGATTCCGCCGATGCCAAGAAGGATTTCCTGCTGGATCCGCGTCTCCCGTTCTCCTCCGTAGAGTGAGGCCGTGACGAGCCGGAGGTGGGGCGGGTTTGCATCGATGTTCGTATCCAGGAGGTAGAGAGAGTTCTTCCCGACCTTGACTTCCCAGATCCACGCAGACGCCTTCTCCTGCGCCATTTCCACCGAGATCGAGATGGGAGCGCCCGCCGGATCCCTGCAGAGGGTCACGGGCATGTTGTACCAGTCGTTTTCCGGATACGACTCCTGCTGAAAGCCGTCGGGATTCAGATACTGCTGGAAGTAGCCTTGGCGATAGAGAAGTCCGACGCCCACCAGGGGAAGGCCCAGGTCGGAGGAGGACTTCATGTGATCTCCGGAGAGCATTCCCAGGCCGCCGGAGTACACGGGCAGCGCGACGTCCAGGCCGTACTCCATGGAGAAGTAGGCGATGGCGGCATCCGCCGCGCCCTTGTACCATCTCTCCGCGGCGAGATACCGCTTGAACTTCGCGGAGACGGTATCCAGGGCCGAGAGGAACGAATCATCCGCGGCCGCCGCCTCCAGCCTCTCCTGCGGCACAAGCCCGAGCATCCGCACCGGGTTCATGCGGGCCGAGATCCACGCGTCGTAGTCCAGGCGCATGAACAGCATGATCGCCTCGTAGTTCCAGCTGATCCACAGGTTGCGGGCCAGCTCATCGAGAGGAAGGAGGCGCTGTGGTATGTTCGGCTTGATCGTGAAGGCGAGAAGGCCCATTCGTCCCCCTTTGTTCGGCGGGGAATCGTAGACGAAAAGGCGGCAGGTGTACAATACGGCCTGTTCCCGCTACATTTGCCCCGATGAGCGTCTTCAAGTCATACGACATCCGCGGAGTGTTCGGGAAAGAGTGGGACGGCGCCACGGCACGGGCCATCGGCCAGCTCCTGCCGGGGCTCCTCAGGGCACGACGGATCGGCGTGGGCCGGGACGTGCGGCTCTCGTCTGAGGAAGTATTCCGCGAGCTGTCCGCGGGGATCACGTCCGTGGGGTGTGACGTTGCGGACCTCGGCCTGTGTGACACTCCTGCCGTCTACTTCTCCACGGCGTTCTACAAGCTTGACGGGAGCGTCATGGTGACGGCATCCCACAATCCGCCGGAGTATAATGGAATGAAAGTATCCGGCCGGGAGGCAGCGTCCATCGGCTATGACACAGGACTGGCGCAGGTTGAAAAACTGCTCCAGCAGGGCGCGCTCCCCGCCTGGTCAAAGCGTCCCGGCTCCGTGAAGCCGCTGGACATCAGGACAGACTACCTGGCCCACCTGGCCCGGTTCCGCTCTGATCTGAGCGGCGTCCGCGCTGTCATCGACTGCTCAAACGGAATGGCAGGGCTCTACCTGCGGGACATTCTCAAGGACACCGGCGGCCGCTTCGAGTACATGTTCGACGAGCCTGACGGGAGATTCCCCAACCATGCGCCCAATCCGCTCGTGGAGGAGAACCTCGCGGCCCTGAAAAAGTCCGTCGTCTCTGGCGGCGCGGACCTCGGCATCTGTTTCGACGGAGATGCGGACCGCGTGATGTTCATCGACGAGACGGGGCGGTTCATCTCGCCGGACCTCTTCATCGCGCTCCTGGGGGACTACTACTTCCGCCTGCATCCTGAGAGGCTGGCCGGCGGCAGCAAGGCAGTCACGTACGACATCCGCACGTCGCGGTGCGTCGTGGAGCATCTTGAGAAGCTCGGCGCGGACCCGCGCATCTGCCGGGTCGGGCACACGCACGCCATCAAGCTCCTGCGGGAGACCCGGGGGATTGTCGGCGGCGAGCTCGCCGGGCACTACTACTTCCGGGAGTTCTTCTTCTGCGATTCGGGGATCATGGCTGCCCTCATCGTCCTTGATGTTCTTGCGAGAAGCGGCAAGCGCCTCTCCGATCTCCTGGCCGGCATCCGCAAGTACTTTTTCTCCGGAGAGATCAACTTCACGGTGCCCAACGGCGCTGAGATCGTCGAGAAGGTCAGGGGAGACTACAAGGACGGGAGGCTCACCGACATCGACGGGATCCGGCTGGACTTCCCCGCCTGGTGGTTCAACCTGCGCGTGTCAAACACGGAACCGCTTCTCAGGCTCGCGGTCGAGACGGTGTCGGAGGAAGACCTGGAACCGAGGAAGAACGAGCTGATCGAAAAGATCCGCCGCTACTCTCGCCCGGATCCCGCGACGCGCGAAATACCGCAGTAGCCGTTCGGCGAATACGCCGTCCGGCGGAGGTGTCTGCCCGCCGTCAGACGTGCCAGCGCCCTCCGGGCTCTCAGCGCGGCGGGATGACGAGCTGCCAGCCCGGATAGATGAGATCCGGGTTCTGGATCATCTTGCGGTTGCGGCGCCAGATCTTGGGCCACAGCAGCGGGTCGCCGTAGATGTCCTTGTATTCCGCGATCCGCCACAGGCAGTCCCGTCTCTCCGGGATCAGGCGCACCGTGTACACGCCCTGCACGGCGTAGGACTTGTAGACGTCGATGTAACGCTGCGCTTCGTCGAAGTAGTCCTGGGCCTTGGTGTAGTTGCCCGCGGCGTTCTCTTTCAGCCCGAGGCTCCACAGCTGGCGCGCCTGCGCCAGCAGGTCCTCAACGGATTCGTCCGCAAGAACCGCGGTCCCCCCTCCTGATGGAATGACGATGGACTGCCCGCCGGGGGCGGATTCCTGCTTCTGCTGTTCTTCCTTCTGCGCGCGGTCGATCTCCTGCTGCAGCTCGTCCTGCGTCCAGTTCTTCGGCTGAACTACCGTGCCATCCTCCGTGACAACGGTGAGACGGGAGGCGTCCTGGAGCGCTTTCATGACCTGCGCCTGCTTCGCTGCCGCCTTTGCTTTTTCATCTGCCTGCTGGGCGCCGCGCGCCTCACGGGCAATCCTCAGGACTTCCTTGGCCGCTTCATTCGCCGCGCCGAAGCTTTCCTCCGCCTCGTCCAGCTTGTAGTTTCCCTGGGCCTGGAGACCGGCGAGGTACAGCTCGTTCACCTTTCCCTTCTGGGCGGGAGCGTACGCGTACGCGTTCGTGGACTCAGCCTCCTTCATGGACTGCTCGGCAGCGTACTTGGCCGCCTTCACGTCCGCGAGCCGCGTCTCCAGCTTGTTTCTCAGGTCGGCCATTGCCCGGAGGGTTTCCCACGCCTTGGCCCGAGCGGCCGCGAAGTCATTGCCCTGGAAAAGGCCCTTCGCTTCGTCAATGCCGGCCGTGGCTTTCTGGAAATCATCCGCCATGTACTTGTCCGCCTCGAGGTCCAGGAGCTTCTGCTTGAGCGCGTCCATGCGCGCCTGCAGGTCCTTGGCGGCCAGCGGCACCGAGGTATCGAAGGAAAGGTCCGCCTTGGCCTTGGACTCTTTGAGCT
>DATKLM010000080.1:0-10371 GCA_035542415.1 Spirochaetia bacterium
GTGACCCCGACCAGAATCAGGGGGAGGAGCGCGAGGACATCCAGCGCGTTCATGCGCCACCTCCCGCAGTGGCAAGAACGCCTGCCACCACCTGGTCCACGACTCGCAGGATGGTCTGCGGAAAAAGCCCGAGGACGATGAGCAGCGCGATCATCACGTACAACACTCCGGTCTCCATGAAAGAGAGATCCGGGATGGTCCAGCTTTCCCGCGGGCTGCCGTGGAACGCGAGCTGGATCATCCGAAGCGCGTAGAGCATGGCAAGCACGAGCCCGCCCGACGCGAGAACGGCAACGACGATGCTGACCTGGTAGGTTCCCAGCAGCACCAGGAACTCCGATATGAAGTTGACCAGTCCCGGCAGCCCGACCAGGGCCATCGCCAGAAACATCGCGGCCGCACCCATGCGCGGGACCTGGCGCCACAGCCCTCCCATCCTGTTCAGGTCGCGCGTATGGATCCTGTCCTGCAGATAACCGACCAGGATGAACAGCGCGCCGGTGCTGATGCCGTGGCTCACCATCTGGACGATAGCGCCCGACAGAGCGATGCTGTTGAACGCATAGACTCCCAGCAGCACGAAGCCGAGGTGGCTCACGCTCGTGTAGGCAACCAGGCGCTTCATGTCAGCCTGCCCGAAGGCCATGAACGCGCCATACAGGATGCCGGCCACCGCGAGGGCAAGGGCGATCGGGGCAAACTGGTGTGAAGCCGCGGGGAACAGGGGGATCACGAAACGGATGAATCCGTATCCTCCCGTCTTGAGGAGAAGGCCCGCCAGGATGACGCTGCCGGCGGTCGGCGCTTCCGTGTGGGCGTCCGGCAGCCATGTGTGCAGAGGGAACACGGGAAGCTTGACCGCGAAGGCCGCGAAGAAGCCCAGCATGAGAACCATTCCCATGACTGGGGAAAGAGTCGTTCCCAGAAGGTCGCGGTAGTCGAAAGAGAGAGTGCCGCTTGCCATGCCGTGCAGGATGGCGAGCACGATGATTGCGACCAGCATCAGGAGCCCGCCGATCTGCGTGAAGAGGAAGAACTTCACTGCCGCCCGGTGGCGGTTCTCGTGTCCCCAGAGGTCGATCAGGAAGTACATCGGGACGAGCATCAGCTCCCAGAAGAAAGCGAACAGGAACAGGTCGAGGGCAAGGAACACGCCGTTCACGCCCGCGAGAACCAGGGAGAGATTGAGATGGAAGAAGCCCACGCGCTCGCGGATTCCGGTCCATGAGGCAAGAACCGACGTGATCCCCAGGAGTGCGGTGAGGGCCAGGAGGGTGAGGCTGAGACCGTCCAGGCCGAGGGAGAAGGAGATGCCGAGGCCGGGAATCCAGGGCCACCTGACGAGGGAGAGCCACGGCGTGGCAGCGGGCGCCAGCAGCGGAGCGCCCGGCCGGAAGTATGCGAACCAGAGCACCGCAACGAGGAGGAGGTTTACGATGTTCCCCGCAAGGGCGAGCCAGCGGCTGACGAGCGGCCTCGTCGCGCCGAACGCCCAGCCGACCAGCCCGCACGCGAGCGGGACAACGATAATGGCGACCAGGATCACAGCAGCACCGCCGCGGCGATCACCAGAACGGCGCCGACAGCCACTCCGGCAGCATACCAGCGGACCCTGCCGTTCTGGGTCAGACGTACTACTCGGGAGAGGAGCATGCTCAATCCTCCGACGCCGTCGGGGATGCGGTCCGCGACGTCGTGCTCGTCCAGCTTCCACAGCCAGAGGAACGGCCGCACGAACGCCCGGTCATACAACCAGTCGAATCCCATTCCTCCGAGGAAGAATCTCACGAACGCGGGCTTGAGCTCTCCGGGACGCCTCTCGGCAGCGGCACGGACTGCCCGCCGGGAGATGAGCCAGCCGACCGGGACCCCAAGCAGGGAAGCGACCTCAGAAATGACCTGAAGGACGCTGTCCGCGCCGGACGGCATCTCTCCGACCTGCTTCCACGCGGGGAGCGTGGTTTCCAGGAATCGCGTGAGGAAAGGTCTTCCTCCGAGATTGCGGGGAAAGTCGAGAAACCCGCCTGTTATGCAGAGGACCGCAAGGACAGCCAGCGGAGCTCCCATGATGAGGCCTGCCTGCCTGCCGTCCGGGCCGTCAGCGAGGCCGGATTTGCCGTTTGCCCCATGTCCGGCGCTGCCGCCATGGGGCTGGCCGCCGAACACCGTGAACACCAGACGGAAGGTGTACGCCGAGGTGACGAACACCCCGAGCACGCCGAGCAGCCAGAAGAGCCGGCCGACACCTCCCGACTCCCACACGCGGGACAGGATCAGCTCTTTGCTCGCAAAGCCCGACGTTGTCGGAGGAAGCGCGGTCAGCGCCAGCGCGCCGATGAGAAAAACGGCGAACGTGTACGGAGTCTTGCGCGCCAGCCCGCCCATCGAGAACATGTCGTGCTCGTGGTTCATCGCCAGGATCACGACGCCCGCGGCAAGGAAGAGCAGTGACTTGAAGAACGCGTGGGTGACCAGGTGGAAGATGGCCCCCGACCATGCTCCGACGCCGAGGGCCAGAAACATGTAGCCGAGCTGGCTCATGGTCGAGTAGGCGAGCACCCTCTTGATGTTGGTCTGGGCAAGCGCGCTGAACCCGGCAAACAGCACGCCGGCGATGCCGATGATGGCAGTGGCGCTCATGACAGCGGGGGCCAGGACAAAAAGCGCATTGGTTCTGGCGATGAGATAGACGCCCGCGGTGACCATGGTTGCCGCATGGATGAGGGCGCTGACAGGGGAGGGGCCCGCCATTGCGTCCGGGAGCCAGGTCTGCAGGGGCAGCTGCGCTGACTTGCCCACCGCTCCGCCCAGGATCAGGGCCGCGGCCGCGACGGCGAGGGTCGAACCGGGCCCCCAGGAAGCTGTCGCGCGGCGGGCAACGTCCGCTATGTCCAGCGTTCCCAGGTTCGTTGCGATCAGGAAGAGCCCGATCGCGAGCGCCACGTCGCCAACGCGCGTGACGATGAATGCCTTCCGGGCCGAGCGGCCGTTCTCGGGGTCAGAATACCAGAAGCCGATGAGCAGGTAGCTGCACAATCCGACTCCCTCCCAGCCGAGGTAGAGGAGGAGCAGGTTGCCAGCCAGCACCAGGAGGAGCATCGAGCCCACGAAAAGGTTCATATACGCAAAGAACCTGCTGTACCCCTCCTCTCCAGCCATGAAGCGTACCGAGTAGAGATGAATCAGGAAGCCAATACCTGTGACAACTAGGATCATGACTCCCGACAGAGCGTCCAGCGTCAGAGAAATGCTCGGGGAGAATCCACCGACGCGCACCCATTCCCAGAGGGTCAGCGTGACCGTGCTTCCGCCCCAGACGGCAGCGATTGCCAGGAGCATCGACAATCCCACGGAGCCGGTTCCGACGGCCGCAACCCAGGGCGCCGGCATGCGGCGACCCAGCACTCCCAGCAGAAGGGAACCGAGAAGAGGAAGCGCAGGGATCAGCCACATCCAGCTCATGGCTGCCCGCCCTCCGCGCCGTTGGCCCCGGGTATGTCCGTGCTGCCCGCGCCCATGGTAAGGGCATCGGAATCCAGGTCTTTTCTGCGGCTGTAGAGAAGGAGGATCAGGGCAAGACCCACGGCCACTTCCGCAGCGGCCATGGAGAGCAGGAAGATGAACATCACCTGGCCGTCTGCCTGGCCCCATCGGGCGCCCGCCACGATGAACGCGAGCCCCGCCGCGTTGAGCATGATCTCGACGCTGAGGAGAATGAACAGCAGGTTGCGCCGGGCGAGCACGCCCGCCAGCCCCAGGACGAAAAGCACTGCCGCTACGACCAGACCGTATTCGAAGGGAACCGATGCCATCTAGTCCCCCTTTCGTCCCAGAGTCGTGGCAAGACGCCTGCCGAGGTGGAAAGCGCCGACGAGCCCGGCCAGCAGAAGAAAGGCCGTCACCTCAACGCCAATGAGGTAGGGACCCAGCAGCGCGATGCCTACCTCCCGAGGAGGGACTTCCTTGACGGCCAGAGGCGGTGTAGAGCCGCCGGCGATGACGTAGACCAGCTCGGCAAGAAGGATGAAACACAGGATGCCGGGTCCGATCCAGGCACGGGGGCTCACGATGTCGTTCCGCGGACCGATCAGCATGATCACGAAGACGAACAGGACCATGATCGCTCCCGCGTAGATGATGACCTCCAGCGCTGCAACGAAAGCCGCGCCCAGCAGGAGCATGATCACGGCGACGGCAAGGAGAGAGACCACCAGGTACAGCAGGGCATGGACCGCGTTGCGACGGGTGATCACCATGAGCGTGGCCGCAATGGCGACGAACGCGCTTGCCGCATAGATGAGGTTCACGGCAGGAGGCTCCTCAGGTTCACCGGCGGCTGCTCGTTCTCCGCCTCGCCTTTGCCCTTGCCGCTGATTTCCATGCCCGACACCCGGTAGAAGTTGTATCCGGGATATTTCCCCTGGCCCGAGATGAGCATGTCCTCCTTCTCGTAGACCAGGTTCTTGCGGTCGTATTCCGCCATCTCGAAGTCGGGGGTGAGCTGGATGGCGAAGGTCGGGCAGGCTTCCTCGCAGAAACCGCAATAGATGCAGCGCGAGAAGTTGATCCGAAAGAACTCGGGGTACCGCCGTCCCTTCTCGTCGATGGCCGCCTGCAGGGAGATGCAGGAGACTGGGCATGCAACCGAACAGAGATAGCAGGCGACGCAGCGCTCCTCCCCGTCCGGGTCCCGGGTCAACACGATGCGTCCGCGCCAGCGCGCAGGAAGCACGCGCTTCTTCTCGGGGTAGAGAACCGTCACCCGCCTGTGGAAAGCGTGGCGGAAAGTGACCCAGAGGGTCCTCAGGATGCTCAGCATGGCACCAGACTCCTTTGCTCGCCTCTCGGGGCGCCGCCTCGGCGCCCCGAGAGGGCGCATCAGTATCGACCGACTGCCAGAACAACCGCGCCGGTCACCGCAAGATTCACGAGCGCGAGGGGAAGCATGATCTTCCAGCCAAAAGCGAGAAGCTGGTCGTAGCGTGGTCGGGGCAACGCCGCCCGGACCAGGATGAACAGGCCGATGAAAGCACCTGTTTTCAGGAGGAACCAGATGATCGGCGGGAGAACCGGACCCTGCCATCCCCCGAAGAACAGCGTGACGATCATCATCGAGATCAGCGTGATCCCGATGTACTCCCCGACATAGAACATTGCGAACTTGAACCCCGAGTACTCGGTGTGATAGCCGGCCACCAGCTCGCTCTCCGCCTCCGGCAGATCGAAGGGAAGCCGCCGGGTCTCGGCGAGGCCGGCGATGAAGAACACGACGAACCCGACGAACTGCGGTACGACGAACCACAGGCCGCGCTGGGCGGCAACGATGTCGTTGAGACTGAAGGAGCCGGTCATGACGACCACGCCCATGAGAGAAATCCCCATGAACACCTCGTAGCTGACCATCTGGCCGACAGCGCGGACGCTTCCCAGAAGACTGTACTTGTTGTTCGACGACCAGCCGGCCAGGGCCACGCTGTAGACGGCGAACGATGACATCGCGAGGAAGAACAGCAGCCCGATATCGAGGTCGGAGACGAGAATGGCCGGGGCGATGGGGATGACGGCGAACGATGCCAGCGTCGTCACCATGATGATGGCAGGGGCGATGACGAAGACCGCCTTGTCGGCAAACGGCGGGATCCAGTTTTCCTTCGTGAAGATCTTGACCATGTCTGCGACAACCTGCAGCACGCCGAAGGGGCCTGCCCTGTTGGGACCGTACCTTTCCTGGAAGAAGCCAAGGACGCGCCGCTCCACCCAGATCACACCGGCGGCAAACAAAAGGACTCCGACCATGACTCCCACGATCACCACTGCGGTGAGGGCCACGACGCTCACGCCGAGCCTCCCGATACGCGCGCCAGCGCTGGCAGCGCTCGCAGTGTCATGCCAGGCACGCCCCACGGCACGCTGGCGATCCCCCGGGGAAGGTCGCGAAGAAGGACGGGAAGCGTCGCCTCCGACGGCCCCGCCTTGCCGCGGCCCTCCATTACGACTCGCACCTGCTGTCCCTCCGTGAGGCCGAGTGCGACGGCATCGTCCTTGTTGATCGCAACATGGGGAGCGGGTGTCCGCGAGGCGATCCCGCGGGAAAGGACGGAAAGCTCATCCGAGCCGAACACGGAGTGGCGCGCGATGATGAGAAGGAGCCCCTGGGCAGGAGCTTCTTCCGCGGGGCTTGAAGGAAAATAGTCTCCCTCCTTCCGCGCCGAAGGCTCGATGATGCGAACTCCGGGGTCGCCGCCGCGCAGCGGGCCGCCGACCTCGATCTGGAACTTGTTGACCGACTGGTCCGAGTTCCACCCGGGGAACCAGAACCTCGTGATGAGGCTGGAGGGCGGCTGCCCCAACCGGCCTTCCATCGTGAAGGCCAGCGGCGAGTCGTTGTCCTGCGCCGGCTTGGGCTCATGCAGGTCGATGTGAGCCGTGACCGCCGTGCGACCGGACTCCCGATGACTCTTGCGGGGAATCGGCTGGCCGACCATGCGGAAGGAAGCATGGGGGGCGATCTTCTGGACCTTTGCCAGCTCGGGCATCTGGACCGGTATTTCCGCGAGGATCGCGTCGAGGCTTCCCCAGCCCGCCGTCCGCTTCCCCGCTGAAACGGCGAGCTCGCCAAGCCAGATCCAGGCTTCCCTGGCGGGCGTGGTGGGAGGAAAGACGGCAAAGAATCGCTGGGCTCTTCCCTCGAGTGACACAAGCGTCCCGGAAGACTCCGCATAAGTCGTCGAGGGAAGGAGGACATCGGCCTTCTCAGTCGTTGCGTTCGCCGTATGGTCCACCGCTATCACGTGAGACGCGCTGACCAGCAGGGATCCTGCCGTTCCGGCATCCACCTCCCGAAACAGGTCGTTTTCCGCGATAACGAGAGTGGCGTCACCTGCTTCGGACAGGGCCTTGCGGGCGGATTCGATTCCCCCGTGCGCCATCATGACCGCGGCAAAGCTGTTCGCTTCGGGAAACACGAAGCTGACTCTCGCGTCCTTGCCGACCGCCTTCAGGGCGCGTGCAAGGTTCGCCGCGGCGTGGACGATCTCGGGGCTGCCCAGGCCGCAACCGCTCACAACGAGAGGTTTGTCTGCCAGCATGAACGCGCGGGCAATCCGCTGGGAAAGGATGCGCGCCTCGTCCGACAGGCCCTCCACGGCCGGGGCCGCGGAATCGATCTCGTGCGCCGCGGCGAACCCCAGGCGCGCAATCTCCCGCGGGGAAGCCCGGAACGTCTCCGCCGCCACGTTGTCCAGCTCGGTCGGCTCCACGGTGGCAACATAGAACGGACCCTTCTTTTCGTGAATGGCCTCTCGGAGAGCAGCGTCTTCCCACCTGTTGATGCGTTTCTGCTTCATTGCCGCGGCAACCGGCACGTTGATGGCTGCCTGGCGGAGCGTAAGGGCAAGGATGGGCGCCGTGTTCCACACGTCCTCGCCGAGGACGATCACCGCATCTGATGAGCCGGCCTCACGCAGGGAGGCGCTCGGCGCCGGCCCGTTTGACAGTATGTCCAGCATCTGGCGCATGAGAGCAAACCTGGCGTCGCTGACGCCAAGGTAAAAGCTCTCGGGGCCGACGAGGTCCCGGAGAGCGAAGTTGGTTTCCACCGAGGCGCGCGATGACCCGATTCCGACCAGCCTTCCCCCCGTGACGGCTTCCGCGGCCCGGCCGAAGGCATCCGCCGGCTCCACCGCTGTCAGCGCGCTCTCTTTTCGGACCATGGGCTGACGGACCCGGAACGGGCCGTTCACGAACTCGTAGCCGTAGCGTCCGCGGTCGCACAGGAAATACCCGTTGACCTCGCCGTTGAACCGCGTCCGCACCCGTCGCAGCATCCCGTAGCGCTCACCGGGAATCGTGTTGCACCCGACAGCGCAGTGCGTGCAGACAGACGGCGCCGTCTGGAGATCCCACTTGCGGGTGAAATGCTCCCGGAAGGTCTTGTCCGTGAAAACCCCCGTGGGGCAAACCTCGACGAGGTTTCCGCTGAACTCGTTCTCCAGAGCGCCGTCTTCGTGGCGCCCGAAATAGACGTTGTCGTGCCAGCCCTGGACCTCGAGGTCCCTGCCGCCGGCGTAGTCCCGGTAGAACCGGACGCAGCGGTAGCACTGGATGCAGC
Source organism: Spirochaetia bacterium (assembly GCA_035542415.1). Classification (GTDB taxonomy): domain Bacteria; phylum Spirochaetota; class Spirochaetia; order SZUA-6; family Fen-1364; genus Fen-1364. The sequence continues at coordinate 8,111 of DATKLM010000080.1, forward strand.
GATTCATCTCGTGGCTGAGAAAAGGTCCGAGATCCTGGTTCCTGTGGGTCCGCTTGGGAAAACGATAGCGCCGGTAGGTGTGGCCGGTCATCACTGTCATGTCTTGCAGGTGGCACTCGCCCCCTTCGTCGCAGATCGGACAGTCGTGGGGATGATTGACCATGAGCCACTCGGTGACTCGAGCGCGCATCTCGGCGGCCTCGGGGTCATCCACGGCAACCCGCATCCCGTCGGTGACCGGGGTCATGCACGACATCACGATGCGGCCCCGGGTGTCGGAGGCGTCACGGAACACCTTGACCGCGCACTGCCGACAGGCTCCCACGGAGTGAAGGGCAGGGTGCCAGCAGAAGTAGGGGAGGTTGAAACCCAGGGAGAGGCATATTTGCAGAAGATTCTTCCCCTCACCTTCGACATCGTACCTGCGGCCGTCAACGGTTATTGCGAGCTGCTTCATTTCCAGGGACACCTCTTCTGGCGGACGTGGGCTTCGAAGTCTTCCTTGAAGAGCCTCAGCGCGCTCTGCAGCGGCTCCACCGCGCCCGGGGCAAGAGGACAGAACGTGCGGCCAGGCGCAAGAAGCTTTGTGTGTTGATCGAGGACCTCGAGGTCCCGCTGCTCCCCTTCGCCGTCCTCCAGGGCCTGGAGGATTCGCGCAACCCAGGGCAGGCCTTCCCGGCAGGGAGTGCACCACCCGCACGACTCGCGGGCGAAGAACTTCTCGAGGCTCAGGACCATGCCCACGGGGCAGGTGTGGTCGTCCAGGACGACGATCGTGCCTGTGCCCAGCCGGCTCCCCGCCTTGGCGACTGAATCGAAATCCATCTTGACGTCGAGCTGATCCGCGGTGAGGAAGTCAGTGGATGCCCCGCCGGGGATCAACCCGCGCAGCGAAAGCCCGTGCGCCATTCCTCCCGCATGATCGAAAATGATCTCGCGCAGCGTCGTGCCCATGGGCAGCTCCCAGAGGCCGGGCTTTCTGACTCTGCCGCTCACCCCGAAGATCTTGGTTCCCGTGTCAGGGGACGGACTGAGGGACTTGTACCAGTCGGGGCCTTCCCGGAGGATATGGGGAACGTTGCTCAGTGTCTCGACATTGTTCACAACGGTGGGCCGTCCCCACAGGCCGCTGACCTGCGGGAAAGGCGGCTTGTTTCGAGGGGTTGCCCGCCGGCCCTCCAGCGCGTTCAGGAGGCCGGTTTCCTCGCCACACATGTATCTGCCTGCGCTGAGGTGAAGCCTCATCTCCAGGCCCCACGTCGAGCCGAGGATCCCTTTTCCGAGGTACCCGCGTTGATACGCTTCCGCGATCGCTTTCTCGATGTTCTTCGCCGCGACAGTGTACTCGCGGCGGAGGAAGATGTAGGCGATGTCCGCCTTGATCGCCCACGCCGCGATGATTGTCCCCTCGATGAGCTGATGGGTGTTGCCCTCCAGGAGGAGCCGATCCTTCATGGTGCCGGGCTCTTTCTCGTCGGCATTCACCACGACATAGCGATGCCCCGCCGCGTCGTCCATGGGAACGAAGCTCCACTTCTGTCCCGTGGGAAATCCCGCTCCGCCCCTCCCACGCAGGCCGGAGGCTATGACGGTTTTCTGAACGTCCTGCGGGCTGCCCGCAAGCGCCTTGCGAAGGCCCTGGTATCCCCCGGTCGCTTCGTACGCGGCCGCATCGAGGTAGTCCCGTGCCGGTCTGATGTCAGCCGTGAGCGGTGTGGGCATCGGATTCCTTTCTGCATCGGGCAATGATCTCGTCCGCCCGCTCGGGCGTGATGTCCTCCACGATCTCGCCATCGACCATGAGGGCCGGCCCCCTGTCGCACGCGCCGAGGCATCCGACGGGGAGCAGGGTGAACATCCCGTCCGCCGTGGTTCCCCCCGGCTCCACGCCCAGGCGTTTCTGGAGGTGGTCGGAGATCTTCTCTTCTCCCATCACCCAGCAGCTCACGCTGTCGCAGACCATGATCACGTGCTTTCCCACCGGGCTGCGGAATACCAGATCGTAAAAAGTGGCTATGCCGTCCACCTCCTCGACGGTCATCCCCAGCACCTCCGCGACGTCGCGGATGGCGTCATGGGAAACCCAGCCCCGGCTCTCCTGGAGGATCATGAGGGCCTCGGAAACCGCGCCCCGTCTCTGTTCGTGATGACGTGCCTCAGCCTCGATGAGCTGTCTTTCCCTGCTGCTCAGCATTGCTTCCTACCTGTCCAGGTCCGCCAGCACGTAGTCGATGCTCCCGAGGATGGTGACCAGGTCCGGC
>DATKLM010000081.1:0-25214 GCA_035542415.1 Spirochaetia bacterium
TGCAGCTTCACGGTCGTGATGCCCGAGACCACCTGCCAGACGCGGCTGTTGATCTTCCCCGTAGCTTCCTGGATGCGCCGGTAGAAGGGCTGCAGCCGGGGAAGCACGATAAACACCAGGGCGATCATCCCCACGAGAACCGACGTCACGATGATCATGAGCGGCCCGTTCAGGCGGAAGAGCACCGGGAAGAAGAATGCGAACATGCTCACGGAGTTGGGGATGTACATGATCCCCGGCCCCAGGAGGGTCCGCACATTGTCCAGGTCGTTGGTGGTTCGCGACACGAGGTCGCCCGTCTCGTGCGCCATGAAAAAGGAATAGTCCAGCTCAAGGAGCCGGCCGTAGATCCGCTCCCGGAGGCTGTACTCCACGAGCCGGGAAGCGCCGATGATGAGCCGCCGCATAACGTACAGGGCCACGACCGTTGCCGCCGCCCAGATCGCGGCGGTGAGGATGAGACCTCCCAGAACATCAGATCTGTTGGCGCCGGTGATCTCGTCCAGAATCTTCTGGAAGTAGGACGGCACCCGCATCGCACCATAGTTCTGGAAGAACATGAACGCAAAGCCCACCGACAGCGCCAGCCAGTGCTGCCGCACGTAGGGGAGAAGAGACCTCAGGCTGGAAATGCCGGCTCTGCGAGCCTCTGGCTTTTTCATCGGTGCTTCCAAGATATGAGTATCCACCGGCAGGAGCAAGCCCAGCACGGCCCTCGGCCGTGGCTGAGTCGGCCTTTCGGCCATCCCTGGCCTCGGCCTCCTTCGCCGTGCCCCCCCGGCTATACCCCAATCAGCCCGAGCCGGATTCCTTCCCTGACCGCTTCCGCACGGTTCGCCGCGTGCAGCTTCTTCAGAAGCGACTCCACGTGGAACTTCGCCGTGTGCGTGCTGAACCCGAGCTGGTAGGCGATCTCCTTGTTCGCAAGCCCTTCGGCCAGGAGGCCGAGGACCTGGACCTCCCGCGGCGTGAGGCCGGGGTCCGCGTCCCAGGCCTCAACGACCGCGTCCGTGCCGGAGCTGTCGGACTGCGCGCCGTCCCGCTCCTCTGACAGCTCTCCCAGCCCGGCCAGCCGCTCGAGGATGAGGGACCGGAGGTTCTCATCGCGCGCCCGCACGACGATGCGCGCGTGAGGGCGCGACGGGATCATATGCCGCCGATGGAGAGGGACACCGTGCGCAGGGCGGCCCCGCGGATGATCTCCACGTCCACCTTCGCGCCCGCGCCGCTCTCAGCCATGAGGGTGACGAGCTCCTCGTGGTTGGCCACGGGCTTGCCGGCAAAGCCGACAAGAATGTCCCCCACGACCAGTCCGGCCTTTTCCGCCGCGCTTCCCCCGTCCACGGAAACAAGCAGAAGGCCCGTTTCCTGCCGGTCCTTCAGGGACGTGCGTACGTCCTTGGGCAGCGCTACGGACTGGCTGCGCACTCCCAGGTACGGCCTCTGCACGCTTCCCTTTTCCTCCAGGAGCTTTGCGCGCGCAAGCGCGACATCCGCCGGGATGGCAACCTCCGCCCCCATGCGGCGGTTGAAGACCTGGATCCCGGCAAAGGCGCCTTCGCTGTCCGCGAGCGGCCCGCCGGTGGTCCCGGGAAGCCGGTCCGTGTCGGTCTGGAGGTAGCGCTCCAGGATACCGTTCCTGCCGAGACGCAGCTTCGACCCCTGCGCGCTCACCATCGCCAAGGAGGCGTTGATTCCGTCAAACGTGTCCCTCTTCAGAGAGACGACAAGGTCGCCAACCTCCACCGCTGCCGCGGCCGGCGGCGCTGTCTGTCCCGCGGAATCAAGGCGCAGGAGCACGAGGTCGTGAATGGCATCCCGTCCCGCGACCTTTGCGTCAGCTTTCTTTCCGTCCGGCATGATAACGGTAATTCCCTCGTCAGGAACGAGGTGGCTTGCCGTCAGCACCTTGCCGCCGCCGATGAGCACGCCGCTCACCGCGTACGGTTCTCTCTCCAGGCCGACCGTGTAGGCGGAGGCGCGGCGGATGGCCTCACGCAGCGACCCGGACAGCTCTTTCAGTGTGTTCGCCATTACGAACCCCCTCTTCTTTCATGAAGGTATCCCAGGACCGTCTCCGTGGGTACTCGCCGAACGGGCAGGCCGTGACGAACAATCCTTTGACGGCCGGCTCGAGTGTGTCGATCTTTGGGAAGTCAGTCGACAACGAGGAGGCCACGATGGATTGCCTGCATTTCATCGGAGGGAAGCGCGTGCCGTCGAAGAACGGGACGTGCTTCGAGAACGTGAACCCGGCAACGGAGGAAGTGCTGGGGACCGTCGCGGATGGCGGCGCCGCGGAGGTGGACATGGCCGTGGAGGCAGCGACGAGGGCCTTCCACGCCGGCTGGAAGAGCACGAAGCTGAGCGAACGCGCCGCCATACTGAGGAAGATCAGCGAGCTGATCCTTCAGCGCAAGGACGAGCTTGCGAAGCTCGAGAGCCTGGACACCGGAAAGCCGCTGTGGCTGGCCACCAACGTGGAAATGCTCCGCGCCGCCGGCAGCTACTCGTTCTTCGCCAATCTCATTTCCACCATGGGCACGGAAGCGTATCCCATGGAGGCAGGAGCGCTGAACTACGTGGTGCGCCGGCCTGTGGGAGTGGTCGGGTTGATCAATCCCTGGAACCTTCCGCTCCTGCTCCTCAGCGCGAAGCTCGCGCCGGCGCTCGCCATGGGCAACACTGTCGTGCTGAAGCCGGCAGAGTGGACGCCGATGACCGCGACGGTCCTTGCCGAGATCTGCGCGCAGGCAGGCGTGCCGGACGGCGTGGTGAACGTCGTCCACGGCTTCGGGAAAGACTCCGCGGGTGAGGCCATCGCGAGGCATCCGGGGATCGGCGCCGTTGCTTTCACCGGTGAGACGACGACGGGTAAGGCCATCATGCAGGCCGCATCGGCAAACCTCAAAAAGATCTCCTTCGAGCTAGGCGGCAAGAACCCGAACATCGTTTTTGCGGACGCGAACCTCGACGAAGCCGTGGATGCCTCTGCCCGGGCCGCGTTCCTCAACCAGGGGGAGATCTGCCTCTGCGGAACCCGCACGTACGTGCAGAAGCCGGTCTATGACTCCTTCATGGCGAAGTTCGTGGAAAAGTCCAAAGAGCACGTCGTCGGTGATCCGCTGCAGCCGTCCACCAGGGTGGGCGCCATGATCAGCCGCGAGCATTGGGACCGGGTCATGGGATACCTCGACATCGCAAAGAAGGAAGGCGGAAAGTTCCTCACGGGGGGCGGGAGGCCGACGGGATTGGCAAAGGGCTTCTTCATCGAGCCGACGATCATCACCGGGGTGGACAAAACCTGCCGGATCGTGAAGGAAGAAGTGTTCGGTCCCGTCGTCACGGTCGAGCCGTTCGAGACGGAAGAGGACGTGATCAATCTGGCCAACGACACGCGCTACGGCTTGAGCGCCTCCGTGTGGACGAACGACGTGAAGCGCGCGTTCCGCGTCGGCGAGGCAATCGAGGCCGGGCTCACGTGGGTGAACACGTGGTTTCTCCGTGATCCCCGAACTCCCTACGGCGGCCAGAAGGAAAGCGGGATCGGGCGGCAGGGCGGGATGTACAGCCTGGACTTCTACAGCGAGCAGTCCAACGTGTGCATGAAGTACTGATGGAAAGCTTCGACTTCATCATCGTCGGCGGCGGGTCCGCCGGCAGCGTGCTGGCCAGCCGTCTGAGTGAAAGCGGCCGCGCAACGGTGCTGCTCCTGGAGGCGGGACGCGACTGGCGCAGCGCCGAGGCTCCCCCGGAGATCCGCAGCCTGAACTTCTTCCAGGCCTTCCAGAGGCCGGAGTTCTTCTGGGCGGACCTGAAGGGCCGGCTCACGGACGCGAAGGAGCCCGAGCAGTACTTCGTGGGAAAGGGTCTTGGCGGCGGATCGACGGTGAATGCAATGTTCTACGTCCGGCCGCCTCTGGATGATTTCGACCGCTGGGAGTCCCTGGGCTGCGCGGGATGGGCGGGAAAGGATGTGCTGCCGTTCTTCGCGCGGGCGGAGACGGACCAGGACTTCGGCGCACGGCCGTGGCACGGAAGCGCCGGCCCCGTGCCGGTGTGGCGGCCGGGGCGCGCCGCGTGGAAGCCGCTGGACCGCGCGCTGCACGTGGCCGCTCTTTCCCGCGGTCATCGAGAATCGGAGGACCTCGACTTCAACGGCCCGAAGGCGGAAGGGATCACGACCGTCCCGTACAACGTGCGGGACGGCCAGCGGGTCTCCACGAACGACGCCTACGTGGAGCCCGTGCGGTCCCGGAAGAACCTGACCATCATGGGCAGCACGATCGTGGACCGCGTCGAGTTCAAAGGACGAAGAGCCGTCGGCGTGCGCGCCCTGGTGTCAGGCGCCCCGACGTCGTTTGCCGGCAGGCACGTGATCCTCTGCGCAGGCGCTGTCTTCACGCCGGCCGTGCTTCTGCGCTCCGGCGTCGGTCCGTCCCAGGACGTCGGGCGCATCGGCGCGAACCTGGTATCGGACAGGGCGGGCCTGGGCAGGCTCCAGGATCACCCCCTCCTGACCGTGACGTTCACGCTGAAGCCTGAGCACCGCGCTCCGCCCCCGGCACCACGGGACTTCTTTTCCTCCATTCTCGTGCTCTGGTCCTCTGACACTCCGCACAGCCGGCGCAACGACCTGAACGTTCACTCGCAGAGCTTCATCGGCGCCGGCGAAGCGGCCCGGGAAACCGGCGGCCTCGTGCTCGGGCTGGGCTCTGTCTTCTCGGAGGGCCGCGTGCAGCTGGAGTCCGCGGACCCGACGCGCGCGCCCTTTGTCCATGTGGGCATGCTTTCCGACCGGAGAGACCTGGTCCGCCTTCGCCAGGGCGTGAGGCACCTGTTCGAGCTGGTCAGTGACACGGCGCTTGCGGACGTCATTCAGGGGGAGGCCAGGCTCGCTCCGCGAGGAGCCGACGGGAGACCGGTCGGATCATTCGTAAGCGACGAGGACCTGGAAACGGCCATCCGGAAGCAGTGCGCTCAGTACTTCCATCCGGTGGGGACCTGCCGCATGGGCGCGCCGGACGATCAGCGCGCCGTGGTGGACGCGGATTGCCGCGTCATCGGGACCGACGGTCTTTCTGTTGTGGATGCATCGATCATGCCGGAGATCGTTCGATGCAACACAAACGCAACGACTATCATGATCGCCGAGAAGGCCGCTGAAGCGCTGAAGTCCGGGTAGGGGCGCAATCCGCGGCAGCTGCGCTCTCCACAGCGGATTGGTCGAACGCGGCAGGCGATCTTTCATTTTGAGCGAGATGACCCCTTGCGGAGTCTTCGCATGTTTGATAACATCGTTTTCTAATATCCTCGCCGAACCGGGGGCCCAAGGCAGCAGGGATGCCAGGCGGTCAGGGATGCTAGGCGGTATCGAGGAGAAAGGCGGGAACGACGATGCAGAAACCCAGACTTTTCGCGAAGCTTCCGGACTTTGTGTGCACGCCTGACGGGATGGCCATCGACTCGGAAGGCAGCCTGATCCTCGCCTGTCCGAACTATGCGGACCCCTCGATGCCCGGCTGCCTTCTGAAGTTCGACAAGGACCGCAAGGTCCGAAAGTGGGTGGACGTGCCGGCATCTCCCGAGACGGGCCATGCCTTTCCCATGGGCATCGCGTTCGGACCAGACTGGGACCTGTACATCTGCGACAACCAGGGATGGACGGACAGCAGCGTTCCCACGTGCCCGGGCTACCCCTTCAAAGGCCGGATCCTGAGGCTCCGGATCCGTGACGACAAGGTGGTCAAGACGACCGTTGTCGCGCACGGGATGGAGCACCCCAACGGCATCCGCGTCAACCGCAACCACATGTACGTCACGCACAGCATGCTGTCCCGGGTGAAGGATCCGTCGGGCCTCGTGATGAGCTGCGTCTACCGGTTCGGACTGAACGACGAGAACATCGCCATCACCAACACGCTTGAAGACCGGAACATCTTCACGACGTTCCTGACGCACAACAGGGACATCCAGTACGGCGCGGACGGGATCGAGTTCGACAAGTTCGGCAATCTCTACGTGGGCAACTTCGGCGACGGGGCCGTGCACAGGATCACGTTCAACGACGACGGCACGGCAAAGGACAACACGGTGTGGGCAAAGGACCCCGCGCAGCTGAAGTCGACGGACGGAATGATCATCGATTCGGAGGGAAACATCTACATCGCTGACTTCTGCGCGAATGCCGTGGCGCGCGTTTCCCCGAACGGGAAGGTGACGCGCATCGCGCAGAGCCCTGACACGGACGGGTTGCACGGCGAGCTCGACCAGCCGGGTGAGCCCATCATCTGGGAGGGCCGGCTCGTGGTGACCTGTTTCGACCTCGTCGTGAGCCCCCAGATGGTGAACACGAAACACGAGATGCCGGCAACGCTTTCGGAGCTGACGCCGGGCTAGAGAGAAAAGTCCCCGTCACCGGGCGCGCCTTTCCCCGGCACGATACCACAAGAAAGGCGCGCGGGTGGCGTTCGGTGCTCAGGCTGCGCTGTGCTGGACGCGCCTGTTCGTGGAGATGCGCAGCAGGGCGTACAGCGGGCAGAAGCCAACCGCGGCTGTCACCAGCGGCAGCGCCGCCAGGAGGCCCCACCACGATTGAAACGTCACCGCGACCACCACGGCAGCGACACCAATGACCGCCCTGATGACCCGGTCAACCGAACCCATGTTTCTCAACGTCGACATACGCTCCTCCTGTAAGCCAGTTTTCAGCTCTCAAGATACGGGAGCGCTTGATTTTTCTCGGTGACAACGGTCACATTGCAACTCGGCCGATTGCGGCTGCAATGACCTTGATGCCGAGAAGCACGTCGGACCCGTCGCTCGCGGGAGCGGCGCTCGTGACCACGCGGGAGGTGAGCGCCACGGACCCCGCTGCGCCTCGCCTCACGGCTTCTTCCCGGGCCGCAGCCTCCGCCTCGCGGATTCCGATCTCGATGGATTCCTGCTTTCCCGCGACGCGGGTGTTCCTGGTCTTCCCGAAAACGATGTAGCCGGTGATCCCGCCCACGGTGTACTGCGGCTTGATCTCGACTTCGCAGGTCGCCGTCACGTTCCCGAGGATGGCGCCCAGCGCGTTGGCAACCCCCGCCTGCTGGGGAACGATGCATGGGGCGCTCAAGGCCCGAGCCACGTCCGGCAGGAAGATGTGAATGGGCGCGCCGATTCCGACGAGGGCGGCCGGCGTGCGGAAACCGAAGTGCAGGAGATGCTGCTGGATTCCGTTTCGGGAGGCTTCCCAGCTGTCGGAGATGAGAGTCTCCAGCCGATCGTCATGATCGTTCCTTCTATAGAAAGGCGATCTCTCCTCGAGAAGCACCCGGACGATGTTCTGGTACAGCTTCTTCTTCACGCCATCATAGACCATGTCTGCAAGCCGTTCGGGAGTCGTGGACAGGCACGACGCCGCAAAGGAAGCGCCCAGCCGGGCCGCTTCAACGTTGAAGCGCACGAAATCTCCCTTGAGGTGCATCATGTCTGTCGGGGTGAGCCCGCACCGCAGAACGATTCCTTCTTCTTCCAGCCGGTGGACGTCGAAATCATACAGGTCGGCGCCGGCCGCCTCCGCGGCCTCGGCGAAGATGAGCGGCGCGTTCCTCAGGGCGCTGCAGAAAGCGATTTCCCGATCCGTATAGCGGGTGCTTCCGGAGATGTCCTTGACGAGACAGAAGAACTCGTGAAGCGGGAGCGATTGCCTGCGGCGCTCCCCAACGAGGCTCTTCAGTTTTTCCACGATCACGGGCCAGGTCTGCGCGGCAACGGACAGCGGAACCAGCCGCGCGGGTTGCAGCGTCATTCGTCCCGCGTCGTCGAACCTGACGGCGCTGTCGCCCCCCAATCCGAAAGTGTCGACGAACAGCCCGCGCACGAACGTGCTCCACTTCCCGACCTGGATGCCGTCCACGGATCTGCGCGGCACTCCGTCCCGCGCGATGGCGATGTCCGTCGTGGTTCCGCCCATGTCGACGATCAGGCAGTCCTTCTCCCCGGCAAGAGCGAGGCCGCCCACCGCGCTCGCGGCAGGGCCGGAGAGCAGCGTCTCCACGGGCCGATGGGCAGCGGCCTGCTCCGACATCACGCTGCCGTCGCTTCGCACGATAACAACCGGGGCTCCGACGTCCCGCTTCTGCAGGGCAGACCTCGTTGCGTTCAGGAAGTCGGCAATCAGCGGCACGAGCCGCGCGTTCAGCAGGACGCTGGATCCGCGCTTGAGTGAGTTGAGGTCGGAGAAGAGCTCGTGGCCGCAGATGACCGGGGTCCCGTACGTCTCCCGCAGGAGGTCCCGCGCCTTCTTTTCCAGCACGGCGCTGTTGTCCATGGCGTCCAGGTCCACGACCCCCACGGCGCATGCATCCTTCACCCACTCCCGCGTCGCCCCGGGGAAGGAGCTCCACTGCGGCTCCCGAACGACGGTGCCCTGGGAATTGCTCTTGCTGTCCAGGAAGAAGATTTCGTCCGCGTTCGGCAGGCCGTAGTCCGAGCCAACCCATTCCACGACCCGCTTGTCCACGCCGATGAAGAGAAGCCGTGCCCGCCCGCCCTTGTCCTCGACGCACGCATTCGTGGCCAGCGTCGTGGAAAGGGCGACCACTTCAGCCTGTCGAAGCAGGTCAGACGGCAGGCCGTCGAGGGCATTGCCGATGCCCACGGAAAGGTCGTCCTTGGTGGTGAGTGCCTTCATCGAAGCAAGGATCTGCTTCGCGTCAAAATCATACATCACGGCGTCGGTGTACGTTCCGCCGGTGTCGATGCCAATGCCGATCTTCACGTGCTGTTTCTGCCTTCCCTGGTGTTTCATTCATAGTACCTCGGTTTTCAGTACCTTTACAGCGGAGGGTGATCTATGTGGGGTTGGGGATGGATGCACGGCCTGGGGTGGGGGCACCCGATCTGGTGGGCCTTGGGCGGGCTCCGGCTCGCGTTCGTTGCCGCAGTCATCGTGGGGATCGTCTTTGTCGTGCGGGCCGTGTCACGCCGCGGAGGCTGGGGAGGCGCATGGCCGCGTGAGGAGTCCGCGCTGGACATTCTCCAGAAGCGGTACGCCCGCGGCGAGATCACGAAGGAACAGTACGAGGAGATGAAGAACAACCTCGGCTGAGCGTGTACCTTCTCTTGACCTGTCTCTCTGCGTCCACATAATCTGGCCCCGAGGGGGGCAGGATGGGACTCGAGATACGGCCCGCAGACCAATGCCGCCACGACTTCCTGGCGCTCGGCGCGCTCGTCCAGCGCTTCGATCCGGGACTCGTTCCGCTCCACGAAGCCGTTTCCTTCGAGCGTCACTGCTCGGGGGCGGAATACAACCCCGCGGCAAACCTCGCCAAGTGCTTCCGCATGCACGCCGCCGTGGCTTCGGCGAACGTCCAGTATCCGCCGGGATGGTGGGTTGAGACCGAGGTGCGCAGGGCCGGAGTCGAGGGCTACTACAAGTGGTTCCCCTATGACGGAGTTCACGGCCCGCGAATCGCCAATACGTATTCGGACCGCGGGATCGGAGTCCGCGCGCCCGAGGTCTGGTACGACCGCGCCAACGAGGCCGGCGCGCTCCTGGCGCCGGGGGACTTCGACTGGGAAGACCTGTTCAGAACGCGCGGCGCGCGCTGGTTCCATTCCGGAGGCATTTTCGCGTCCCTGTCGCGGACGACCTCGGCGCTGATCGAGGAAGGGATGAAGGCAGCACGGGAGGCGGGCACGGTTGTCTCCTATGACCTGAACTTCCGAAAGAAGCTCTGGGATGCCTCCGAGGGCGGAAGCGCGCGCGCCGTGGAGGTGAACCGCAGGCTCGTGTCCCAGGTCGACGTTCTCATTGGGAACGAGGAAGACCTGCAGCTGGGCCTGGGAATCCCCGGCCCGAGCGTGTCGTCGAAGCACGGAAAACTGGACGCGGGGATCTTCCGGGCGATGATCGAGCAGGTCCGCGGAGAGTTCCCGCGCGTCAAGGTGATTGCCACGACGCTTCGGGAGGTCCGATCCGCTTCACGGCACGTCTGGAAGGCCGTGCTGTGGCACGCCGGGGGATTTGCGGAGAGCGAGGAGTGCGAGCTGGACATCCATGACCGCATCGGCAGCGGAGACGGCTTCGCCGCCGGGCTCGCCTACGGTCTTCTCGCGGGGCACCCGGCTGAGTACGCGCTGAAGCTGGGGTGGGCGCATGGCGCGCTGCTCACGACGTACCCCGGAGACATCACGATGGCCCGCCTCGACCAGGTCATTGCGTTGGCGGAGGGCCGCGGCGCCCGGGTCGTGCGATAGCCGGTTCCGCGCCGCAGCCAGGGAGGACTGATGAGCTACCTCGACGAGATGTTCGGCCTGACGGGGAAGACGGTCGTGATGACCGGCGGCAGCGGCGTCCTGGCGGGAAGCATGGCAGAGGCGCTCCTGCGCGCAGGGGCGGTGGTGTCCCTCTGGGGCAGGCACGAGGAGACTCTGAAAGATGCCGCAGCGCGCGTCGCGGATGCGGCCGGCATTGCGAAGACGCCGGATCGGGTCTCCTGGGCGGTCGTGGACGCGATGAGCGAGGAAGCGGTTGAAACGGCCGTCGTCCAGACCGTGGAAAAGCTCGGACACATCGACATCCTGATCAACGCCGTCGGCGGCAACAAGTCGAAGAATGCCTTCGTGGAGACCGACCTCGCCCAGTTCGAGGAAATACTCCGGCTCAACCTCATTGCCGGCCTCATGATCCCCACAAAGGTGGTGGCCCGCCACTGGATCGGGAGGAAAGTCCGCGGCACGGTGATCAACATCGCCTCGATGTCGTCCTACGTTCCTCTCTCCGGTGTCTGGGCGTATGATGCCGCGAAAGCCGGCGTCCTCAACCTGACCATGGCCGCCGCGCGGGAGTTCGCGCCGCACGGCATCAGGGTGAATGCCATTGCCCCGGGGTTCTTCGTGGGAAAGCAGAACCGGGCCCTGCTCATGGAGGAGAAGACCGGGGATCTCACTGCCCGCGGCCGGGACATTATTTCCCGCACGCCCATGGGGAGGTTCGGCGATCCACGGGAGCTCGGTGCCGCCGTTGTCTACCTTGCCAGCGACGCTGCCTCCGGATTCGTGACGGGGATCTGTCTCCCGGTGGACGGCGGATTCCTCGTGGACTGCGTCTGAAAGGAGCCGGGTGGAGCAGGATGGATCTCGGCATCGGCCTGTACCGTCACATGCTGAGCGCGGAGAACTACCGGTTTTCCCGGCAGATCGGCTGCACGCACGTGGTAGCTCATCTCGTGGACTACTTCCGCCAGCGGGAATCCGTCGCTGCCGGAGACGCCGGGGCCGCCCCGCCTGCCGGGGCCGCCCGGCCTGCCGCGGCTGACAACCAGCCCGTGGGCACGCCGGAAGGCGGCTGGGGCGTCGCGGGATCAGAAACGGAGGCCGGCAGGATCACGGGCCCTTTTGCGCGCGGCGGCGCGCAGTCCGTCGGGGTCCACGGCGTGGACCAGTCCCCGCTTCCGCTCGGCATGGCCTGGAACATGGTGTATGACCCCCACGCTCCCGCGGGGAGCCAGTCTCCGGTGACGAGCGACCAGCTGTGGGCCCGGGTCGCGCGGTTTCTCGACGAGCTCGTTCCCGTGGCGGAGGACGCCGGCGTGGTTCTGGCCGCGCATCCGGATGACCCGCCGGCGCCCGTGATCCGCGGAACTCCGCGTCTCGTCTACCAGCCCCGGTTGTACCAGCGGCTCCTGGACCTCAAGCCCAGCACGTCGAACGCGCTTGAGTTCTGCCTCGGCAGGGTCCTCATTCCTGATCACACGCCCCTTCCCGAATGCGACGCGCCCTGGCACGCGGGAATGGCGTATGCAATCGGCTACATGCGCGCGGCGCTTGCGGCCGTGTAGCGCCGGCCGGAGCGGCGCGGCGCTACTGCGGCCGCGGGGAGGGCTCCAGGATCCCGAACAGGTTGCCTTCCGTGTCCGTGCAGTAGCAGAACCATCCGATTTCCGGGATCTGGACCTTCTCCGTCACGAGCTTGCCGCCGGCCTTCTTCACCTTTGCCGCGTACTCGTCGAAGTTCGGAACGTCGATGGTGTTGACGACCGTTTTCGACGTCGCGTCCTTCCTGTCCATGATGGCTCCATTGATTCCCATGGTCCCTTCCTTGCCCGTTGTGGCGAGATAGTACTCCATGGGCATCTGGGTCTTTTCGACATCCCAGCCGAAAACCGACTTGTAGAACTGAACGGCACGTGACGCGTTGTCAGCCGGGATCTCGAAATGGATCACTCTGGGCATGGTGGGCCTCCTGTCTCTCTGAAAGATAGTTCCGCTATCGTACGCGGTAAACCAGGAGAACCCGGGGCAGATAATCATGCCTGTTTGACCTTTCGAACTGTCCGCGCCCCGACCGCGGAGAGAAGAAGAACGGCGGCCCCCGCGAAGAAGGCCCACGCGTAGCCGAAACCGGCGGAGAGAACGGCGCCGACCATCGGCCCGATCGCCGCGCCCGCGGAGTTCATGCTCGTGTTCAGGCCGAAGATCATCCCCTGCCGGCTCTTGTCCGCACGCATGGCGATCATGGCGTTGATCGACGGCTCGGAGCCCCCGACCATGGCGCCGCCGATGATGCGCAGGACGAGGAGCTGGATGGGATTGCGGACAAACGCCTGGGGAAGGAACGCGATGACTGCGCCAGCCATGCAGAAGGACAGCAGTCTCTCGTAGCCGATGCGGTAGCTCACCCGTCCCAGGCCGGCGGAGGAAACGGCCGCGGCCAGCGCGCTCCCGCCAAGGATGAGCCCCGTCATTGACCCGACCATGGTCGTGTTCGGCGAAATGGATTCGATGAAGAGCGGCAGGATCGGGGAGATCGTTCCGCTGGCAATCTGCAGCCCGCCGGAAACGAGGAGGAGGATGATGAGCCCGGGGGCCCGGGCGAGCGGGGTGAAGTCCGGGATGACCGTCTTCACGAACGAACCCGCGGGGGGCGCGGCGGGAGCGCGTTCTTCCCTCACGAAGCGCATGACGACGAACGCCCCGCCGAGAAGAAGCGCGGCCGTCGCAAGGAACGTGGCCCGGGGGCCGAAGTGGTCGGACAGGACGCCGCCGAACGCCGGCCCCACCGTTGCTCCCACGTAGATGCCGGTCTGAAGCAGGCCCAGGGAGAAGCCGAGCTGCTCTTTCGGCGAGATGGTGGCAACGAGGACCGTTGCAGCGCCGACGGTCCCGGTGAGCGCACCCATGAGGCCGCGCAGGACGAGAATCTGCCAGGGCTGGTTCGAGATCCCCATGAGGGCCATGACGATCGTGCCGCCGACCATGGCGCGAAGGAGCATGGGGCGCTTCCCGTACAGGTCGGCGATGCGGCCCCAGATGGGGGCGAAGACGAACATGGAGACTGCCGTGGCGGTGGCGCAGGCGCCCACCCAGATGTTGAGAGCCGCGGGGTCCGTGACGCCCAGTTCCCGGATGAACCACGGAATGACGGGGAAGGCTGCGGTGAACCCGATGAGGGCCAGGATCTCACCGACGAAAACGGCGTAGAAGCTTCTTTTCCAGTTCTGCATCGGAAGGCGACGAGAGCCCGAGTGTATGCTGATCGGAAGGGACTATCAATGGCTCGGGGCGGGCTCTTGACGCATCGATGATCGTGATGTACGTTCCAGTCACTTGAATACTTGTTCAAATGAGAGAAGGAAATCAGATGGTTGCTGAATGCAGCACGCGTGTCATCCACCCGGAGGCTGTCCGGGCGGGGAAGGCGAAGATTCCGCCTGACCAGGATCTCGAGGCGATGGGATCATTCTTCAAAGTTCTCGGGAACCCGACGCGCCTGAGGATTCTCCACGCCCTGCTGGGGGCCGAGCTGTGCGTCTGCGACCTCGGTGAGACGCTCGACATGAGCGTGTCCGCGGTCAGCCATCAGCTCTCCGTCCTGAAGCGCGCGCGCGTCGTGCGTCATCGACGGGAAGGAAAGGTCGTCTACTACTCCCTCAGTGACGAGCACGTGAGGGGCCTCCTCGGCCCGGTCCGGACTCATCTCAAGGAATAACGGAGCCGCCCATCCATGTCGCGAGTGATCACCCGTGCGTGCGTGAATTGCGCCGGCGACGGAGCAGGGAGGGAGAAGGCTGCCCTGCTGAGGTCTCTCATCGTCCTTGGCGTCGGAACGGCGCTCCTTGCTGCCGGCATGCTCCTGAGGGGCCGGCTCGTCGCCACGCCGTGGCCCTGGCTGGAGTACGCGTTCTTCGGCCCGGCGTACCTTGTCGCAGGCTGGAACGTCCTTGGCGCCGCGTGGCGCGGGCTGATTAGGGGACGCGTCTTCAATGAGAACCTCCTCATGGTCATTGCCACCGGCGGGGCGTTCATCATTCATCAGCCCGCGGAGGCGGTCGCGGTCATGATCTTCTACAAGGCAGGGGAGATCCTCGAGGACTACTCCGTGTCGCGGAGCCGCCGGTCCATCAGGAACCTCCTCGAGCTGCGGCCGGACAGCGCGCGCGTGCGTCGAAACGGCGGGTTCGTCCTCGTGAAGCCGGAGGAGGTGCCGGTGGGGGAGGAGATCACGGTTCGCCCGGGAGAGCGCGTGCCCCTGGACGGCATCGTCCTCTCCGGGTCGGGATTCATGGACACCTCCATGCTCACGGGGGAGCCGGTGCCGCGCCGCGTGGAGTCGGGCCGCGACGTGCTGGCCGGATTCATCAGCACGGACGGATCATTCGCCATCCGCGTCACGAAGAGCGCCGGGGAGTCGAGCGCCGCGCGGATCGTGGAGCTGGTGGAGAACGCCTCCCCTGCCAAGGCGCGCACGGAACGCTTCATCACCCGGTTCGCTCGATGGTACACGCCGATGGTCGTGGCGGCCGCGGCGCTCGTCGCGTTCGTTCCGCCGCTCCTTTTTTCGCAGGCGTCCCTGCGGGACTGGGTGTCCCGCGCGCTCACGATGCTCGTCATCGCCTGCCCGTGCGCGCTCGTGGTGAGCATCCCGTTGGGCTTCTTCGGCGGCGTGGGCGGCGCCTCGCGCCGCGGGATCCTGGTGAAAGGCGCGGCGTTCCTGGACACCCTCGCGAGGGTGCGGACCGTGGTCTTCGACAAGACCGGAACGCTGACGCAGGGCTCCTTCACGGTGACCGGCGTGAACCCGCGGAACGGGGTGAGCGGCCCGGCGCTCCTCCGTTACGCGGCGCTTGCGGAGTCCCACTCGAACCATCCCATTGCGGCCTCGATCCGTGAAGCCTACGGAGGGGAAATTCCGGAGAGCTCCGTGAGCGCCTACCAGGAGATCGGCGGCCAGGGAGTCACCGCCCGGGTGGAAGGGCATGACGTGATGGCTGGAAACGACCGGCTTCTCCATCGCCGGGAGATAGAGCACGACACGTGCTGCATCGACGGCACGGCCGTGCACGTCGTGATGGACGGGAAGTATGCCGGCTACCTCCAGATCGGCGACAGGGCGAAGGAAGGAGCCGCCGGCGCGGTCAGAGACCTGCGCAGGCTCGGCGTGGAGCACGTGGCCCTCCTCACCGGCGACGGGCAGGAAGTGGCGAGGAGAACAGCGGCAGAGCTGGGCATCGATGAAGCGCATGGTGACCTGACGCCGGCTGAGAAGGTCCACCACCTGACGCGGATCATGGAAGAGCGCGGGACCCGCGGAGCCACGGCGTTCGTCGGTGACGGCATCAACGACGCGCCGGTGCTCGCGCGCGCTGACGTGGGGATTGCCATGGGCGGCGCCGGCGCGGATGCCGCGGTTCAGACGGCGGACGTCGTGTTGATGACGGACAGCCCGTCAAAGGTCGTGGAAGCCATCCGGCGCGCGCGGGGAACGCGCGCCATCGTGATTCAGAACATCATCCTGGCGCTGGGAGTGAAGGGGGTCTTCCTGGTTCTTGGCGCGTTCGGGGTTGCCACGATGTGGGAGGCAGTCATCGCGGATATGGGTGTCGCGCTGGCTGCCATCCTCAACGCGACGCGCGCGTTCAGGTAGAGCGCAGCCGCAGGCTGCGCGGAGCGGGCTCTTACTCTATGTCCTTCTCCCTGATCTCCACGCGACGGATCTTGCCGCTGATGGTCTTGGGGAGCTCGGTGGCGAACTCGATGATCCGCGGGTACTTGTACGGCGCGGTTGTCTGCTTGACGTGCTCCTGCAGCTCGGCGGCCAGCTCGGGGCTCGCCGTGTATCCCTTGGCAAGAACAACTGTTGCTTTCACCACCGAGCCCCGGTCGGGATCCGGCACGCCGGTGACCGCGCACTCAAGCACCGCGGGGTGCTCGATGAGCGCGCTTTCCACCTCGAACGGGCCGATGCGGTATCCCGAGCTCTTGATCACGTCATCCGTCCTGCCCACGAACCACAGGTACCCGTCCTCGTCCCGCCAGGCAACGTCGCCCGTGCGGTAAATACCGTCATGCCAGGTGCGGGCCGTCAGCTCGGCGTCGCGGTAGTACCCGTGGAACATGCCTACCGGCAGGCGCTTGTCCGTCCTGACGACGATCTGGCCTTTTTCCCCGACGTCACAGGGCTTGCCGTCATCGTCAATCAGATCGATGTCGTATCCGGGCGACGGAAGTCCCATGGACCCGGGCTTGGGCTCCGTCCACGGGAAGACCGCAACGGCGGCCGTCATCTCGGTCTGGCCGTATCCTTCCATGAGCTTGATCCCCGTGGAGGAGAGGAACCTCTCGTACACCTCGGGGTTCAACGGCTCACCCGCGACGGTGCAGTAGCGAAGCGCCGAGAAGTCGTAGCGCGAAAGGTCTTCCTTGATGAAGAACCGGTAGAGCGTGGGAGGGGCACAGAACGTGGTGACCTTGTTCTTCGTGATGACCCCCAGGAGGGCCGAGGGAACAAACCGGTCGTAGTCGTACACGAAGACCGCGGAGCCCGAGAGCCACTGTCCGTAGATCTTGCCCCATGCCGCCTTGGCCCACCCGGTGTCCGCAACGGTGAGGTGCAGGCCCCCGTCCTGCACGTTCTGCCAGTACTTCGCCGTAAGGATGTGGCCCAGCGGATAGGCGAAGTCGTGCTCCACCATCTTGGGCAACCCGGTCGTTCCGGAGGTGAAATAGAGAAGGCTCGGATCCCTGTTCTCCGTGGGCATGCGCTCCAGTTTCGACGGCGCTTTTTCCAGCCCGCGGATCAGGTCGAACCAGCCCGCGCGCCTCACCCCGAGGCCGATGCGGTGCTTCAGCGTGGGGGACTCCGGCATCGCGGCGTCCACGTTGTCCAGGACGTTCTGCTCTCCCACGCTCACGATGGCCTTGATGCTCGCCGCGTTGTTGCGGTAGGCGATGTCCTTCTTCGTCAGCAGGTGCGTGGCGGGAATGGCAATTGCCCCGATCCTGTGCAGGCCGAGGAGACAGAACCAGTACTCGTAGCGGCGCTTGAGGATCAGCATGACGGGGTCCCCGCGGCCGATGCCCAGGGACAGGAAGAACGTCGCGGCCCGCGTGGACATCTCCGCCATCTGGCCGAACGTGAATGAAGCCTCCGCCCCTTTTTCGTCACACCACACGAGCGACCGGCGCCCGGGCTCGGCGTGTGCGATGTCGTCCACGACGTCCCACGCGAAATTGAAGCGCTCGGGCACTGTCACGCAGTAGCTCTCGGAGAAGTCCTCGTAGGAGGTGAACTCGGTCCTTTTCAGGTAGCGTTCCAGCATTGGTGTGTCCTCTCTCACAGGATGACGGCGATGAACCGCGCGGGCTTCCCGCCCAGCGCCTTCATCCCGTGGGGATGCGTGGCATCGAAGTAGATGGAGTCTCCGGGGGAAAGCTCGATGGCGTGATCGTCGATGCAGATCCGCACCTTTCCCTCGAGGAGGTGGTTGAACTCCTGCCCCGGGTGGGCGTTCGTCGGAATCGGGTCAGATTCAGGGCGCGCGGGGACCGTGATCAGGAAGGGCTCCATGCGCCGGTGGATGAAGTTGTAGGCAAGGCTCTGGTACCCGTAGTCCTTGCGCCGCTCCACGGTCACGCCCTTTCCGGCCCGGGTGACGGCGTACACGCGCAGGCGCGGTTCCTCCCCGGTGAGAAGGGAGGTGAGGTCCACGTGGAACTTGCCCGCAATCTGGTAGAGGAAGCTCGCCGGAATGTCCGAGCCTCCGCTCTCGTAGCTGCGGTATGTCTCCACGGGAATGCCGAGGTCCTGGGCGCAAGTCTCCAGAGAGAGATTGGCGATGTCGCGCAGGCCGCGGATGCGGTCCGCGATCAGACGGATCTGCTCGTTCATAGTGAGAAGCCTCCTGGAGGAAATGGGGACTGGAGCAGTTTATTCTATAACATTTGCTCGCGCCCGCGCAACCGCTGCGCAAGCCTCTGCAGAACGCTCGAAACCAGCCTTTCCGCATCCCGGCTGAGAAG
Organism: Spirochaetia bacterium; assembly: GCA_035542415.1. Classification (GTDB taxonomy): domain Bacteria; phylum Spirochaetota; class Spirochaetia; order SZUA-6; family Fen-1364; genus Fen-1364. The sequence continues at coordinate 18,295 of DATKLM010000081.1, forward strand.
CGCGGGTCCCGGCTTCACCTCGTACCCGCCGCGGGTGAAGCACTCCGTGGGCGGAATATACCCGAAGTACCCGTTTGCGAGGCCCACGGGCATCACGACATCGAATCCTTCCGTCCGCTTGAGCGCCAGGCCGGTTTCAACGAACGGTTCTCCCGGAATAGCGAAAAGCCCCAGGCTGCCGATCCTGAATGCCTGCAGCGGAACATGGTGGTCGAGCGGTCCGCGCTCCGCCAGATCCACCAGGGACTGTGCGAACATCCGTTCCACCGAAGGGTCATCCCGAAAGATGTCCTCAGCGGTGAGGTCGGCAGCCGCTCTGGCAACAAGAGGCAGGGCGATGAGGTCCCGCGCCCGCGCGAGGTCCGTAGGATCGATCTCGATGCCGGGCACCGCGGCTGTTTCCATCGCCCATCCCAGGGGCAGGGTCTCCGCGTTCACCCCGCGCTGGAGGGAGCCGACCACGGCCTCTGCGTACCCGTGCGCGATCCTTCGAGCCTCCGCGTGGCTTGGGCTCTCGCGATCTTGCTCTCGCGCGCTTCGCGCGCGGTTCGCAAAACGCTGCCGCCCTGGGGTTTGCTCCACCGTGCGCGAGAAGTCGAAGTGGTTGATGTTTCCCGCCGCGCCGATCACGGGAATCACCACCGGCTGCGAGCCGAGCGCCACGCCAACCTCGACTTCCAGCAGCCCCGGCCAATCCGCGGAGATGCTGGTGCCGCCGACGGTGTCCGCGTGGTTGGAGATGCTGACGAGCATGCCGAGGATCGATCCGTCCTGCGCCACGAAGGCACCGGTGTTCACCTCGTCATCCACCGGGCCTTCCGGCCGGTCCAGCAGCGGATGGCCGCGCGGCGGATTCGTCGCGAACCGGCCGTCCTTCAGATGCCACCTTCGGTTGGAGGCCAGGCCCGGCGCGTGGCCCCTCCCCAGGCGCAGCCGGACGGCTTTTCCTGTTCCGAGCCTCGACGCCGCGCTTTCCATGCGGGCCTCGAGAAACTCCGCATACGCTTCGTCCCTGCGAACGTCGTACAGGTCTGCAAGGGCCGGGGCCGTGTGCGTGTGGCTGGCAAACACCATGATGCGCTCTCGCGACAGCCCGGTCCCTCGTCCGGCCCCCCGGGAGACGGCAGCGCAGAGCCGCTGCGCCGTGTCGGCCGGAATCAGACAGGTGTCGATCTGCGCAAGAACCAGCGCCTCTCCTCCCTGGGAGAACAGGGCCAGCCGCGCGTGAAGGCTGTCGAGCACCCCGTGGGACAGGCGCTGGTTAAAGTACCCCAGCAGAGGGTGGCCGTCTTCCGGCGGGGTGATATCGACAGTCAGAAAGCAGGCAGTAAGCCCCGACATCGTCTTCACTATGTCCACCTCCTCGCGATCCCTCAAGAGTAAGAAAAATATGCTTGACAGATATATATCCTCAGTATATATTATATGAGGATATATTACTAAAGGATATCTAGAGGAGAGAGAATGCCGAAGGAAAACACGACCAGATACGCAGTGCTTGGGGTTCTCGGCATCATGCCGTGCTCGGGCTACGACATCAAAAAGATTGCCGATATGTCCATATCTCACTTCTGGTCAGAGAATTATGGTCATATCTATCCGGTTTTGCGATCTCTCGAAGCAGAAGGCATGGTCACAAAGGAATCGCAGCAAACGCCTGGTCGACCACCCAAGAACGTTTACCGGATCACCGAAAGAGGCTTCCAGGAGCTCCAGGAGTGGCTAAGCAAACCCGCCCAATACCACCCTTTCCGCAACGAGCTTCTCCTCAAGCTCTTCCTTGCCTGGAATCTCCCTGCTTCGAATGTGAGAGAAAAGCTGGAAAAGGAGCGGGAGAGAAACCTCAGGAACCTGGAAACATTTCGCGGCATCGAGGCGATGCTGAAAGGCTCTGAGCCTTACAAGAGCCAGAAAGGGCTGCCCCTCTGGCTGGCCACCCTGGATTACGGAAAACGGTTTTCACAGGCCGTCATCGAATGGTGCGATGAAACGATGCGGACTCTCGGCGCGCCGGCCGGCGCGCGGGACGCATGAACAAGACTCGTGAACGAAAGGAGACCTCCATGTCTTTGATCAGTGTCAGGAACGTGCACAAGCACTACCACCTGGACCGGGCCGACGCCCCCGCCCTGATTGACGTCAGCCTCGACATCCAGCCGGGAGAGCGCGTGTGCCTCATGGGCCCGTCGGGAAGCGGAAAGTCGACGCTTCTCAACCTCATCGGATGCGTCGATACGCCGACCTCGGGCAGCCTCGTCATTGACGGTGAGGACACGAGCAGGCTCGGGGACGCGAAGCTGTCGGAGTTCAGGAACCGGCGGATGGGATTCATCTTCCAGAGCTTCAATCTTATCCCGGTGCTCTCGGTCTTTGAGAACGTCGAGTATCCGCTGCTGCTCCAGAAAGTGCCTGCCCGGCAGAGGAGGGCGCGGGTCGACGAGCTTCTCCGCAAGGTCGGCCTTGCGGAGTACCGGAACCGCAGCCCTGAGAACCTCTCGGGAGGCCAGCGCCAGCGTGTTGCCATTGCCCGGGCGCTCGTGGCCCGTCCCCGCCTGGTCATTGCGGACGAACCGACCGCTTCTCTCGATCACGCCACGGGCGGCTCCATCATGCAGCTCATGATGGAGATGAACCAGAGCGAAGGCGCGACCCTGGTTTTCTCCACGCACGACGCCGCGGTTTCCCGGTACGCGGGGAGGATCGTGAAAATGCTGGACGGCCGGATCGTCGAGAACGGGAGCGCGGCATGAAGACGATCGTCATGGCGTGGCGGAACCTTCTCCGCCAGAAGCGCCGCACGCTCATCACGCTGTCCGCCTTGGTCGTCGGCCTCTGCGGCGTGGTGATCTTCCAGGGATACATCACGTCCCTGATGACCGGCTTCCGAGACACCACCATCAGGAGCGGGATCGGGCACCTGCAGATTGCGAGCTCGGCGGCGTACTTCCAGGATGGGGAGTTCAATCCGTACTCCTACGCGCTGAAGGACTCCCCGGCGCTGTTGTCCGACCTGCAGGGGCGGCCCGGCGTGCAGGCTGCCTTTCCGTCCACCGGCTTCACGGCTATTGCGGGAATCGGGGAGAAGTCAGCCACTCTTCTCGTGAAGGCCTACCCGGCGGAGCGGATGTTCTTCATGCCCCGGACGGGACGGGCGCTTCCGCCGTCAGACCGGTTCCAGCTGGGAACGCTGATCTCCGGCACCCCTCCCGGTGCCAGTGATCGGGATCGACTGGTCCTGGGTGAGACGGCGGCCCGGATCCTTGGCGTGAAGCCGGGTTCGGTTGTCACGTTGATGGCCGTCCTCCCCGGCGGCGGGCTCAACGGCAGGGACTTCACCGTCTCCGCCGTCTACCGCTCCCCGGGGCGCGACAAGATCTTCGCGTTCACGGACTACGACACAGCCGTCGACTTCACCGGCATTCAGGGCGCGGCTGTCCTGCACGTCCTGGCTTCTTCCGTCCCCGCCGTGGAGGGTATTGCCGCGCGGGTGCCCGCCGGCCTTGCGATCCGCACGTGGCATGACCTGGCCACCTACTTCGTGCAAGTGAACACGATGTTCAACGGGTTTCTTGGCGTGATCCGCGCAATCATCCTGCTGGTCACCCTGTTCATCATGGCCAACACGATGAACCGCATTGTGCGGGAACGCATGAGCGAATGGGGGACCCTGCGCGCCATGGGAACGCGCAAGGGCGGCATCCTCCTGCTCGTTGTGCTGGAAGGTTTCTTCCAGGGGATCGTGGGCGCAGCGCTCGGGATCCTCGTGGGGTTCGGGCTCTCCGAGCTGATCAACCTCGGTGGAGGGCTGCCGTTCGTGAACGCCGGCCAGCGCGTGATCGTCCGGCTCGCGCCGTCGATCCAGTCCGTGTGGTGGAACCTGGTGCCCGCCGGGCTGTTCGCTGCCGCGGCATCGTTCCTTCCCGGCCTGCGCGCCGTGAAGCTCACCCCGGCGCAGGCCCTGCGGCAGATCTGAGGAGGCATGTCATGGCACATCCTGTACGAACACTTTCAATGGCGTGGAGAAACCTCCTGCGGGGAGGACGACGCACCGTTTCCACTCTCCTGGCAATCACCGTCGGCCTTCTCGGGCTGACGCTCCTGGACGGATACATCACGTACTCGATGAACGGTCTCCGGGAAACCGTCATCCACTCCGGCACGGGGCACATCCAGGTCATGAAGTCCCCGGCGTTCCTCGACGAGGGGGACATGGACCCGTTCCCGTTCATGCTTGCGAACGAGGCGGCGCTGGAGAAGGAGATCCGCCTCCTGCCTGAGGTCCGCGACATCCTTCCCGGCCTGTCGTTCACGGCGGTCGTGAGCGCGAATGGAAAATCGAGCACCGTGATGGTCACGGCCCTTCCCATCGACAAGGCCGCCGCCGGGCTGAGCGCCCGGACCATCAGCCGGGGAAAGGACCTTGCTGCTGGTGAGCCGGGAAAGATCCTGATCGGCCGCGGCGTGGCGAGGAAGCTCGGTCTGGACGCTGGAGGCTCCCTGTCCCTGTTCGCCCTGAGCAAGGGCGGCGGAGTGAACACGCAGAGCTTTGCGGTGTCGGGAACGACTGCGTCGCTGATCGCAGCGGTGGACAACGTTTCGGTCTTCATGGACCTTGCTGACGCGCAGTCCCTCCTGGGGAGCCAGGAGGTCCCGCAGCTCATTGTCTTTCTCAAACACACCGCTGATACCGCCCAGGTCTCCGCCGCCCTTCGCACCGCGGCACAGGGCCCGGCTGCCGGTTCCCCGCTTTCCGGTCTCACCCTCCGGACGTGGGACCAGCTCTCCCCGTACTACCAGCAGGCGAACTCGGCCTACCAGCTCGTGCTCGCCGTTGCGCGCCTGATCGTTCTCATCGTCGCGCTGTTCTCGATCTCCGGCACGCTCTCCATGGCGATCATGGAGCGGCTTCGCGAGATCGGGACCCTCCGCGCCTTCGGGACCCGCAAGGCCGGCCTCCTGTCCATGTTTCTCTTCGAAGGCCTGATCCTCGGCATCGCCGGGGCGCTCGTCGGATGCGTGGCGGGCGGAGGGCTTTCCGAAATCATCAACGTGTTCGGCGGAATCATGATGCCGCCGCAGCCCGGCACCTCGGCCGCGTTCCGGGTCCTGTTCACGCCGCAGGTGCCGACGTTCTTCGCGAACGCCCTGTGGGTCCTGGCCGCTGCCGTTGCCGGAGCCCTTGTTCCCGGGATGGTTGCGTCCCGCAGAAAGATCGCGGAGCTGCTCCGCGCACGATAGGAGATCGCCATGAAGAAGATCTTTGCCGTTTCCCTGATTGCTGTTTCCGTCCTCCTCGGAGCGTCCGGGGTGTTTGCCGAGACCCCGGAAGAGCTCCTGGCCCGGGTGGACGCCCGGCGGTACGTCCCTGACCTGAGCTTTGTCCTGCAGATGACGTCCTTCGACAAGGACGCGCAGGTGGAGTCCAACACGCTGTGGGGCTTTATCAGCGGCGTGGGGACGCAGAACAAGAGTCTCATCGCGTTTGCCGACCCGGCCTCCGTCAAGGGCCGCCGGATGCTCATGGACGGGAACATCGTCTACCTCCTCTTCCCCCGCACAACCAACCCCATCAGGCTCTCGCCCCTGCAGGTCCTCCTGGGGCAGGCATCCAACGGGGACGTCGTTCGGACAGGGTTTTCCCAGGACTATGACGTGACCTCCCTGACCGACGCGGATCGGGACGGAGTGGCATGCCTGAAGTTCGATCTCTCCGTCAAAGCGGGAAGCAAGGATGCGTCGTATGCCAGGGTTGCCCTCTGGGTGGAGAAGGAGACGCTTCGTCCCGTGTACGCTGAGTTCTTCACAGGAGACAAGCTGCTGAAGAAAGCCTTCTATAAGAGCTACACGGAGGCGCTCGGGAAGGACATCCCGTTCGTGGTGGACATCTATGACGGAGACAACCCGCAGAAGCACACCGTCATGGAGTACAAGAAGGTGGGACAGAAGCACGTGGCACCCACGGTCTTCCGCCGCGACTACCTTCCCTCCTGGACCCCGGAGCAGCCGCGGTGAGCAGAATCCCCGTCATGGTGGCGGCCGTCCTGGCTGCCGCGGCCGCCTTTCCCCGGCCCCTTGCTGCCTGGGAAGGGCAGGCGCTCCTGGACGTGCTTCCCACCGCGGCGCTTGCGCCCAACGGCGCTTCGTCTTCGTTGATGCAGACGGAGACGACGGAGGTGACGCTCCAGGGCGCGCTGTCTCATACGCAGCCCATCGCGGAAGGGCTGTCACTGGCAGGCACGATGTGGGGCATGGCGGATACACTCCCGAGCCAGACTCCGCTGTACACGCCGCCGTCGAAGATCGACCTGGAGAGCCGGATCCTGGAGCTGAAGCTCGTGTGGGAAGCGGTTCCCGGCACGCTGATCGTCACCACGGGCAAGGAGGTCATCCACCCGTCATCGGGATTCTTCAGGACACCGCTCAACGTGATCTCTCACGGCGCGCTGGGGAATGCCGCAAATATCTCCGGTTCTGCGGTCGGAACCTGGGAGGAGGGCTGGATCGGTGAGGACGTCACCGTCCTGTTCGGGAGCTTCAGCCTCTCCAACTTCTTCTCCCCGCGCCTGCCCTGGGGGAGCGGCACCGACACCATGCTCCGCTGGATCAGCTTTCCCCAGAACGACTGGCAGAACCTCACCCGGCTCGATGTCCGTCTCGGTGAGGCGGACATCCGGGTCCTCGGGCTTCTCTCGACAGGAGGACCGGGCACCGCGGATCCTGATCTGCATGCCACCTTCGGAGCCGGCGTGGACACCAACATCGGGGAGGCGCTGACGGTGCGGGCGGAGGCCTCCATCGCGGACTCCGTGAGCCGCGTCGTCGTGACGGACGACAAGCTCCTGCTTTCTGCCTCTCAGACCGTGAGCTGGGCGCCGCGGGCGCTCGCGGGATTCACCTGGACGAACAAGGACCAGCTCTCG
>DATKLM010000082.1:0-8818 GCA_035542415.1 Spirochaetia bacterium
GCGCAGGAGCTCGCTCCATCGGACGGAGGCATCCGGGCGCGCATCGATGAGCTGTCGAGGCAGGCAGCGGCCGCCCAGAACTAGTTCATGTCACAGCACGGCGCTCTGACGCCCGCGCGCATCAGGCGCGCCATGAACCTCAACATCATTCTCGGGTCCTCGGGCATTCTCTGGCTCACGATCATTGCCCCGGGCACGATCATGAACGTGTTCTTCAAGAACCAGCTCGGGGCCTCCGCCGGCGACCTCGGTCTCCTCGTCGCCTCAACCCAGCTCGCCACGGTGCTCAACCTCGTCTCGGTTCTGATCGTGGGCCGTCTCCCGCGCCTCAAGCCGTTCTGGATCGCCGTATCCTCCGCGCACCGGGTGCTCGGCTTCGTTCCGGCGGTGATCGCCCTCCTGGTGGCGCGGGGAGGGAGCAAGGTCATCGGCGCGCAGGCCGTGCTCGTCGCCATTGCCCTGAGCTACATGTTCGCAAACCTCGGTGTCTCCGGATGGTGGCGCTGGATGTCGGAGCTGGTGCCGGAGGAAACGCGCGCCACGTTTTTCGGCCGTCGGTCGGCTGTTCTCAACACGGCGACCATGGCGGGCCTTCTCGCCGCCGTGGTCCTGCTCGACCTTTTCAAGAACAGCAACGTGTTCTGGGCATACTTCGGGATCTTCTCCGTGGCGGCTGCCGCCGGGCTCCTGGAGATCCTTCTCTACATCTTCATTCCCGAGCCGGTCCCGCCTCAGCCGCGGCCCCGGCCGCGCGCCGCTGACTTCACGGCGCCGCTCCGCGACCGGAACTTCGTGGGCTTCTCTCTCTCCATCGCCATCTGGCTGTTCTCCGTCAACATCCTGGGCCCGTTCGTCGCGCCGTACATCACGGCGGATGATGGCATCGGCGCTCCCATCACGTGGCTGGGCATCATGATGGTCATCACCCAGCTCTCCTACATCGCCACGGCGATGTTCTGGGGAATGCTCATGGACCGGCTCGGCAGGAAACCGGTGGTCCTCCTGGGAAGCGTCTACCCGTTGAGCTGGATCATCTATCTCGTTCTCGGCCCGGGCAACTACGTGTACATCCTGCCGGTGACGGCGCTCGTGCAGGGGATCTTCAGCTTCGCGATTCTCGACGGCTCCGGCCAGCTCATGCTCACCCTGACCCCGGAGGCCAACCGCACGGCATACGTTGCCTGGTACGCGGCGATCACCGGTGTGCTGTCCGCGGCCGGTTCCCTGTCCGGCGGCGCGCTTGGCGACCTCCTGGCAGGCCTGCACGTTGCGATCGCGGGCAGGTTTCCCTTCGGCGCGTTCCAGGCCATCGTCATCATCTGCTTCGTCCTCTGCGGCCTGAGCATCTTCATCCTTTCACGGATCCGTGAAGGACGGGAGAAGCCCGTCGGCTTCCTGCTCTCCGCGCTCGTCACGCCGACGATCTTCCGCACGTTCGCCGCCATCAACGTGCTCGGCCGGAGTGAGGGCTCCGCCCGCGTGGCGCGGGCCCTGCGCGGGGTGGAAAGCGGCTCGGGTGCCATCGCCGTGCGCGACATTATCCGGCGCCTCGACGATCCGGACGAGGAGGTGCGCGAGGAAGCCGCCCGCGCGCTGGGAAGGATCGGCTCCGCGGAGGCGGTCGAGCCCCTGGCCCGCCACCTGCGGGACCGGCACTCCACCATCCGCGTGTACGCGGCCCGGGCCCTGGGCCGGATCGGCGATCCGCGCGCGGTGCCGTGGCTCATCGAAGGCCTCGCCTCCTCGTCGGAGGAGCTCGTGGAGGCCTGCTGCCGCGCGCTGGGACGGATGGACGCTCGGGACGCGCTCAAGCCGCTTCTCGACCTTTTTTCGCAGGAACGGCCGCCCCGCGTGATTGCCGCCGCAAGCGAAGCGGCGTCGCGGCTGGGCGCATTCGAGGCCGCGCTCGACATCCTCCCCCGGATGCAGCGCGCGGAGAGCCCGATCCTCATGCGGCAGCTCGCTATTGCCCTGGGAAACCTCCTGGGAGCGCCCGGGGAGTTCTACGCGGTCGTGACGGGAGACCGCGCCACGCGGAGCGTGGCCATGGAAAAACTCGAGGGAGAGGCGCAGAGAAACCTGCACGCGCTCGCGCGCGCCGCGCGTCGTCCCGACGCGGCGTCCCAGCGCGAGGCCCTTGCCGGTACCTGCCGCAGGCTTCACGACGCGGTGTCGCGGGAAGACCACGGGGCGATCATGGCTTCCCTTCTGCAGGCGCTGCTCGCTCTGTGCCGGGTCATGGCCGGCAAGGATTTCGACGAGGAAGAAGCCCTGGGCTACGCGTTCATGCGCAGCCCGAGGCTGGGGCTCGGCCTGTGGTTCGCCGTGGAAGTGAAAACAATGCAGGAAGAGCCGGGCCCGGCCCAGGAAACTGCCCGCGCGGAGCTGCGGGAAATCTGTTCCCTCCTGGGCCTGTACTTCATGGCGTCCTACCGCGAGGAAGGTCCGGAGGAGGAAGAGCGCTCCTGCGAGCGTGCCTCAGCGTCCCGCAGCTGAAATTTGCTGTACATGGTGCTCCAGGTGGCGGATGTAGTCCGCCACGAGCGCCTCCAGCGTCAGGGGAGCGTTGTCACCGATCCTGCACGGGGTCGAAAGCCGGGCCTGCGGAATGCGCGAGATCACGTGGACGAGGTGCCTGTTGAGGGCGCTCCAGAGGTCAACGATCCGCTCCCACCCTTCTTCCGCGAATCCTTCCGTGCTTACCCAGTCGTTCTGCGCATAGCCGGGGAACACGAGCTCCGCGGAGAGCTGGGCGCGCACGAAGCGCTGGTGGTGGTTGCCGGCCGAGTCGATGAGGTGGCCGAGCACCTGCTTGCTGCTCCACTTCCCCGGCTCCCGCCGCCGGGCCGCCTCCGCGTCCGTCATCCGCCTCAAGCGCGGCAGCTCCCGCTCCACGATCTGTTCCAGCTTCGCATCAAGCCGTTCCGGCATCGCTCAACTCCTTTCGGTATCTTTCTTTTCCTGGAAGAGCCACGTCACGCAGTCTCTCACGACCAGGCGGAATCTGTTCCTGCCCTGCCGCAGGCGGCCCGTGAAATCCTTCGGGCACCCGTCCGGGCACGCCCCCATTCGAACGGCGTGCCGCTGGAAACAGCCCAGGCTGTAGAACAGCGGCGGGCTGAAGCTGGCGTCAACGCGGATCAGCGGGACCCGGGGCTGCGCGGAGGCAAGTGCATCGTGATCCGCGGCGCTGCCCTCGATCCATGAGTACGCAAACAGCACGCGCGGCACCCGGGCCCGAACGAAGGAAAGCGTGTGCGAGTTGGCAGCATAGAGATAGAAGTCGACGAAGAAGAAGATGTTCTCATGATCGGACAGCTCACGGGCCAGCGCGACGTGGCCCACGTTGTTCAGCCCGATCGCGACGCGCTGCCCGGGATGGGCACGGGCAAGCCTGCTCAGCGCGGCGGCCCAGAGAGAATCATCCGGGCACACCGGCGGAAGAGGGACGAAGAGGAACCCGTCGACGGAGGCCAGGTCTCCCGGTGTGAGCTCTGCGGCTGCCAGAGACGCAAAAGGCACGGGTTTCAGAGCAGGCGGAGAGATCATGTCCCGGTCGGCCAGCGCTGCGAAGGCTGACTCGGTCTCGACAGGCGCGTGCGTTGATGCTCGAGTCTCACATGCCGAGCCTGCCTTTGCAGCAAGCATCGAAGCGACATGGGCTTCCAACGCCGCGTACAGGTCGTTTTTTGCCCGCTTCAGCTGCGAGGGGGGAACGAAAATCCCGTCATCGGCAAATCCCGAGTCATTCACGAATGCGATCTTCCCCGGCCGAAGCAGGGAATCACCCGATTCGTGAAGCACGTTCTTCAGCAGTTCGGCGAACACTCTGCGCCCCGAGGCCTGCTCCACGGTGATCGGCCGCTCGAACGAAAAGCCTGCCGCGACCCCCGCCCCCGTGGAGAGGAGAAGGCCGCTGCTATCGCCCTTCTTCACGAGCCGGATCTCAAGGTCGACGGGCACCTTGACCGGGTCGATGCTGCCCTCCTTCCGCACCGCTCGATCGAGAAAGCGTGAAGAGAAGAGTCGGATCTCGTCTCCCGGCGCCGGCGCGGGATCCCGTGCCGAGTCCGGCGCGGACAGGAAAACCGTGTCTCCGGCGCGAGCCACCGTGACGTCCCTGCCGGCCTTCGCAATCCGCCGCAGCGAATACACGAACGGTTCCTGCGCGCGCGGCGGCCAGAATCCGATCCCGTCGCGCAGAGAGATGTCCGCCCGGAGCTTCACGCTGAACTGGCGGCCGCGGACCGAGGCCACGGTTCCCAGGGGAGAACCCCGGTGGCCGGGAAACCCTGTCTCCAGCAGCCTGCTCCCCTTCGCCAGATCCGCCGGGTACGTCGACGCGGACGCGAACCAGCCCGTTGTCCGTGCGCGGGAGAAGGTGGTCTCCGCGTTCCGGAGAAGCTCCTCGTGCTCCCCGGCGTCGAGCCGCGGTCCGTCGTCCAGGATCCGCCGATAGAGCCTCGTTGTGTGATAGACGTACTCGGGGGACTTCATCCGCCCTTCGATCTTGAAAGAATCGATGCCGATCTCCGCGAGCTTCAGGATATCCGTTCCCAGGGAGAGGTCGCGGCAGGAGAAGAAGTGACCTTCGTCGCAGGCGTTCTCACGGGCGCCCTCGTCGCGGCTGAACAGGCTGCGGCAGATCTGCGCGCACTCTCCCCGGTTTCCCGAGCGCCCTGTCAGCGCGCCGGAGGCGAGGCAGAGGCCGGAGAAGCTGTAGCACAGAGCGCCGTGAATGAACACTTCCAGCTCGATCCCGGGGTGACGGGCGCGCAGGTCGCGGATCCTGTCGAACGTGAGCTCGCGGGAGAGGATGACCCGGCGGATCCCCATGTCCTCCGCGATCTCCAGGCCGCTGTCGTTGTGGACGGCCATCTGCGTGGACGCAAAGACGGCAAGACCGGGAAAGCCGCGCCTGATGAGCGAGCACAGCCCGAGGTCCTGGACGATCACCGCATCGACGCCGATGGCCTCCAGCCAGGCGATGCTCTCAGCCGCGCGGCGCATCTCGTTCTCCCGGATGACCGTGTTGAGCGCCACGTAGATCCTGCCGCCGCGCTCGGAGCCCAGCGTCCGGATGCGGCGGAGCTGAAGCGGGGTGAAGTTGGCCGCGGCCTTGCGCGCTGAGAACTCCCCCAGTCCGAGATACACCCCGTCCGCGCCGGCCTCGAAGGCCTGGCATGCCGCGTCGAAGCCGCCCGCGGGGGCAAGAAGCTCGGGCTTCTTCATTGCGCGCTCCGCGGGCCGCGCAGCCGTGCCACGCACTCGATATGCGACGTCTGGGGATAGAAGTCGAACACGCGCAGGTCGTCGAGGAGGAATCCCCGTGAGACGAAATCCCGCAGGTCGCGCGCCAGGGTGACGGGGTTGCAGGACACGTAGCGCAGCCGCCGCGGCATGACGCGGCAGATCCATTGGCGGACCTCCACGCCGAGCCCGGCGCGCGGGGGATCGACGATGACGGCGTCGAAAGGGCCGCCGGCCGCGCCGGAGGCCGTCCATTGCTCCACGGTCATGGGATAGACGGCGCACCGCGGCTCGGGCAGGTTGCGCCGCGCGTACGCGGCTGACGTCGTGGAGGATTCCACCGCCGTGACGCTGGAAAAGCGTTCCGCGAGGAACGCGCCGAACAGGCCGACACCGCAGTACAGGTCGGCGGCGCTCGTCCCGTCCAGCTTCTCCAAGACGAAGGGCACCAGTCTTTCCAGGACCGCGAGATTGGACTGGAAGAAGCACCCCACGGAAAATACGGTCTCTTTTCCCGCGACGCGAACGCGGATGTCGATGTCGTCATCGATGCCTTCGCGGGCGACACGATTCCCGACGCTGCATGCGCTGAAGCGCTCCAGACCGTCGGGCGCCGCAACGTCCCCGCTGAAGATCCGGTTGATCCCCGGGTCCGCAATCGGACAGAAGGCGACGTGGACGACCCGGGCGCTCCCCAGGCCCTTGAAGCCGAGCGTCCCGTGCGAGTCGCGATGGATCTGGACCCTGGTGCGATAGGCGAGCGGCGGGCCGGGCTCCACCTCCACCTCGCCCCATTCTATTCCGCCGGCCCGGCGCAGGGCCTCCCGCACGATGGCGGCCTTCTGCCTCACCTGCTCCTTGTAGGAGATGTGCAGCCAGTCGCAGCCGCCGCAGATCCCGGCCAGCGCGCACGGAGGCGCCACGCGCCCGGGAGACGGCTTCAGAACCTCCACGAGCGCCGCGCGGTCGAAGTCACGCCGCGTTTCAACGAGACGGACACGTACGGTTTCACCGGGGAGCACCCCGGGGACGAACACGGCCTTGCCCTCCCGGAACGCAAGACCGTCGCCGCCGGCGACGAGCTTCTCGATAGACAGCTCGCGTTCTTCGACACCGTTCTCGGAGCCGTTCGCAGAGCCGTTCAAGGAAAGAACCGCTCCTCCACCATGGCACAGAGACAGTGATAGATGGGCAGATGGAGCTCCTGGATCTCGAAGGTCCTGTCCGCCGGCACCGTAATCAGCACGTCGCACCGGCCCGCCATCTTTCCGCCGCCGCGGCCGGTGAGACCGATGGTCTTCAGTCCGCCGGCGCGCGCCACACACAGGGCGGCGCGGACATTCGCCGCGTTGCCGGAGGTGCTGATGCCCAGGAGCACGTCCCCCGGCTTTCCATGGCCGTACACGGCCTGGGCAAAGCCGTGCTCCGCCCTCACGTCGTTGCCGAACGCGGTGAGGAGCGCGCCTCCGGCGGCGATGTTGAGCGCCGGCAGCGCGCCCTGCAGGCTGTCGGCAAGGGCCGCGCCGATCTCGGGATCGACCTCAACGAGGCGCGAGCGGACGTCCTTGGAGACCGGCCGCCGCTTCAGGTATCCCTTCATGAGCTCACCGACGATGTGATCGGAGTCCGCCGCGCTCCCGCCGTTGCCGCAGACCAGGAGCTTGCCGCCGGCAGCGTAGCAGGAGACAATGAGATCGAAGGCGGACTGGATCTCCCCGCGGCAGGCGGAAAGAACGGGATACCGGGACACGAGTTCGTCCAGGAGGTGGCTCATCGCCGGGAGTCTATCACCGTCCCGGCGGGACGGGCAATCCGGCTCCGGTCACCGAACAGACCGGGCTACAATTAGGTACCTGCCCGGACTGAAATCCTACATTCCGGTAGCCCGAAGGAAAGAGGTCACATGCGGCTCTTTTCACTTAACTCTTTGATCCGTATGGAGTTACTATTGTCAGGGCCGGGTGGCACAGGATTTGCATTTGGCCAAGGGGGATGGTATATCCCTCACCTCCCCTCCCGTGGCGTTCGGCCGAGGCCCGGGAGGGGCAAGAGAGAGTAAGGAGGATGGAATGAGCATCGGCAAGACACCGAAAGAAATTGTGACGTTCATCGAGAAGGAGAAAGTCGAGGTCGTCGACCTGCGGTTCATGGACTTTCCCGGCATCTGGCAGCACTTCTCGATTCCCGCGCGGGAGCTGACCGAGGAGGTTTTCGAGAAGGGGCTCGGGTTCGACGGGTCCAGCATCAGGGGCTGGCAGGCCATCAACGAGTCGGACATGCTCGTGAAGCCCGTCGCGGATACCTGCTTCGTGGATCCGTTCCTCTCCGCCAAAACGCTCGTTGCGGTCTGCAACATCTGCGACCCGCTCACCGGAGAGGACTACACGAGAGACCCCCGCAACATCGCCCGAAAGGCGGAAGCGTTCCTCAAGGGATCCGGTCTTGCCGACACTCCGTACTTCGGGCCCGAGTGCGAGTTCTTCGTGTTCGACGACATACGCTATGACCAGAACGAGCGCGAGGGCTACTACCACATCGATTCCATCGAAGGACGATGGAACTCGGGCCGGGTCGAGAATCCGAACCTCGGATACAAGATCCGGTACAAGGAAGGGTATTTTCCCGTTCCTCCCGCGGACAGCCTCCAGGACATCCGCAGCGCCATGATGCTCACCCTTGAGTCCATCGACGTGCCCATCGAAGCGCAGCACCATGAGGTGGCCACCGGCGGTCAGTGCGAAATCGACATGCGCTTCGCGAACCTCGTGTCCATGGCGGACAACGTGCTGAAGTACAAGTACGTCGTGAAGAATACCGCCAAGAAGTTCAACAAGGTCGCGACGTTCATGCCGAAGCCGCTTTTTGGAGACAACGGAAGCGGAATGCACGTTCACATGTCGTTCTGGAAAGGCGGGAAGAACCTTTTTGCCGGCGACGGATACGCGGGGCTTTCCCAGACGGCCCTTCACGCCATCGGCGGCCTCCTCAAGCACGCGCCGTCCATCCTGGCGTTCGCCACGCCCACCACGAACAGCTTCAAGAGGCTCGTGCCGGGGTTCGAAGCCCCTGTCAACCTGGCCTACTCGCGCCGCAACCGCAGCGCGGCGGTCCGCATCCCCATGTACTCGCCGTCTCCGAAGGCAAAGAGGCTGGAGTTCCGCTGCCCGGACCCGAGCAGCAACCCCTATCTCACGTTCGCCGCCATGCTCATGGCAGCCATCGACGGCATTCAGAACAAGATCGACCCGGGCCAGCCGCTGGACAAGGACATCTATGACCTGCCTCCCGAGGAGCTGGCCGCGGTGCCCAAGACGCCGGGCTCGCTGCGGGAGGCTCTGGGCGCCCTGCAGAAGGACCACGACTTCCTGCTGAAGGGAGACGTGTTCACCCCGGACGTCATCGAGACCTGGATCGGCTACAAGCTGAAGAACGAGGTGCAGGCGCTGGAGCTCAGGCCGCACCCCTGGGAGTACATGCTGTACTTCGACATCTAGCACCCGGCGCCAGGCGCGTGTTGGAGTCGGCCTTTCGGCCATCCGTGGCGTCGGCCGACTCCTGGGCGCCCCAG
>DATKLM010000083.1:0-16686 GCA_035542415.1 Spirochaetia bacterium
ACGGGTGGGTGAGATCGAGGCTCTTCGCCATGAGCTCGACCTCCTTGTCCTTCCATTTGAAGTGAACACGATAAAGCGACAACGACGACAACTCCCCTTTCAGAATAGCCCACAACGCGGCATGTCGTACAGGATGCTCCGGCGCCCCGCGAGAGGCCGATCGCGACCGTGTCTGCTGGCTTTCACGACATATACTGAACATCTGTTTCATAGTTCCGATAATTTTTTCCAAAAACGGCGTTTTTTCCGGGTTGAGTCCAATTGACAACGGGGTCTTTGGAGGTACTATCTCCACCGTGACGTGGGAAAAAGTGGGAAGTTTTAGGAGAATGTGGTAGAGGAGGCCATGATAACAGGGGAATTCCGATGTTCGCTGGATGAGAAGGGAAGACTGCTCATACCGGCGCGGATGAGGACAGAAGTACTCGGAAACGTGGTGATCCTCACCCGGGGTGTCGAGAATTGCCTCTGGCTCTTCCCACCGGAAGAATGGAAGACTTTCTCAGAAAACCTCATCGGATCGACCTCGATGCTCCAGGCGGAGTCCCGTCTCATCCAGCGGCGGCTGATCGCCCCCGCGCAGGAGGCGGAGATCGACAAGGCCGGTCGGATCATGGTCCCCCAGACGCTGCGGGAATACGCTGACCTCAGGAAGGACTGCCTGATCCTCGGGCTGAAGAAGTACATCGAGGTGTGGTCCGAGGCCGGCTACCAGGCATACCTGGAGGAGAACGAGGCGAAGTTCAAGGAAGCAGCGGAAGCGCTCGGGGGGAGGGTCGCCCTGTGAGCATCCACGAGCCTGTCCTTCTGGACGAGGTCATGGCGAACCTCGTCCCGCCGGAGGGAGGCGGGCTTCTCGTGGATGCCACTCTGGGAGAGGGCGGCCACTCCTCGGCGTTCCTGGAGCGCTACCCGCGCCTGGCGGTCATCGGCGTCGATGCCGACGCCGCGATCCTCGAGATTGCGCGCGGGAGGCTCGCTCCGTTCGCTGACCGCCTGACGCTCGTCAACGCCTGGTTCGGCAGCTTCTTCTCCGGCTGGGAGGACGCGCGCCGCGCCGATCTTGTCCTGATGGACCTCGGCATCTCGCGCTTTCACTACGAGGCGAGCGGCCGGGGATTCTCGTTCGACCGGGATGAGAAGCTCGACATGAGACTCGGAGCCGACCTGCCGAGCACTGCGGCGGACCTCGTCAACAGCATGGAGCCGGCAGAGCTTGCAGACGTGATCTTCCGCTTCGGGGAGGAGCGGTTCGCCCGCGGCATCGCGTCACGGATCGCGAGGGAGAGGGAGAAAGAGCCCATCACGAGCTCCTCCCGCCTGGCGCGGATCGTCGCCTCCGCGGTTCCCGACCAGCGCGGCCGGCGGAGGATCCACCCGGCCACGCGGACGTTCCAGGCGCTGCGAATTGCCGTGAACCGGGAGCTTGAGCAGCTGGAGGAGGGGCTTGCGAAAGCCATTGCCGTCCTGAGCCCCGGCGGCCGTATCGGCGTCATTGCCTTTCATTCCCTCGAAGACAGGATCGTGAAGAGGTTCTTCCGCGAGAAGAGCCGGGAGTGTACGTGTCCTCCGGAATGGCCGATCTGTCAATGTGGGGGCAAGGCGGAGCTGCGCGTCGTGACGGGGAAGCCGCTCACGGCGACGCCGGAGGAAATCTCGCGAAATCCCGCCAGCCGCAGCGCCAAGCTGAGAGTGGCGGAAAAGCCGCGGCACGCTCCCCCGGAGGGCGCATGAAGAAGATCGTCCTGGCCGCGGCGGGTCTCGTCGTCCCGGGTCTGCTCTTTCTCAACTCCTGGCAGGGGTATCGCTACAGCCGTCTTTCTGACGATGTCGGGGCGCTGGAAAAGCAGCAGCAGGAGCTCCTGGAGGCGAACCGTGACGCCATCGCCCGCATCGCCTACGAGCAGTCGCCGTCGAGGATCGAGGAGAAGGCGCAGAAGGACCTGGGGCTCCAGCAGATCGACCAGTCTCGCGTTACACGCGTGGTCATCGGCGCGGGCAGGGAGGGGACGCGGTGACGGCAACGGGCGCGCCGGCGAGCCTCTTTACCGTCTCTGAGATCGTCCACGCGGTCCGCGGCAGCCTGCTGCAGTCCGATCCGTCCGAGCGTCCCGTCACGGCCGTTGCCGTCGACTCCCGCCGCGTGACCCCGGACAGCCTGTTCGTGGCGCTTCCCGGAGAGAGGACCGATGGCCATGCGTTCCTGGCCCAGGCCGCGGGCGCCGGAGCCGCGGCGCTCCTGGTATCGGAGCAGGAGGCTGGCCGCCGCGGGGCCGAGCTTGCAGGCCTGGCACGCGAACGCGGAGTGTCGATCATCGCCGTTCCCGACACGCTCCAGGGACTGCAGGACCTCGCGCGCGCCTACATGGACCGGCGGCGCGGACTCATCAGGGTCGGGGTCACCGGATCCAACGGGAAGACCACCACCAAGGAGATCATCGGGTCCATCCTTTCCCGTTCCCGGTCCACGGCGGTGAACGAGGGGAACCTGAACTCGGAAATCGGCCTGCCCCTCGCCTGCTTCGCGGTGGGAGCGGCGCACGAGTGTGCCGTGTTCGAGATGGGAATGAACCACCGCGGAGAGATGGATGCCCTGAGCGACATCGTGCGCCCGGACCTCGCGTTGATCACGAACATCGGGACGGCGCACATCGGGATCCTGGGATCGCGGGAGGAGATTGCGAGAGAAAAGAAGAAGATTTTTGCCCGGTTCGACGGCCGCCAGACGGCCTTCCTTCCCGAGGACGAGCGCTTCCGCGAGTTCCTCGCCGAGGGCGTGAAGGGCAGGATCGTCTTCTTCGGGCCGCGGAGCACCCCGGGGTACCGGGGGAGCGAGAGCCAGGGACTGGGTGGAACGCTCATCCACTGGGAGGAGTTCCGGATCCGCTTCCCGCTCTTCGGCCCGCATAACCTCGCGAATGCGCTGGGAGCCGTCTCGGTGGCGCGCGAGCTGGGCGTCCCGAACGCGGAGATCCGCGACGGCCTCGAGGCCGTTGCTCCGCTGTTCGGGCGGTCCCAGATCCTGCGGGGGCCGGCGACCGTTATCGTGGACTGCTACAACGCCAACCCGGACTCCATGAGCCAGGCCCTTTCGTTCGTTTCCGCGCTTCCGTGGAAGGGCCGCAAGATCGTGGTCCTCGGCGGCATGCGGGAGCTGGGCGCCGAGGAAGCAGCCGCGCACCGCGCGCTGGGGGAGTCCCTGAGGGACGCTCCGTTCGACGCCGTGTTCCTCGCCGGCGCGGAGATGGAAGAGGCGTGGCGCGCGCTCCAGGGATCTGCCGCCGCGCCCCGCTCCCGGTGGGCCCGGGAAGCCGCGGCGCTCGGAAAGGACCTCGCTTCGGTCGTGGCGCCGGGCGACCTCGTTCTCCTGAAGGGATCACGCGGGATGGAGCTCGAGCAGCTCCTGTCCCGTGTTGCGCCGGGAACGTCCGCCGGGGAGGGTGACCGTGCTTAAACTGCTCTTCGGGCTGCGCGAGCATATCTCGTTCTTCAACATCTTCCAGTATCTCACGTTCCGCGCGGTGTACGCGGCAATCACGGCCCTCCTGATCAGCTTCCTCTTCGGGCCGTGGGTCATTGCGCGCCTGCGGGCCATCAAGACGAGCTGGGCGGCGCGTGAGGATACGCCGAAGACGCACCAGGCGAAAGCCGGAACTCCCACCATGGGCGGCGTGCTCATCATCCTCTCCTTCGTCGTGTCCGTTCTTCTCTGGCAGGACCTTTCAAATGTGTTCACGTGGCTGCTGCTCTTTGCGGCCGTCGGTTTCGGGGCCATCGGCTTTGCCGACGACATCCTGAAGATGTCCACCCGAAAGGGAAAGGACGGGACGGTGATCCGCCGGGGCATCAGCGCCGGGGTGAAGTTCGGCGGCCAGATCGCCATTTCCGCCGCCATCGTCATCGTGCTGTACATGCAGCGGGGTGAGTCCACGACGCTTCTCTATCTCCCGTTCCTCAAGCGCGCCGTCCTCGACTTCTCCTGGCTGTACGTGCCGTTCGCCGTGATCCTCATGGTGGGCTATTCGAACGCCGTCAACCTCACCGACGGCCTCGACGGCCTCGCCACGGGGCTCGTCATCATGGTCGGCCTCGCGCTTGCGGTCCTTGCCTACGTGACCGGCCGCGCGGACTTCGCCTCCTACCTCCAGATCCCGTTCATCAAGGGAGGAGGAGAGATCGCGGTGTTCTGCCTCGCTGTCACGGGCGCTTCCGTGGGGTTCCTGTGGTTCAATGCGCATCCCGCCGAGGTCTGGATGGGAGACACCGGGGCCCTCTCCCTGGGCGGCGTGATGGGCGTCGTTGCGCTCATGCTGAAGAAGGAGATCCTCATCCTCATCCTCGGCGGCGTGTTCGTCCTGGAGACGGCCTCTGTCGCCCTGCAGGTGATCTCCTTCAAGCTGACCGGCCGGCGCATTTTCAAGATGGCGCCGCTGCATCATCACTTCGAGCTCAGCGGATGGCCCGAGAGCAAGGTCGTGGTCCGCCTGTGGATCCTGGGCGGGCTGTTCGCTCTCCTGGGCCTGTCCACGCTGAAGATCCAGTAGGCGGAGGCTGCATGGAGCGGGTTGCCAAGGAGCGAAGCGACATCGTGATCGTGACACTGACCGTTGCCATCCTGGGCGTCGGGATGTCGCTCCTCTTTTCCGCTTCCTCCTCCTTCTCCGCGCGGACGTTCCAGGACCCGCTGTTCCTGGTGAAGCGGCAGCTCATCTGGGCTGCCCTCGGCGCGGGGGCAGCGTTTCTGGTCTCGCTCACGCCGCTGGAGCTCTTCCGGCGCGCGCTCCCGCTGATCCTGATCATGACTCTGTTCATGTCCCTGCTTCCATTTCTGCCGGGGCTGGGGACGCGCGTGCTGGGGTCCCGGCGCTGGATCACGGTCTTCGGACTGTCGTTCCAACCCTCGGAGATGGTGAAGGTGACGCTGATTCTCTACCTTGCGTCGTACTTCGCCCGGCGTGAGGAATCCCCGCGGGACTCGCTGAACGCGCTGATCCCGCCGTTCATCGTGGTTTTCGTTTTTGCCGGCATCATTCTGCTCCAGAACGACTATTCCACGGCGCTTTTCATCGTGGCCATCGGGCTGTCCATGCTGTTCATCGCGAAGATCCCGGCCCTCCACTTCTTCCTGGTCAGCATCGTCACGACGATCCTCGGATTCCTGCTCCTCTTCACGCGGGAGCACCGGGTCCAGAGACTGCTGGCGTTCTTCGACCTGTCCACGTACCGCTCCGGCAGCGCGTACCAGATCGTGAACGCCCGGGCCGCGCTCGTGAGCGGGGGCTTCTGGGGCCGCGGGCTGGGGCGGAGCGCGGCCAAGCTCGGGCCGCTGCCCATGTCGCAATCGGACTTCATCTACACGATCATTGGCGAGGAAACGGGATTCCTGGGCGCGCTGTTCGTCGTTCTGCTGTTCGCCCTGCTGGCGTGGCGCGGCTTCCAGATCAGCTTCCGCGCGCCCGACAGCTTCTCCTCCTACGTCGCCTTCGGCGTGACGGCGGCAATCTCGCTCCAGGCCCTCCTCAACATGGCCGTGGCCGTGGGGCTGGTGCCCACGACCGGCGTCACGCTTCCGTTCTTTTCCGCCGGAGGCTCGTCGCTGTTCGCAACCCTCGTCATGTGCGGATTCCTCATGAACATCTCGCGGAGGACCTCCCATGTCTAGCGTGTTTGCTCTCCGGGACCAGCGGGACGCCTCCTCGGAAGCCCGGCGCGCCACCGCCCGGATTGCACGGCCGCTGCTCATCTGCCTGACCATGGCCTGCGCGCTCTTTCTCCTTGCGCGCTTTGCCGTTCTGCCGCTTGTCACGATCCGCCACGTCGTTTTTCAGAGTGACATCTCGCTGTCGGAGGACGAGCTTCTGTCAATCTCGGGGCTCCAGGGAACCTCGTACTGGCACTCCCTCGCGCCCGATGTCGTCCAGAAGCGCCTGGAGGCCTATCCCCTGGTTCGCCGCGCGCGCGTGGAGAAGGTGTTCCCCAACACGCTGCGCCTGACGGTGTGGGGGCGGCAGGCCGTGGCGCTCGTCCTCGCGGAAGACGCCGGCCGCAGCCTGCCGGTTCTGGTCGACGACGAGGGCGTCGTGTTCAAGGTGTGCTCGACGAGCGCGGAGGTGGATCTTCCCGTGGTGTCCGGGCTGTCCGTTGGCGATGCGTCCCTGGGCTCCCAGCTGCCGGCGTCGTATGCCGCGATATTCGAGAACCTGCGCGATCTGCGCATGCGCTCACCGTCTCTCCTTCGTCTCATCTCCGAGGTGAGAGTCGTGCCGCTGTCCGCCGGCTCCCCGGCGGGAAGCTACGACCTCCTCATCTACCTCACGTCGTCGTCGGTGCCCGTCCGCGCCACGGGGACGATCGACGAGAGCCTGCTGAAGTATTCCCTCATGGTCCTGGACCTCTTGTCGAACCAGGGGGTTTTAAAGAATATTCAGGAGCTCGATTTCCGCAGCGGGGAAGTGGTGTACCGGATGAAGGAGGGGTAGGCGGTGGCATCCGAGGAGCTCATCGTCGGACTGGACATCGGCACGACCAAGGTCTGCGCCATCATCGGCGAGTTCAACGGGACCGGTCAGCTGGAGATCATCGGAGTCGGAACCACGCCGTCGCGCGGCCTTCGGCGCGGCGTCGTGATCAACATCGAGTCCACGATCAAGTCCATCCAGAACGCCGTCGAGTCCGCTGAGCTCATGTCGGGCCGCGAGGTGCACGGGGTGTACACCGGGGTGGCCGGCGGACACATCGAGGGCATCAACTCCCGCGGCGTCGTTGCCGTGACGGGGAAGGACCGGGAGATCACCAAAGAGGACGTGGACCGCGTCATCGACGCTGCCAAGGCCATCGTCATCCCGATGGACCGCGAGGTTCTTCACGTCATCCCGCAGGAGTTCATCGTGGACCAGCAGGGCGGGATCAAGAATCCCGTCGGGATGGTGGGCGTGCGCCTGGAAGCCGAGGCGCACATCATCACCGGCGCCGTGACCTCGGCGCAGAACATCGTCAAGTGCGTCAACCGGGCCGGCTTCAAGGTAAACGACATCGTGCTGGAGCCCCTGGCGTCGTCAAAGGCCGTGCTCACGGCGGACGAGAGGGAGCTCGGGGTCCTCCTGATCGACCTCGGCGGCGGCACCACGGACGTGCTCGTCCACCTGGAAGGCGCGCCGTATCACACCGAAGTACTCTCCATCGGCGGAGAGCAGGTCACGAGCGACCTCTCCATCATGCTGAAGACGCCGCTGGAAGTGGCGGAGAAAATCAAGAAGGAGCACGGGTGCTGCTACGTGCCGGCCGTCCTGGAGGACACCGAGGTGGTGATTCCCGGCGTGGGCGGCCGGCCGCCGCGAAAGATCGGGCGGCGCGCCATGGCGGAGATCGCCCAGCCGCGCATGGCGGAGATCCTGGGAATGGTGAAGGAGCAGATCGAGAAGAAGGGCTACCTTCACCTGCTCGGAGGCGGCGTCGTGCTCACCGGCGGCGGCTCCCTCCTTTCCGGGACGGCGGAGCTCGCCTCCGACATCTTCGGCCTGCCGGCCCGGGTCGGCTACCCGGTGAAAATGGGCGGGCTCGTGGAGGAGTATCGCGATCCCATGTTCGCCACGGGGGTGGGTCTCGTCATGTTCGGCGCCTCACGCGAGGGCGCCGAGGGCTTCGACACGAGCTCGAGTGAGAGCACGTTCACGAGCGTCTGGGACCGGATGAAGACATGGTTCAAGGATTTTTTCTGAGATAAGCACAAGGTGCGCTTCGGCGCACCTCCTGTCCATGCCTGGGGGAGGGGGGACATGAACATCGAGCTTTTCGACACAAAGGGGATCAGTCCGACCGTCATCAAGGTCGTCGGCGTGGGAGGGGGCGGCAGCAACGCGGTCAACCGCATGATCGCGATGGGGCTGAAGAACGTCTCCTTCGTCGCGATCAACACCGACCAGCAAGCCCTTCACAGCTCCAACGCCGAGACGCGGCTCGCCATCGGCACGAAGCTCACCGGCGGCCTCGGCGCGGGCGGAATTCCCGAGATCGGCGAAAAGGCGGCGCTGGAGGACCAGGAGCGCGTCCAGACCATGCTCAAGGGCTCCGACATGGTCTTCATCACCGCCGGCATGGGGGGCGGAACCGGCACCGGCGCGGCACCGATTGTTGCCAAGGTTGCCCGGCAGCTCGGGGCGCTCACCGTTGCCGTGGTCACGAAGCCCTTCGACTTCGAGGGCAAGCGCAAGATGCAGCTCGCCGAGGAGGGCATCGCGAAGCTCCGCCAGGAAGTCGACACGCTGATCACCATCCCCAACCAGCACCTGCTGAAGATCGCGGAGAAGCGAACGCCGATCCGTGAGGCCTTCTTCATGGCGGACGAAGTTCTCCGCCAGGGTGTGCAGGGAATCTCCGACCTCATCACGGAGCCCGGAGAGATCAACATCGACTTCGCGGACGTGCGCACCATCATGAAGGGCAAGGGCGACGCCCTCATGGGCATCGGCATCGGGACCGGCGACAACCGCGCCACGGACGCCGCAACGAACGCCATCAGCAACCCGCTCCTGGAGGACGCGCGCGTGGAAGGGGCCAAGGGCATTCTGGTCAACGTGACGGGCGGCTTCGACTTCAGCCTCGCGGAGTTCGAAGAAGTGATGAAGATCATCACCGCCAACGCGGACGACGACGCGCAGATCATCCCGGGCACCTCCATCCTCGAGTCCATGAACGACCGGATCCGCGTCACCGTGATCGCCACCGGGTTCACCACGGAGAAGCGGCCGCAGGCCGTCCCCGAGCCCGAGCGGCAGGAGACGGAGATGGTCCCCTACGAGGAGTGGGCGTCCATGGGCAAGCCTGCCCACCGCACGCACGCGGAAGACTTCCTCCTCGGGCGGAACTCCCGAGAGGCGGACCTGAGCGTCCCCACGGTCCTCCGTGAGAAGCGCGTTGCCGGACAGAAGGAGTGACGGGGACATGACGGCAGATCGCGCCCCGGGCGAGGAAAACCAGGCATCCCAGTTCGCGGAATACCTGGCCGCTGAGCGCGGGCTGTCCCCGAACACCGTCTCCACGTACGCGGCGGAAGCGCGCTCGTTCCTCGAGTTTCTCGACGGAAACGGGCGCGACCCGGCCCGCGCGGATATCAATGACGTCACCGCGTACATCATCAAGCGCCAGGTCGGCGGGGTGGACCCGCGGACGCTGGCCAAAGCAGCGTCCGCCATCCGATCCTTTTTCCGGTTCCTCATGCTCGAGGGGAGAAGCGCGGCGAACCCCGCGCGACACCTCGATACTCCCCATGCCGCCATGCGGATCCCGCGCTACCTCGAAACCTCCGAGATCGACAGGCTCCTCGATGCCTGTCCCGCCGGCGTGCCGCTCGGCCAGCGTGACCGGACGCTGTTCGAGCTGATCTACTCCTGCGGGTTGCGCGTGAGCGAAGCCGTGGATCTGACGGTGGACCGTGTCTCCCTGACGCAGAGCGTCGTGAGAGTCATGGGCAAGGGCGCGCGGGAGCGCATGGTCCCGCTCGGCGCCCGGGCCCGCCATGAGCTCGAGAGGTGGCTCGCGCAGGGACGGCCGCTCCTCCTGCGCGGCCATGCGGCCGTGGACTGGCTTTTCGTCGGCAGGACGGGCCGGCGGTTGTCCCGGAAGACGGTCTGGAAGGCATTCACCCGCCTGGTTGCCCGGGCCGGGATCGAGCGCAGCGGCGACGGGCTTTCCGGGGCGAAGGTGCACACGCTTCGCCATTCGTTCGCCACGCACATGCTGCAGGGAGGAGCGGATCTCCGCTCGGTCCAGGAGCTGCTGGGCCACGCAGACATCGGAACGACGCAGATCTACACACACGTCAGCCAGGACGTGCTCAAGAAGACCCATCAGGAGTTCCACCCCCGGGGCGGGCAGCCGCGGAAGGAAAAGCCGTGAAATCGGAAACGCTCTTCCGCCCATTGTCTTCGGGCATGGATTCATCGGAAAGACTCGCGCTCCTCGGCCTTTCCTTCGTGGAGTTCCTGAGCCCTGGGGAAAAGCACACGCTCATCAAGGAGTTCGGCTCGGCAGCGCAGATCTTCGAGCACTCCCGCGCCGACCTTTCCTCTGTCCTTTGCCGGAAGATGATCACGGACCAGTGGGTTCCGCAGCGGCTCCTCTCCCAGGCGCGTGAGACAGAGAGGCTCTTGACCGGAGGCTCCCTGGGGTGCATCTTTTACGGGGACTCGACGTACCCGCCGCAGCTTCGCGAGATTTTCGATCCGCCCGTGACGCTTTTCCACCGCGGAACGCTCCCTGACAACGGCCATACGCTCGCAGGAATCGTCGGCACGCGTTTTCCCACCGGCGGCGCGCGCAGGGCGGCCTACCGGCTCGGCTTCGAGCTTGCCCTCGAAGGGGTCGGCGTCGTTTCGGGGCTCGCGCGGGGAATCGACCGGGAATCCCACGAGGGTTGCGTGGAGGCGGGAGGATACTCCATCGCGGTGCTGGGCAGCGGCATCGATCGGATCTACCCGGAGTCCAGCCGGGCGGCGGGGCAGCGCCTCCTCAAGGCCGGGGGCGCCATCCTCAGCGAATACCCTCCGGGAACGCCGCCGCTGCATTGGCATTTTCCGGCGCGCAACCGGATCATCAGCGGCTTGTGCCGTTCGGTGGTGGTGGTCCAGGCTCCGGAGCGTTCCGGCGCCCTGATCACCGCGGAGTATGCGCTTGACCAGGGGCGGGACCTGTACGTGCACGCGGCAGGGCTCGCGGGCACGGCCGGCGCCGGCACGCGAAGGCTCTCGGAGTCCGGCGCGCCGGTGATCCGGGGGGCGCATGAGATCATGCGGGACTGGGGCCGTGAGCCCCGTCAGACAGGCCGGTCCGAGGCCCCGGCTTCGGAGCGGACAGGGGAGCGCCTTTCGCGCCTCCTGAAAGACGAAATGGAAGGCTCCTGCACCGTGAAGGGCGGGGAGATCTACTGGAGACAATGATGGCGAAAGACGGCAAGGCGCGGGAAAAAGGCGCCGGCAGGAAACCTGCGCGACCCGCGCGGCACAAGAAGCAGATCCTCATGATCGTGGAATCGCCGGCCAAGGGAAAGACGATCGAGAAGTACCTCGGCCGGGGATACACGGTCGCGGCCTCCATGGGACATCTCATCGACCTGCCCAAGTCACGCCTGGCCATCGACGTGGGCAACACGTTCGAGCCGGAGTACATCACGGTCCGCGGGAAGGCCAAGATCCTCAAGGATCTCCGCCAGAGGGCGAAGAAGGCAGACGCAATCCTGCTCGCTTCGGATAACGACCGCGAAGGAGAGGCCATTTCCTTCCATCTCAAGAACGCGCTGTCCAACGGCGGCACGGCCCCGGACATCCAGAGGATCACGTTCAACGAGATAACGCCCAAGGCCATCCGGGATGCGGTAGCGCAGCCCGGCCAGATCGACATGTCCAAGGTCAACGCGCAGAAGGCGCGCCGGGTCCTGGACCGGATCGTGGGATACTCCCTGTCGCCGCTGTTGTGGAAGAAGGTCAAGAACGGCCTGTCGGCGGGACGAGTGCAGTCCGTCGCCCTGCGCCTGATCTGCGAGAGGGAGGCGGAGATTGAGGCGTTCCTGCCGGAAGAGTACTGGTCTCTGGAGGCGGAGCTGCGCACCGGCCGGCATACCTTCCGGGCGGCGCTCGCCGCCCTGCGCGGGGAAAAGCCCGCGCTGACGAACGAGCCGCAGACCCTGGAGGTCGTGAACGCACTGAAGGATGCCGCGTTCGTCGTTGCCGACGTCCGGATTGCGGAGAAGCTGAGCCGGCCGCGGCCCCCGTTCACCACGTCCACGCTCCAGCAGACCGCGGCCAACCGGTTCGGCTTCACCGCCCGAAAGACGATGCAGATCGCGCAGAGCCTGTATGAGGGAGTGAACGTCGGCTCGGAGCGGCTCGGGCTCATCACGTACATGCGCACGGATTCCACGCGCATCGCGGAGAGCGCGCTCGCCGAGGTGCGTGAGTTCATCGGGAAGGAGTTTCCGGGGGACCTTCCCGAAGCGCCCGTCACGTATGCCACCGGGAAGGGCGCGCAGGATGCCCATGAGGCCATCCGCCCCACGTACGTCACCCGTACTCCCGCGGAGCTGAAGAAGAGCCTGACCTCGGAGGAGTTCCGGCTGTACTCCATCATCTGGGAGCGGTTCGTCTCCTCCCAGATGAACCCGTCGAAGGCCAGCACCACCACGGTCGACATCCAGGCCGGGGACTACACGTTCCGGGCGTCCAGCACGCGCGTCGTTGAGAAAGGGTTCCAGAACGCGCTCACGCTGCTGGCATCCAAGGAGCAGACCAGGGCGCTGCCGCCCCTGGCCACGGGAGACCGGCTGGAGCTCGTGAAATTCCACCCCGAGCAGCACTTCACCTCCGGGCCTCCCCGGTACACGGACGCCACCATCGTCAAGGTTCTCGAGGAGAAGGGGATCGGCCGTCCGTCCACGTACGCCCCCATCATTTCCGTCCTCCTGGACCGCTACTACGTGGTGCGCAAGTCGCGCCAGCTCATTCCCACCATCCTCGGCAAGCTGATCAACGACCTGCTGACACGCTCGTTCCCCGAGCTTCTCGATCCTAACTTCACCGCGGGGATGGAGGAAAAGCTCGACCAGGTGGAAGAGGGAAAGTCGGACTGGCAGACCATGATCCGGGACTTCTACGGCCCGTTCCAGAGCAAGGTGTCCGCCGTGCAGGAGACCCTGGAGTCCGTCAAGGGCGTTATGGACGAAAAGACGGACGTCACCTGCGATGTCTGCGGACGGCCCATGGTGAAGAAGCTCGGGCGCTACGGGTTTTTCCTCGCCTGCACCGGCTTCCCGGAGTGCAAGAACACGAAGCCGGTCCCCCTTGCCCCCTGCCCTCGGCCGGGGTGCAACGGTGAGATCGTGGCCCGCAAGCGAAAGCGCGGACGGGGCCGGGAGTTCTACGGATGCACGAACTATCCCGCGTGTGACTTTGTGACGTACTTCAAGCCCACGGACTCGAAGTGCCCGAAGTGCGGGTGGTTCCTCGTGGAGAAGGAGGATCGGCAGAGGGGCTCGTACAAGTCCTGCATCAACCCTTCCTGTGACTACCTCCATACGAAGGAGGCGGATGACCAGAGTGCGTGAGGAGTACCTTACCTATCTCCGCGCGGTGCGCAACCTCTCTCCTCACACCCTGGAGTCCTACGGCAAGGACCTCGAAAAGTACGAGACGTTCCTCTCCGGGCGCGGCGTGAAGCCGGAGGCGGCTTCGCTCGCCGATGCCCGAGCGTTCGTCGGTTCTCTGTCCCGTGACGGGCTGTCCCCGCGGTCGGTGAACCGGATCATCTCGGGCGTGCGCGGCTGGTACCGCTACATGGAAAGGCGCGGCAGCATCACGGCAAACCCGTTCGCGGAGATCAGGAGCCTGCGCACGGAGAAGCGGCTCCCGTCGTTCCTCTTCGAAGAGGAGATGGCGCGGCTCATCGAGCTTCCCTCCCAGGCTGCCTGTGCGGGGGAGGACTCCTTCTGGAAGCTGCGGGACCGGGCGGTGCTGGAGACGCTGTACTCCACGGGCTGCCGGATCTCGGAGCTCGTGTCCCTGAACACGGCGGATGTGGACCTGAAAAGCTCAACCGCGCGGGTCATGGGAAAGGGCTCCAAGGAGAGAAACGTTTTCCTGGGAGCCACGGCCGTCACCGCCCTGCGCCAGTACCTCTCCTGCCGCGCCATCCACGGCGGGAAGCCGGGCAATTCTCCGGACGCCGCGCGCGCTCTGTTCATCAACCAGCGGGGCGGGAGAATTACTGATCGCGGCGTCCGCTTCATTCTCAGCGAATACCTTGTCCGGGCGAACCTGGGGAAGCGCGTGACGCCGCATACATTCCGCCACTCCTTCGCCACTCACCTGCTGGACCGCGGGGCGGACATCCGCGCCGTCCAGGAGCTGCTCGGACATGCGAGCCTCTCGACGACCCAGGTCTACACGCACGTCGGCCTGGAACGGCTGAAAAAAGTCTACAGGAGGGCCCATCCCCATGCCACGTGACATGCACGGCGACCTTGGAGAGACCATCCGGGGGACCACGATCATCTCGGTCCGCAAGGACGCCCGCGTGGCCATGGCCGGAGACGGCCAGGTCACCATGGGCGCAACGGTGATGAAGGCCAACGCGCGCAAGATCCGCCGGATCTTTGACGGCAAGGTCCTCGTGGGATTCGCCGGGGCAACGGCGGATGCGTTCACTCTCTTCGAGCGTTTCGAAGGCAAGGTGAAGGAATACGGCGGGGACATCACGCGCGCCTCCGTGGAGCTGGCCAAGGACTGGCGGACGGACCGGATCCTGCGCCGCCTGGAGGCCATGATCCTGGTCTCGGACAGGAAGGCCACGTTTCTCATCTCGGGAACGGGTGACGTGATCGAGCCTGAAGAGGGCGTGATTGCCATCGGATCCGGCGGGAGCTACGCGTACGCTGCCGCGCGGGCATTTCTCGACGCCTCCACGCTGGGGGCGCGGGAGATCGCGGAGAAGTCGCTGCGGATCGCGGCGGACATCTGCATCTACACGAACGGCGAGATCGTCGTGGAGGAGCTGGCATGAAGGGCACCGGCGCCCCGGCTCGAATGGGGTCCGATCTGACGCCGCGGGAGATCGTGGCGGAGCTGGACAAATACATCATCGGGCAGGACAAGGCCAAGAAGGCCGTGGCCATCGCCCTGCGCAACCGCGCCCGGCGGCAGAAGCTGCCGGAGGAGCTGCGGGACGAGGTGGCGCCCAAGAACATCATCATGATCGGCCCCACGGGGGTCGGGAAGACCGAGATCGCCCGGCGGCTCTCCAAGCTCTGCGGGGCGCCCTTCCTCAAGGTGGAGGCCACGAAGTACACCGAGGTCGGCTACGTGGGCCGGGACGTGGAATCCATGGTCCGCGACCTCGTTTCGGTGGCGGTCTCCATGGTGAAGTCGGAGCTCGCGGAAGACGTGCGGGAGGAGGCGGAGCGGCGGGCGGAGGAAGCCCTCCTGGACCTGCTCCTTCCGGGCATGAAGACCTCCCGGCGCGGGGAGGCGGAGGAGCCCGCGGAGCTGGAGGAAGTCAGCAGCGCGCCCATCCCGGCGACGGCTGTTGAGGCGGAAGCCGGCCGCGGGCGCGGGACGCGGGACAAGCTGCGGGACATGCTCACGCGCGGCCTCCTGGACGAGCGGCTCGTGGAAGTGAGCGTGACGAAGAACGCCATGCCCATGATGGAGATCTTCTCCGGCACGAGCATGGAGGACATGGAGCTCAACTTCGGGAACCTCGGGTCGATCTTCGGCGGAAAGAAGAAGCGCAAGAAGGTGACGGTGCGCCAGGCGCGCGAGATCCTCCTGAACGAGGAGATGGACAAGCTGGTGGACATGGACCGGGTCTCCGAGCTCGCCCGTCAGCGGGTGGAGGAGATGGGGATCATCTTCATCGACGAGATCGACAAGATCGCCTCTCGCGGGGAGAAGGTGGGCATCGACGTCTCCCGTGAGGGCGTTCAGCGGGACATTCTTCCCATCGTGGAAGGGTCCAAGGTGAACACCCGGCACGGCATCGTGGACACGCGGCACATCCTGTTCATTGCCGCCGGCGCGTTCCACATGAGCAAGCCGTCGGATCTCATCCCCGAGCTGCAGGGCCGGTTCCCGCTGCGCGTGGAGCTCACCGCCCTGACGCGGGAAGACTTCGTGAAGATCCTCACGCAGCCCAAGAACGCGCTCATCACCCAGTACACAGAGCTCCTGAAGACGGAGGGGGTGACGCTGGAGTTCAAGCCGGAGGCCATCGACCGTCTTGCCCAGCTTGCCTCGGAGGTGAACTCCCGCTCGGAGAACATTGGCGCGCGGCGCCTTCATACGATCATGGAGCTGCTCCTGGAGGAGGTCTCGTTCCATGCGCCCGAAATCCAGGGGCAGACGATCTCCATCACGAAAACATACGTGGACGAAAAGCTTTCGAACGTCGTGGAGGACCAGGACCTGACGCGGTACATCTTATAGGAAGCTGGGGCTCACGAGCCCTGAAATTTCCGCCGAAACTAAGGGGAGGGGAGGCAGGAAATCATGTTTTTCTCTGGTTCATTCGGGAAGACTCTCGAGCTCATCACGCGGGAGATGGACGTCGCGGCGCTCCGCCAGAACGTCATTGCGAACAATATCGCCAATGCGGACACCCCCAACTTCAAGCGAAGCGTCGTGAACTTCGAGAGCCAGCTCAGGCGCGCCCTCGATTCGCAGAACGCCAGGCCGCCTTTCCCGCAGGCCATCACGAATCCGCGGCACATTCCGTTCGACAAGCCCATGGACTGGATGCAGGTGCGGCCGCGCCGGGTCCTGGACTACCTCACAGAAGCAAAGAACAACGGCAACAACGTGGACATCGAGGAGGAAGGCACGAACTCCCTGACGAACCAGCTCCTCTACACGACCCTGACGCAGGCCATCTCGAGCCAGATCCAGGGCGTGAACATCGTGCTGAGATAGGGCGGAGGAGAGTAGCGCATGGGCATGTTCAGCAGCATCGGCATCGCGGCATCGGGGCTCACCGCGGAGCGGCTCCGCCTCGACGTGATCGCGGACAATATCGCCAACGTCAACACCACGCGGACCACGGAGGGCGGTCCCTTCCGTCGCAGCCGGGTGATTTTCCGCCCGCGGGTAGAGGAGCCGTACTGGCGCAGCCCGTTTCTTCCGCGTTATCTCCAGGATGAGGTCGGGA
>DATKLM010000084.1:0-11901 GCA_035542415.1 Spirochaetia bacterium
CGGCTCCAAGGTGGATATCTACAAGCTCATGGAGAACCTCGCGGCGGGCGGCGCGGGTATCATCATGGTCTCCTCCGAGCTCCTGGAGGTCATGAACGTGCCGCACCGGATTGCCGTCGTGTATAACGGGACCATCGTGAAGGAGTTCAGGCGCGGCGATGCCACGGAGGAGCAGGTGATGAGTCACGCGCTGGGGTTCGGCGGGAAAGCCGCCTCCTGAACGACGGAAGGAGTTGCGCATGAAGATCGACATCCGGCATATCCTGCGCTCCTACGGAATCCTCATCGCCTTCGTCCTGATCGTCATCATCATGACGATCCTCTCCCCCGTGTTCCTCACGGTCACGAACGTGCTCAACATCATCCGCCAGAGCTCCATCTACGGGATCATCGCCATCGGGATGACCTTCGTGATCCTCACGGGCGGCATCGACCTTTCCGTGGGATCCATTCTCGCCATTGCCGGCGCCATCGCCGCGGGCTCGGTGAAGGCCGGCGTGGGCCTGGGACCGACGATCCTCATCGCGCTGGGGATCGGCATCGGGTGCGGGCTCGTGAACGGGACGCTCGTCACCGTGGGCCGCATCACGCCGTTCGTCGTGACGCTGGGAATGATGAGCATTGCGCGCGGCCTGACGCTGATCTACACGAGGGGATACCCCATCAGCGGCTTCCACCCGACCTTCCGCTACCTGGGAGGCGGAGACCTCATCGCCATTCCGTTCCCCATCATCGTTTTCATTGTCACGACGGTGCTCGCCTGGCTCGTGCTCACGCAGACGCGGCTGGGGCGCTACACGTACGCCATCGGCGGCAATGAGGAGACGGTGAAGCTCTCCGGGATCAACGCGGGCGTCTACAAGACCATCGTCTACATGATCTCCGGCGCGGCATCCGCCATCAGCGCCCTGATCCTCACCTCCCGCCTGAACTCCGCGGAGCCCGTGGCGGGAACGGGCTACGAGCTGGACGTCATTGCGGCGGTCGTCATCGGCGGCACGAGCCTCATGGGGGGCCGCGGCAGCGTGTGGGGCACGCTCATCGGCGCCCTGCTCATCGGCGTCATCAACAACGGAATGAACCTGCTGGGGATTTCCCCGTACTTCCAGCTTGTCGTGAAAGGGATCATCATCATCGGCGCGGTCCTTCTGGACCGGCTGCGCCAGGAACAGGCATAGATCTCAGAGGAGGCACTGCATGTCCGTGAAGTCTGTCGCTGAAAAAGCTCTCGAGCAGGGCAAAGGCATCCTGAGGCTGGCACCGAACTGGGTGCCCCGCTCGTTCTGCGTCCCCGGGCGGAGGATCAAGCTCCACCCCGCGGACTACTACGCCTTCGGCGGGGACCGGGGCGGGATCGACGAGCGCTGGTTCTCATCCACCACACCGGCGGACAACGGCCCCAAGACCAGCCCGAACGAGGGGCTGAGCTTCATTGTCCTGGAGGACGGTGGGCGTACGGAAAAGGTCACGCTGCGGGATGCCGTGGCGGAGCTGAAGGGAAAGATCATCGGTGACCGCATCTGGAACAAGCACCAGGCGTGGCCGATGTACTCCAAGTTCTTCGACAACAAGGGCGCCCTGCCGCACCATGTCCATCACCGCGACGCGCACGCGAAGCTGGTCAAGATGAACGGGAAGCCGGAGTCCTACTATTTCCCGGTGCAGAACAACAACTACGGCGCGGACTACCCCTACACGTTCTTCGGCCTGCGCCCCGGGACGACGAAGGACCAGGTGGCGGAGTGCCTGCGCAATTTCTCCAAGGGGGACAACCACATTACCGACCTGTCCCTGGCCGCGCGCCTGGAGCCGGGAACGGGATGGGACGTGCCCGCCGGGATACTCCACGCGCCGGGAAGTCTCTGCACGTACGAGCCGCAGAAGGCGTCCGACATCTTCGCCATGTACCAGTCCCTGACCGGGGATGCCGTGATCCCCGAGGAGCTTCTCTGGAAGAACACCCCGCCGGACAAGGTGGGCAATATCGACTTCATGATCGACGTCCTGGACTGGGAAGCCAACGTGGATCCGAACTTCGTCAAGAACCACTTCATGCCGCCCCGGCCGGCCGCGCCGGTGAAGCAGACGGAACCGGAGGGCTACGTCGACAACTGGATCACCTACAAGTCCACGGAATACAGCGCGAAGGAGCTGACGGTCCTTCCCGGGAAAACGGTCACGATCAAGGACGGAGGCGCCTACGGAATGATCCTCCTCCAGGGCCACGGGAAGATGGGGGTTTGGGATATCGATTGCCCGGCTCTCATCCGCTTCGGCCAGCTCACCATGGACGAGTTCTTTGTCACGGAGGACGCGGCCAAGGCCGGCGTCGTGATTTCCAACCCGTCGCGCACGGACCCCATCGTCATGCTGAAGCATTTCGGACCGGAAAACCCGGACCTGAAGCTGTAGAAAGGACGGCGCAGGGCGTTCGGAAGGGCGCCCTGACGCCGGCGGAGGCACGTGATGAAGAAGCAGGCCTGGGAGCAGAAGTCGGACAGGATCCGCCAGTCGTTTCTCGAGCTGAAAAAGAAGCACCCGGAGCGCGTGTCCCGCAGGCTGAACCTCTCGTGGAGCAACTGGGGATTCGGCATCGAGCCGCTCTCCGCCTCGGCGGCCCGGCTTTCCAAGGCGGGCATCCGGTTCATCGAGCTGCACGGAAACCACTATGGCCCCTCCCTGGGCTACCGGCCCAAGGAGACGCTGAAAGTCCTTGGTGACCATGGGATCGCCGTGGGCGGAATCTGCGGGATGTTCTCCGCGGACAATGACCTGTCCAGCAACCGCGCCGTTCAGCGCCAGGCTGCCGTGGACTACCTGGAGCGCGAGGTGCCGTTTGCCGCGGAGGTGGGCTCCAGCTACATCCTCGTGGTTCCGGCCGCTGTCGGCAGGCCCCAGGCGTATGACGCCACGGAGTTCGAGCGCAGTGTCGAAACGCTTCGGATCGCCGCGGACCTGTTCGTGAAGCACAAGGTCAAGGCGGCGATCGAGCCGATCCGCTCCGCGGAGACCTCGCTCGTGCACACCGTGGCGGCGGCCAAGGCGTACATCGCGGCCGTGAATCACCCGGGAGTCCGGCACATCAACGGTGACGTCTACCACATGCAGGCGGAAGAAAGCCACATCGGGGAGGCGCTCCTGGACGCCGGAGAGATGCTCGTCAACCTCCACATGGCGGACTCCAATCGCACGGCCCTAGGCCAGGGATCCATGGACCTCGACACGATCATCCGAGCGCTGTACCTCATCGGGTTCAACGCGGAAGGGAAGTTCGTGACTCCCGAGCCGCTGGGCCCGGGCGGCGACCCCTACCCTGCCATGTACGGAAAGCCGGACCCGACGGCGCTGGATGAGCTCGTCCAGCAGACGGCGCGCTGCTTCCGCGAACGCGAAGAGGAGGTTCTTGCGGAGGCCTGACGCCCGCGACGGTCCGCCGTCAGAGGCCGGGAAGAATTGACGGCGGCACGATTTCCCACGATAATAGTTTCAAAGGGGGAACCGTCCTGGTACAACCCGTCCGGACCGAAATAGAAAAAGAAGCAGACGACCATATCGAGCTCGGCCTTCTCCTGCGCAAAGACCGGGAGGAGAACAAGAAGAGCGCCGTTCAGAAGGTGCTTGCCAGCGAGCTGACCGCGGCGCAGAAAATCGACAAGATCAGGGAGATCGACGAGAAGCAGGATGCGCTCGCGGTCCTCCATATCGTGCGGCAGATCGGCGCGCAGGTGCCGCGGGGCAAGGTCAGCCGCCTGAGCCGGACCATCAAGAGCCCGCTGCAGCGCCTCTCCTACCTGTCGTTCCTGTTCCGCGAATACATGCGCGTGCGTGACTTCGGCAGGAGGAGCCACGTGCTGGAAGCCCGCGTGCTGCCACCCGGGGTCCGCGTGGATCCCCACATGCGGACGTTCCTGGTGCAGGAGCTGCAGCCGTCCGCCGCGGAGTTGTCGCGAAGACTCTCCCCGGTGATGGAGCACGGCTGGCTGTACCTGACCCCGCGGCAGTACAACCTGGTTGTTCTCCTGAAGCGGATGGCAGACCGGCTGCAGGCGTTCGACTTCTCCCAGCTCAACCTCAAGGATATCGACCTCATCGAGCGGCTGAGGAGGATCGAAAGTCTCTTCCTCATGCTCCACTACAGCCCCGACACCCTCCAGACGATCCTCGATGCCGTGCGGGAGTTCTTCGAAAAGCAGCACGAAGCGGAAGAGGAGATCGTGCGCACGAGCAGTCTCATCCTGGAGGTCCTTTCGGAGGATTTCTCTCTCCCGTCCCTGCACAACTGCATCACTGCCCTGAACATCTTCAAATACCGGCGGATGCTCGACCTGCACGACCTCATGCGCGAGGGGCTGGGGGAGATGGTGGACACCCAGGGCTTCGATTGCGAACAGCAGGTTCGCGCGCGCATGGATGACTACATCGACGACGCCCTGCAGTCCATGAAGAAGGTCCACGAGCAGCTCGTGGAGGCCCGGCGGATCAACCATTTCATCTCGTTCGACGAACGGGGCAAGGCAGACCCGAGCATCCTCCGCAGGGTCTACGCGTCCCGGGATCCCCGGATACCGGCTGACTTCGACGCGGACCAGGGGAACCTCGTTCTCTTCCTCTCCCGCCTCATCCGGGGATTCGACCGGACATTCTCCTCGCTCCTGAACGGCACGGTCGTGCTGGAGGGAGGCGAGCGCGGGGCCATCTTCTCCCACTCGTTCTTCGAGACGGACTTCGCGAGGCTCCGCACGGCCGTGGAGAAGCTGGAGAGCGGGCCGTTTCACTTCAGCAGCTTCCCCCTGTCCCGCTACCTCCAGATCAAGGATGCCCGGCTGGGAACCGTGGGCAACGAGCTCGAAGGCAGCCAGGTCATCGAGGAAAGCGTGGGGTGCCTCGTGGATATCGGCAAGACGCTCGTCAAGGTCCTCGGCGCCCGCTCTCCCGCCGCCGCGGACGGTCCCATCGAGCCGCTGCAGCCGGTGGTCCTGCAGGGGAAGGCATTCTCCATCCCCCGGGAGAGCAGCAGGATCACGGCCCATTCTCTCCTCAAGGGAATCTCGGTGATTGAGGCGCTCACGCTCGCGGTCTCCATCTGCTTCACCGCGGGGCTCTACTTCCAGGACGACTTTCTTTCCCTGTTCACGGGAAAGGAGAAGAAGCTTTCCGTCGATATTCAGACCCGGCTGCGGCTCATGCAGAACGTGCTGGATCCCGAGAACTTCAAGGAGCTGTCCGGGCTCTATTTGTAGGCTCGCGTTCAGGCGAGCGGGCCGGAACCATCACGCGCTGACGAATCTACCGGATGTCCTGCTTCGCGCGATCGGCCCTGGACTTCCTTCCCGATCGCCATCAGTTCCCTGGTGCACTCCTCCAGCCGCTCGATGTTGAGCGGCTTGGCCAGGAGCCGCGCCTGACGATCCCAGGCCCCGCCGGAGGGGAGCTCGTGCTGCGGCTTTCCGAGAAAGATCATGCGGACTCCCGGCTCGACGGCGCGGCAGATCTCGAAGTAGCGCAGGTACTC
The DNA here is from genome assembly GCA_035542415.1 of Spirochaetia bacterium. Lineage (GTDB taxonomy): Bacteria > Spirochaetota > Spirochaetia > SZUA-6 > Fen-1364 > Fen-1364. The sequence continues at coordinate 5,513 of DATKLM010000084.1, forward strand.
CTGCTCTGAGTCGAGGATCTCGTTCACGATGACAAGCCGGGCGCGGAGACTGGGAAGGAGGTGGACTGCGTCATAGCGCTCCGCGATGCGCGTGAAGGCCAGCTCCCGCTTCAGGGAGCACTTCTTGAGCAGCCCGGCAATCTCCGCGCGCGTGTCGACAACGATGGCGTTCTGCATCTTGCCCTTGCGCGGCGCGCCGGCCGGCGCGCCCGGAGGCTGGTCTCCCTCCGCGGCCTCGGGGAGCGGATTGTCGGGGATCTGGGCCCGCGTCAGCGTGAGGAGCGCCTGAATCCGGGCCTCGAGATCCATGGAGCTCCGCACGATGCTGAGGACCTTTCTCTCCATCGACGGGGAGCGCTTCCTCTTGAGGAGGAGGCCGTAAATCAGGTACCGGTCAGCCTCGGAGAGGTTGTGCGGGTCCATGACGTTCTTCACGGATCGTAGCTGACGCGCGCCCGGTTGTCCAGCTCAGCGCGGCCGAAGGCCGCGCGAAGGGCCCGCTTCCGCGGTACTCCGCGGAGTTAGGCGGCAGCCGTCGCAGCGTCAGCGAGACGGCGGGAGCCCCGGGGAGTCCCAAGCCGGCATCATGCCTGCGCGAGCCTGCCGAACCTGTTGGCGATGGCGAGAGCCGGATCCAGCGGCACGTCCTGGCGCTTGACGTCCTTCGGAATCGAGATGGTCGGGACGTCTCTCACTTTCCTCCCCTGGTACTGCGGCAGCCAGGCCCTCTGCCTCTCCAGCATCTCCGACGTCATGGCCCGGATCTCCTTCAGCGTGAGCATGGACGCCGTCAGCGGATCCAGCGCGCATGCCTGCATGAGCGTCTCCGTGTCACCGGTGAGGGCGGCCTGCACGCTGAGCTGCTGGACCATCACGTTCGTCATGTTCAGGGCGGCGCACTGGGGAGGCAGGGCGCCGATGTGGGTGGGATGCAGGCCGGTGCGGTCCACGTACAGGGGCACCTCCACGCAGCACCCGTCCGGCAGGTTCGTGATGAACCCGTCGTTGCGGATGTTGCCGTTCAGGCGGAACGGCCGCCCCGTCACCTCGGCCTCGATGATATGGGAACAGTATTCCGCGCTGCGGGGGCCGAGCTTTGTGGACTCGATGGACAGCGGATCCAGCTTCTGGAACTTGTCATCGATCATGCGGCAGTAGTGATAGTACGCGCCCGTCTCTCCGCCGAAGCCCGGCTCGTCACAGTACAGCTCCAGCGCCTTCTTGTTCTTGCGGAAATACGGGAGGTACTCCGACAGGTGGCCGGTGCTCTCCGTCATGAAGTAGCCGAAGTGCCGCATGACCTCACCCCGGACCTTTTCGTTCGCATAGAATCCGGGCTTCTCGAAGTTCGCCTTGAGCAGCGGGTACAGGTCCTTGCCATCCTTTTCCAGGCGCAGGAACCACGCCATGTGGTTGATACCGGCAGCCACGAAGTCGATCTCCTCCTTTTTTGCGCCGACGTAGGACGCGATGAGATCCATCGTGGTCTGCACGCCGTGGCAGAGCCCGACGAAGCGCAGGCCGCCCACCGTGCCGAGCGCCCAGCAGCACATGGCCATGGGGTTGGCGTAGTTCAGGAGAAGGGCCTTCGGGCACAGCTCCCGCATCTCCGCGGCGATCTCCAGGAGGGCCGGGATATGCCGCTGGGCCCGGAAGATCCCGCCGGGGCCCATCGTGTCCCCGATGCAGTTGTCCACGCCGAACTTCATGGGGATCTCGTAGTCCAGCTGGAAGGCGTCCACGCCGCCGACCTGGATCATCACCACGACGTAGTCCGCGCCCTTCATCGCTTCCCGGCGGTCCGTTGTCGCCGTAACGGTGGCCGTGACGCCGTTGTCCCTGATCATCCGCTCCGTGAAGTCGCGCATCTTGTCGAGCCGCTTGTGCGTCAGTGCCATGAGGCGATATTCGCTGCCGGCGAGCGCCGGTGTTGCGAGAAAATCCGAAAGAAGAGTCTTGCAGAAGACAAGGCTCCCCGCGCCGATCATTGCGATCCTGGCCATGGTGCACCCCCTGGAATGATTGAGAGCTCATCATAGCGCAGGGCTCTCTCCGGCGTCAATCAAGAAAAGGATCGGCGGGGGTCGGGCGGTGGGGTCAGCCCAGGATTCCCTCCCGTCTCACCACGCTGTAGCGGCCCGCGCCGATGAGGAAGATGACGAGCGCCGTGAGAAAGTAGAAGGCTTCCGACTCCAGCCCCCACGCGCCGGTCCGCTGGATGACGAACGTGTTGCGGTGCGCCTCCAGAAGCACGGCCATGAACATGTTGAACATCACGACGAGAGAGGCGATCCGCGTCCACGCACCGGCGATGATGAACAGGGGCGCGATGACCTCTCCGACGTACACGCCGTAGGCAACCACGCCGGGCAGATGAAACTCTCCCAGAACGCCGCCCATCCATGCCACCCCGTGGATGAGCTTCGAAATGCCGTGAAAGAGGATGAGGCCCGCCGTCGTCAGCCGCAGAATGAGCTTTCCTGTGTCTTCCATGTTCGATTCTCCTGGCCTATATACGAAAAAAACTATACAGAGGGATCGGGGGAGTCAAGTTGCCCGGGGGTCCCCGATACGGTAGGATACGGCGTCCATGAAAAGCGGATCGGACCTTTTCGACGTCCTTGTCATCGGAGCGGGCGTGAGCGGCGCAAGCATCGCGCGCCGGCTGTCCTCCTATGCCCTGGACGTGGCGCTCGTGGACCGCGAATGCGACGTCTCCTTCGGAACTTCCAAGTCCAACTCCGGGATCATTCATGGCGGCTTCCACCACAGCTCGAAGACGCTGAAGGCGAGGCTGGAGGTGCGGGGAAACGCCCTGTTCGACCAGCTCCAGGCTGAGCTGGGATTCCCCTTCCGCAGGTGCGGGATTCTCGTGGTGGCGACGCACAACGACGAGATGAAGGTCATCGGGCAGCTCTACGCGCAGGGCGTGGAGAACGGCTCGGTCGGAATCGAAATGTGCTCCCGACGGAGAATGCTCGAGCTGGAGCCCCTTCTTTCACCGGACGTCCTGGGCGGGCTTCACGCGCCCTCCGGCGGCATCATCGAGCCCTACCGGTTCGTCTTCTGCCTCGTGGAATCCGCCCGCAAGAACGGGGTGAGCCTCTTCACCGGCTTCGAGGCGGAACGCGGGGTCCAGGACGGTGGACGCTGGAGCGTCCATTCCCGGGACGGGCGGACGCTGAAAGCGACCTGGGTCGTGAACGCGGCGGGGCTCTTCGCGGATGACGTGTCCCGCGCGTTCGGCGCGGAGGAGTACTCCATCATGCCGCGCAAGGGCGAGTATTTCCTCCTGGACCGGTCCACTCCGGCCTGCCCGTCCCGCGTGCTCTTTCCCGTCCCGTCACACAACTCCAAGGGAGTGCTCGTCATCCCGACGGTGGAGGGCACCGTGCTCGTCGGGCCCACGGCGAGCGAGATCAGGGACAAGAGGGACCTTTCGACGACCGCGGAAGAGCTGGAGAAGATCTTCGATTACGCCAAGAGACTCGTACCTCTCATCTCGCAGTCGGACGTGATCAGCTCCTTCGCCGGCCTGCGCCCCGTGCTGGAGGGAGAGGACTTCTTCATCTCGTTTTCCTCGAAAGTGCCCCGGCTCGTTCATGTTGCCGGCATCCAGTCCCCGGGACTCACGGCGTCGCCGGCCGTCGGGGAATACGTTACCGAGCTTCTCGGAAAGGGCGGCGTGCCGCTCATGGCGAAAAAGGACTTCGACCCGTACATCGAGAGGATCCCCCGGCTGCGCGAGATGAGCGCGGAGGAGGCCGAGAAGCTCATCAACGCGGACGGCTCCTACGGGAACATCGTCTGCCGCTGTGAGAAGGTGTCGGAAGCGGAAGTGGTCGCGGCGGTGCGGCGGGAGCACACGACGCTGGACGGCATCAAGTACTTCACGCGCGCGGGAATGGGGCGGTGCCAGGGGGGCTTCTGCACGTCGAGAATACTGAAGATCATCGCGCGGGAGACCGGACTTCCGTACGAGCGCATCACGAAGAAGGGGAAGGACAGCTATCTCCTGGAGGGCCGCCTGTGAAAGAGCTCAGGTTCGACGCGGCGGTCATTGGCGGAGGGGCCGCGGGCATGGCCGCCGCGCTGGAGATCCGCAGGAGGGGCTTGGAGGTCTGCATCGTCGAGCGGGACGATGAGCTGGGCGGAATCCTCCTCCAGTGCATCCACAACGGCTTCGGCCTTCACGAGTACCGTGAGGACCTCACCGGCCCGGAGTACGCCGAACGCGCCGTTCAGGCAGTGGAGCAGGCCGAGATCGCCGTTTTCACGCGGACGACCGTCGGAGAGCTTGCCTCGCGCGCAGGCCAGAGCACCCTCGTGTGCTTCTCCGCGCGTCACGGCGTCCTGAAGGTGTCGGCACGCGCTGTCGTTCTGGCGATGGGCTGCCGGGAGCGAAACCGGGGGAACCTGCGCATCCCCGGCAGCCGTCCCGCCGGCGTCTACACGGCAGGCCTCGCGCAGAGGCTCATCAACATCGACGGCTACATCCCCGGCCGGCAGGTGGTGATCATCGGCTCCGGCGACATCGGGCTCATCATGGCCCGCCGGCTCCAATGGCTGGGCTGCCGTGTTCATGGCGTCATCGAGATCATGCCTTACCCGTCCGGACTGACGCGGAACATCGTGCAATGCCTGAACGATTTTTCCATTCCACTGCACCTGAGCCATGTCGTCTCGCGGATCAGGGGCCTGGAACGGGTGGAAGGCGTGGACGTGATGCCCATCCGCGGCGGGGCGCCGGATCCAGCGGGTCAGTTCTCCATCCCCTGCGACACCATCCTTCTCTCCGTCGGATTGATTCCGGAAAACGAGCTGTCCAAGACCGCGGGCGTGCAGATAGCCCCCGAGACGGGAGGGGCAGTGGTGGACGCCACAATGATGACGTCCGTGGAGGGGATCTTTGCCGCGGGGAACGTGCTCCATGTGCACGATCTTGTCGACAACGTGAGCGAGGAGTCGCGCCTCGCGGGGAGCTTCGCGGCGGACTGGCTCTCCGGCAGGCGCCCGGCGCGCCAGATGCGGATCTTGCCGGGCTCCAACGTGCGGTACGTGAATCCGTCCCGCGTGGACCCGGACCGCGGCTCGCGGGTCTACCTTCGCCCTCTGATCGTCAAGAACAAGGCGCAGCTCCTGGTCTCGGCGAACGGCCGGCCGGTAAAGAAGGTCGTGAAGAACCACGTTCAGCCCTCGGAGATGATCAGCCTGTCCCTCCGCGAGCAGGACCTGGCCGGCATTGACGCGGCCGGCGTGCTGGAGGTCTCCATCTCGTGAAAAAGGAACTGACGTGCATCAGCTGCCCCATCGGATGCGCGATGGCCGCCGAGTTCTCAGCGGATGGAGCCATCTCCGTGAGCGGCAACCAGTGCGCCCGGGGCGAGCAGTACGCGCACGACGAGCTGGTGGATCCTCGCAGGGTCGTCACGGCGACCTGCCGGACCTCTTCGGAGCGGCACCCGCGGCTGCCGGTGCGGACCAGGGAGCCCTGCCCCCGGGAGCTCATCCCCGCGGTCCTGTCGCGGATTTATGAGCTCGTGGTGCCCGTTCCCGTGCACCTGGGGGACCTCCTCTGCGACGTTCAGGACGTCTCGGTCATCGCGTCACGCTCACTGGACGAGTGACGGAGGCCGGCGATGTCCCGCGCGTGCCAGGCGCGGCGCGGGCGCCTAGTGGAGACCGTGGGCCTGGAAGCATTCACGGTAGCCCCGGTCCGTCCCCCTGATGTGTCCCTGAAGCCATTGCTTCAGGAACTCGACGATCTCCAGGGTCAGAACGAAGCCGGCGCGGCTGACGCGCTCCTTGAGGTCGACCGCCTTCTTCGTGAAGTTGTCGTGCTCGGCCTTGTGGGCATCGAACCCTTCGTACCCGAACGCCTTCATGTACTTCTCTTCGAGGCCGAAGTGGGAAACCGTGTAATCCACCATGGCGTCGATTGCCGCTTTCTGGGCTTCCCGACCCCTCTTCGCCAGCATCGCCTCATTCAGAGAATTGAGCATTTCGACAAGCTTCCTGTGCTGCTCGTCGATCTGTTTGACATCGACACTCAGATCCTGCGTCCACTCGAGACATGCCACGGGCGACTCCTCCTTCTTCTGCGCCGGCTGAAACTGAACGGATGATGTACCCCCCAATGTAGCACTCGGGAAAAAAAACTCTTGACAACAGGACTCTGATGTGCTAAATGGCTGTAAGCGGTTATAACCAATTATTTAGGTGGTGTTATTCTGAAAACCAAAGGAACCATTCGGAAAAACACAATAGACTCGATCCAGGCGCAGGTTGAGTCCTATCTGCTCACCAGGATCGAAGGCGACTGGCAGATCGGGCAGAAGATACCGTCGGAGCGTGATCTTGCGCTGGACCTCGACGTCAGCAGGACGAGT
>DATKLM010000085.1:0-3702 GCA_035542415.1 Spirochaetia bacterium
TCGACGAGTGCTTCGTTTCCTCGTGGATCGCGTACTTCAACCTGTACCTCGAACGGCGCCCGGCCTACATGCCAATCAGCCTGCGCCGCGACTTCGCCCGGATGCGCCCGCTCGTCCGCGGCGGAGAGGACTTCATGCTGATCCAGGAAATCCTCGAAAAGGGAGGCATGGTCTCCCGACAGGAGGATTTCGATGCGATGGCCAGACGGGCGGGGCCGGAGAAACTCAGGAAGTTCCACGAGCTCTTCTACCGGGCGCGGACGGAGCTCCTGGAGACCGACCGGCAATCCTGGCTCGGGCTCAACCGCGTCTACCCGCATGTCGTGTCGGCCTTCCAGAACCTCTCGTCGGGGGCGCCGGTGTCCATCCTGTCCACCAAGAAGCCTGACTTCATCGCGGAGATTCTGACGGCCAAGGGTATCTCACTTCCCCGGGAGAGGATCCTCTACAGCGCGCAGGAGAAGAAGCTCGACATCGTGGCCCGGGTGGGAGCGGAGAGCGGAAGCGGTGAGGTTGTGTTCATCGACGACCAGATCGATCACCTCCTGGGCGCGTCCGCGTCTTCGGCGTCGCCGCGCATCGAGGTATTTCTGGCGACGTGGGGATACGTGCAGGACGATTGGCTGAGCGAGCCGCTGCGAGTGCCGATCATCACTCCGCGGGAGTTCCTGGCCCTCGTGCAGCGGGAGTATTCCTAGGGCCGATCGCCCGAAGGGCGATATCCGGTAGATGCAGTCGCCGGAGGGCAAAGGCCAGCTCGCGTGGACGCTCCAAAGGCCGATCGCGCGAAGCGCGCTCCGGTCGCGTTACGGCCTGCCCGCGGGCGCGTGAGACCTCAACGCCCTTCCCTTCCATTCAAAAGGGCGCTCCAGAAGCGCGCGCAGGGTCACGAACACGTAGAAGAAACCGAAGAAGACGAGGAACGGGAGAAACGACAGAAAATACCTGATCTTTCTCTTCCCGGGATACAGCCCGCCAATGGCTCCGAGGAGGCCGATGCTGACGAACGAGGTAGAGCACAGAGCCGGGATGCGCCAGTCGAGAAGCCCCAGGGGAAGAAAAACGATGCTGGAGGTCAGGTAGATCACCACAACGAGGAAATAGAAGAACCTCGTCACGAAGTCCGCCGCAAAAAGTCCCCCCGCATTCCAACGGGTATGCTGATTCACGAACTCGGCCCACGTGCGCCGGGCCACGGTGCGCGCGGCGCAGCTGTCCACGACGCGCGCCCGCGCCTTCCACGCGCCCGAGCGGCACACCGCGTCCAGAAGCATCGCGTCCTCCGTGACAGAGTAGCCGATCGTCCGGAAGCCTCCGACCGGCCGCAGCGCCGCCGCGCGCACCGCCATGTTGTTTCCGAAGCAGCCCGTCGGGACGCCGATCCCGACCGAGCCGAGATTGTACTGGTTGAGCAGCGGCTGCTCGAACGCCTGGAAAGCGCCGAGAAACCCGCGCGTGGAGGGAAGCTCGATGCGGCCCAGGACGATGCCCACCTCAGGCTCCTGGAAACAGGCGAGCATGCCGTCCACCCAGCCCGGGGGAACGACACAGTCGCCGTCAGTGAAGAGAAGCACGTCGCCCCTGCAGGCGTCGAACGCAAGGTCGAGAGCTGCCTGCTTTCCCGTCAGCTCGCGCGGCTCGTTCGCGTTGTGGATGACGCGGGCGCGCGGTCCTACCGAAGCGCAGAACTCGTCAAGGATCCTCCCGGTCGCGTCGCTTGACCTGTCGTCCACGAACAGAAAGAGGGTGTCCGTCCTGGTCTGCGCCCAAAGGGAAGCGAGCAGGGCGGGAAGTGTTTCCTGCTCGTTGCGCAGGGCCACGATCACCTCCGCCCGCAGATCCTTCTCCCCGCGGGTGCCGCGGCGGCGTCGCGCCTCGTCCAGGCCGTTCCGCACCAGTCCCGCCGCGAGGGCGATGTGAAACGCGAGAATGAGCGCGCTCAGCGACGCGTAGCAGAGGAGGAACACCCCCATGGCGGCGCCCAGCGTAGCGAAAAGCGCTTCTTTTCACAAGCGAGGCGACGCGGTAGTATCAGGCAATCATGGACGTCGTAACACAAACGTTGCAGACCGACGGCGTTCTTCTGGCCGACGGCGCCTGGGGAACGGAGTTCTTCAAACGCGGTCTCATGCAGGGAAGCCCGCCGGACGAATGGAACATCACTCATCCCGACATCGTGAAGGAGATCACGCGGGAGTATCTCGAGGCCGGCTCGAAGATCATTCTCACGAACACGTTCGGGGCCAACCGGTTCCGGCTGGAGCCTCACGGCCTTTCGAACAGCACCGCGGAGATCAACCTTCGAGCGGCGGCCCTTGCGCGTGACGTGGTCGGGGACCGCGCGCTCATCGCCGGCGACATCGGCCCGTCGGCCCGGTTCCTCGCGCTTGGCGAGGTGTCGCCGGAGGACCTGTTCGACGTCTTCTCGGAGCAGGCGCGGGCACTCGTCGCCGGCGGGGTGGATCTCATCGTGGTGGAATCCATGACCGATATGGAGGAAATGGCGGTGGCCGTCAGGGCCGCCGTTCAGTCAACCGGGCTGCCGGTGGTGTCGAGCATGACGTACAATCACACTCCGCACGGCTACCGGACGATGATGGGCAATCCGCCGGAGGCCTGCGTCCGCAGGGCGGAAGAGGCCGGGGCCGCGCTCATCGGCGCCAACTGCGGCTCCGGGATCGAGGACTACGTGCCTCTCGCGCCCATCCTCCGCGAGCTCACGACGCTCCCGCTGTGGGTCAAGGCAAACGCGGGCATTCCGCACATCGTGGGCGGAAAGGTCACCTATCCCCTGACAGCCGAACAGTACGCCTCCTTCGTGCCCGCCATCGCGGAGGCCGGTGTCAAGGTCATCGGGGGCTGCTGCGGGACCAGCCCGTCTTTCATCAGGGAGATCGCCCGCACCGTGGCGGCGCACGAGGGCCGGTAGGGGTGGGAGTCCTTTTCCTGGTCTTCTGCGGGGGGGCCCTGTTCCTTCGCGGCGCGCTCCAATTGCGGCTTGCCCGGCTCTTCAAGCCGGACGCGGTGATGGGCATGGTGTCCCGTCAGCAGGTGGAGATCGGCAGGAAACTCTTCTGGCTGGCGAGCACGTTCGGCAGGATGAAGGTGGGCTTCGAGCGGTTCCGGGGCCCTCCCCTTCCGCGAACGTTCATGATCATTTCCAACCACCAGAGCCTCGCCGACATCGCCGCGCTCGGCGCGGCTTTTCCCTCCCACGGCCTCCGCTTCGTCGCCAAGAGAGAGCTCGGCCGCTGGGTTCCCTACGTGTCTCTTAATCTGCGGGTCGGCCAGCACGCGGTGATCTCGCGAACGAGCGATTTCCGTCACGGCCATCGTACCCTCACGAAGCTGGCCGACCTCGCCGGCCAGGGGTACTGTCCGGTGGTCTTTCCCGAGGGCAGGAGGTCGAGGACCGGGGACGTGCAGCCGTTCCAGGCGGGGGGGGCGCGCATCATCCTGGAGCGGGCTCCCATGCCCGTGGTCTCCGTTGCGCTGAACGGCGGCTATCGCATATCGAGGCTCGGGGACCTGTTGTCGAACATGGGGAGCACGCTCTATCGGCTCAAGCCGCTGACGCTGTACCCCTCGCCGCGGAGCAAGGCGGAGATCCTGGACATCCTTTCCCGTACGCATGATGAGATTTCCCGGCAGGTTCTCTCCTGGCAGGAGGAAGAGCGCTCGGGCATAAAAAAACCCATCCGC